>CAMLHL010000072.1 GCA_946479855.1 uncultured Pseudomonadota bacterium
CGATATCCGCGGCAAGCTGCTCAAGGCCAAGGTCACCAAACCCGTATTCGCCCGCCACGGCAAAGCCGTCATCTAATTCACCCACTCAGGAGAAAACCATGTCCAACGTCCCGTCCAACCTCAAGTACACCGCCTCCCACGAGTGGGTCCTGGTCAACGCCGACGGCAGCGTCACCGTCGGCATCAGCGACCACGCCCAGGAAGCCCTCGGCGACCTCGTTTTCGTCGAACTGCCGGAAGTCGGCGCCCATTACGTCGCCGGCAAGGAAATCGCCGTCGTCGAATCGGTCAAGGCCGCCGCCGACGTCTACGCCCCGATCGGCGGCACCGTCAGCGAAGTGAACCAGGCTGCCGCCGATGCGCCGGAATCGGTCAACCAGGACGCCTACGCCGCCTGGCTGTTCAAGCTGACGCCGGACAACGCCGCCGATGTCGCTGCCCTGCTCGACGCCGCCGCCTACCAAGCCGTTGCCGACGCCGAATAAGCAAGGACGCCCCATGCCGCTGAATACACCGCTCTCCGCGCTGGAGCAGCACGACGAGTTCATTGACCGTCACATCGGCCCCTGCGCCACCGAAATGGCCGCCATGCTGGCGACCATTGGCGCCGCCAGTCTCGACCAGCTGATCGACCAGACCGTGCCGGCCGCCATCCGCCTGCCGGCCGACCTGCCGCTGCCCGCCCCGCGCCGCGAACACGAGGCGCTGGCCGACCTCAAGGCCATCGCCGGCAAGAACGTGATCAACAAGTCCTGCATCGGCATGGGCTATTACGACACGCTGACGCCCAAGGTCATCCTGCGCAATGTCATGGAAAACCCGGGCTGGTACACCGCCTACACGCCCTACCAGGCCGAGATCGCCCAGGGCCGCCTGGAAGCGCTGCTCAATTTCCAGCAGATGGTCGTCGACCTGACCGGGCTGGAAATCGCCAACGCCTCGCTGCTCGACGAGGCAACCGCCGCCGCCGAGGCGATGACCATGGCGCGCCGCGTTTCCAAGTCGAAATCGAATCGTTTCCTGGTCGATGCCAACTGCTTCCCGCAGACCATCGATGTGGTCAAGACTCGTGCCGCCTATTTTGGCTTCGAACTGGTCATTGCTACGGTCGACGCTGAAAATGAAGCAAAAACCACTGCCGACGACTATTTCGGCGCCCTGCTCCAGTACCCCGGCGACAACGGCGAAGTCCGCGACCTCAGCCCCCTGATCGCCGGCCTCAAGGCCCGGGGCACGACGGTCGCCGTCGCCAGCGACCTGATGGCGCTGGTCCTGCTCAAGTCGCCCGGCGCCATGGGCGCCGACATTGCGCTCGGTTCCAGCCAGCGCTTCGGCATTCCGATGGGCTTCGGCGGCCCGCACGCCGCCTTCTTCGCCACCCGCGAAGCCTACGTCCGCTCGATGCCGGGCCGCATCATCGGCGTCTCCAAGGATGCCCGCGGCAAGACCGCCTACCGTATGACGCTACAGACCCGCGAGCAGCATATCCGTCGCGAGAAGGCCAACTCCAACATCTGCACCTCGCAGGTGCTGTTGGCCAACATGGCCGGCATGTTCGCCGTCTATCACGGTGCCGAAGGCCTGCGCATCATCGCCGGCCGCATCCACCGCCTGACCGCGATCCTCGCCGAAGGCCTCAAGCGCGCCGGCGTCAGCGTGCTGACCAAGCAGTTCTACGACACCGTGCACCTCGACCTCGGCGCCCGCGCCGAGACGGTCTATCTCGACGCCCTGGCCGCCGGTTACAACCTGCGCCGCGTTGCGGCCGGTGTGCTCGGTATTTCCTTCGACGAAACGACGACCCGCAACGATGTCGCCACCCTGTTCAAGCTGATGACCCAGGTCACGCTCGACATGGAGACCATCGACGCCCAGGTCGCCGCCGCCGATTCCGCCCTGCCCGATGCATTGATCCGCAGCGATGCCGTGCTCCAGCACCCGGTATTCAACACGCACCATACCGAACACGAGATGCTGCGCTACCTGAAGTCGCTGCAGAACAAGGATCTGGCGCTTGATCACTCGATGATTTCGCTCGGTTCCTGCACCATGAAGCTGAACGCGACCAGCGAGATGATCCCGGTCACCTGGCCTGAATTCGGCGGCATGCACCCGTTCGCGCCGCGCGACCAGGCGGCCGGCTACCTGGAAATGATCGGCGGCCTGACCGAATGGCTGAAGACCGTCACCGGCTTCGACGCCATTTGCATGCAGCCGAACTCCGGCGCCCAGGGCGAATACACCGGCCTGGTCGCCATCGACCGCTACCACGCCAGCCGCGGCGAGGAACACCGCAACGTCTGCCTGATTCCCAAGTCGGCGCACGGCACCAACCCGGCCACCGCCCAGATGGCCAACATGAAGGTGGTGGTCGTCGATTGCGACGAGAACGGCAACGTGGACGTTACCGACCTGAAGGCCAAGGCCGAGGCACACGCCAACGATCTGGCCTGCCTGATGATCACCTACCCGTCCACGCACGGCGTGTTCGAGGAAGCGATCCGCGAAATCTGCGCCATCGTCCATGCCAACGGCGGCCAGGTGTACATGGACGGCGCCAACCTCAACGCCCAGGTTGGCCTGACCGCGCCCGGCTTCATCGGCGCCGACGTCAGCCACATGAACCTGCACAAGACCTTCGCCATCCCGCACGGCGGCGGCGGACCGGGCATGGGCCCGATCGGCCTCAAGGCCCATCTGGCGCCGTTCATGGCCGACCACGTCGTCCAGCCGACCGGCGACGCCAGCCGCGTCAATGCCGGCCAGGGCGCGGTTTCCGCCGCCCCCTTCGGCTCGGCGTCGATCCTGACCATTTCCTGGATGTACCTGGCCATGTTGGGCGGCGCCGGCGTCAAGAAGGCGACGCAGGTTGCCATCCTCAACGCCAACTACGTCGCCCAGCAGCTGAACGCGCACTACCCGGTGCTCTACGTCGGGAAAAATGGGCGCGTGGCGCACGAGTGCATTCTCGACATCCGCCCGATCAAGGCTGCCACCGGCATCGCCGAGATCGACATCGCCAAGCGCCTGATGGACTACGGTTTCCATGCGCCGACGGTGTCCTTCCCGGTCGCCGGCACGATCATGGTCGAGCCGACGGAATCCGAATCGAAGGCTGAACTCGACCGCTTCATCGCGGCGATGATCGGCATCCGCGAGGAAATCCGCCAGATCGAGAACGGCGTCTGGACGGCCGACAACAATCCGCTGAAGAATGCCCCGCATTCCCAGGCGGACGTCATCGACGGCGACTGGCAGCACCCGTACAGCCGCCAGCAGGCCGTCTTCCCGCTGCCCTGGGTGGCGGCCAACAAGTTCTGGCCGAGCGTCAATCGCATCGACGATGTGTACGGCGACCGCAACCTGAACTGTGCCTGCCCGCCGATGGCCGCCTACGAGGACTGATGGTCGATCTCTCTGCCATCGCCAAGTGGCCGAACGTCCCCGCCTGTTACGACTGGTTGTCGCTCGACCGGCGGGGCGACTGGCGATTGCAGGGAGAGCGCGTCACGCACCGCGGCCTGATCGCGTTCATGAACCGGCAGTATGGTTCCGACGACTCAGGTCGCTGGTTCGTGCAGAACGGCCCGCAACGGGTGTTCGTGGCACTGGCCGCGACGCCGTGGGTGTTTCATCGTCACGGCGACACCTTCATCAGCCATACCGGCGCCCCATCCGGGGCGCTTAAGGCAATCTACCTGGACGACAGCGGCAGCATCCTGCTCGCCGCTGAACTCGGCATCGGCTTGCTCGACGACCGCGATTTGGCAGGATTTCTCGCCGAATGCCATGCTCCCGGCGGCTGTCCCGCCGGCGAAGACGCCCTGCTCGATCTCATGGAAAGCGGCAGCGGCGATATCCGCTGGCAACACCAGTCGATACAGACCATCGCGACGGTCGACCTGCCCAAACGCTACAATTTCAATCCCCGCCCGCACCCCTGACGGGGTTCAGTCGAATCCGTGACTGGCCCGCCAGGCGGCGATTTCCGGCAGCGCTTCCGCCAGATCGCCCATCATCGCTGCATTGGCCTGCAGCAGCAGTTTGCGCTGCCGGGCATTGAGTTTCTGTGGAAACACCGGCTCCAGCTCGACCACCAGATCACCGGCCGGATTCCGGCCGCGCCCGGGATAGCCCCGGCCGGCCAAGCGCAATGGGCGTGGCTCGGCGGCGCCAGCTTCCAGCGTATGGGCGAGCGTCCCGCCCAGCGACGGCAAATCAATCTCCGCCCCGGCAATCATCGCCAGCGCACTGGCCGGCATTCGGCAATGCAGATCGCGGCCATGCAACTGGAACAACGGGTGCGAGCGGATGACCAGCGTCAGGTAGAGGTGCCCGGCCTCGAGCACTTCGTCGCCCGGCTCGCCCTGCCCGGCCAGGCGCAGTTCGTCGCCGGGCAGCATGCCGGGCGGCACGGTGATCTTCAGGCTGACCTCCGCCAATTCCCGGCCGCTACCGCCACAATCCGGGCAGATGCGCTCCTTGAACAAGCCCCGACCGTCGCAGGCGTCGCATTTGACCAGCCGGCGGTGTGCGTCGTGCACACGGCCGCTGCCGTGGCAGGCATCGCAGAAACGCGTCCGCACCATCCCGGCCTCGCCGCTGCCTTCGCAGGTCGCACAGGCCTTGCCGCGGGTGACGCATATCGTCTTGCGGCAACCGGCTGCCGCTTCTTCCAGACTGACTTCCAGGTTCAGGCGGATGTCGGCGGCACGGGGCACGCTGTCCTCGGCCTCCGCTTCCGGCGCCTCGCGCTCCGCCGCTGCGTTGTCCGGCGTTTCGGTTTTTGGCTCTTTAGCGGCGTCGACCGTAGCGATCAGTTCATAGGCAGCGTTGATGACCTTGAAGCGCTCAGTTGCCTCCGGATGGTCGTTGCGGTCCGGGTGCCAGCGCATGGCCAGCCGCCGGTAGGCCCGTTTCCATTCGGCCGGGCCGGAATCACGGGCGACGCCGAGGATGTCGTAAGGATCGATTTCCATGGCCTAGTTGTCGTCCGGCGGCAAAATTTGCTCGATCAGGCCGGCGATCAACCCGGCCGTCGCGCCGTGCCGGTCGCGATCCGGGTTGTATTCGGCGATTTCCAGCGCCTTCAGGCCAGGCTGGCCGGCCAGCCAATGCATGGCGGTCAGCACGTCGTAGGTGACCAGGCCATCCGGCTCCGGGCTGCCGACACCGGGCGCCAGTTGCGGGTCGATGGCATCGAGATCGAGCGTCACGCCGAAGCCGGCCGGCGCTCCGGCGACGATGGCGATGGCCTCGTCCAGGCAGGCCGCGAAACCGCGCTGCTGGATTTCCTCGTCGCCGATGATGCGCACACCCAGCCGCTGCAGCAATTCAAATTCCTCCGGCTCATAGCTGCGCGCGCCGAGCACGACGCTATGTGCCGCGCTAACCTGGGCGCCGCTCAGGCCGAGATTGAGCAGGCGCTTGTCGCCGCGCCCCAGCAGGCAGGCCAGGGGCATGCCGTGAATGGCCCCGGAATAGCTTGTTTCCGGTGTATGGCTATCGAGATGGGCATCGATCCACAACAGCCCGAGCGGTTTGCCAAGTTCGCGGGCGACGCCGCTCCAGGTACCGATGGCCACCGAATGGTCGCCGCCAATGACTACCGGAAATGCGCCGGTGTGTAGCGTCAAGGCCACCTCGTCGGCCAGATGCCGGCACAGTTCGGCAATCCGCCCGACCATCGCGGCACCGTCGTCATCCGGCGCAAACAGGGTACGGCCCCAATCGACCTGCGAGTGATGCTCCAGTTCATGCCAGGCCTGCGAATGGTGAAAAGCGACCGGCCCGTCCGCACAGGCCCGATCCTGCGCCCCGATGCCGCTGGCGGCGCCGATGATGCGAATACGGGCATTTTTTCTTAGGCTGGATGGATGCATGGCCGGGAAGTATCAACAAATCGCTGCCAAACGGATGCAAGTCTTGCGAGCACGGCCGGCAGCCAACAGAAGCTGAATTATAGGTCATGCCCGCCGTTGAAACGGCGGCAGGCCCTGCCTATCCAGCCGTCTGGCCGAGTACCAGCGTGCGCAGTTCGGCAAGCGCCGCCTCCAATGCACTGACCCGGGCGCGGAGTTCATCGATTTCCTGACCCGCCGTCCCGGCCGGGCGTCCGGACGATGAGGCTTCCAGCGCCGGCTGACCGCTCAGCAGGTGTGCCCAGCGGTTCTCGCGCGATCCCGGCAAGCGTGGCAATTCAACGACCAGCGCGCCATCGGCCCGGCCAGCCAGCTCCTCGAGAAAGGCCTCGACCGCGGAAATATCGGCAAAACGGTGCAGGCGTTCGCAGTTCAGGCGCAGCTCGCCGGCCGTCTGCGGCCCACGCAGCATCAGCACGGTCAACAAGGCCGAAGCCTGGGTCGGAACGCCGAGCACCTTTTCGAATTGATGTTCAAAGCGGCTGACCCGGCTGCCGCTGACTTCACGCACCAGGCCGAGATCCTTGAGCCCGTCGAGCGCCACCACAATCTCGGACTCGCCGGCCTCCAGCACTGGATTGCGGCTTGTCTTCTGGTTGCAGCCGGCCATCAGGGCATTGACCGACAGCGGATAAGTGTCGGGCACGGTCCGCTGCTTTTCCACCAGCGTACCTAAAATTCGGGTTTCGAGCAGCGACAAGGTAAAGATTGAATCAGCCATGGGTAGTTTCCTGAGGGTTAGGGGCCGCTTGCTTGCGGGCAGGATCGCGCAGCCAGGCATGGTAAATCTGCAAGGCGACATGCGCATCGTTGGCGGCATAGAGCAACTGCCGCTCGTTGAGGCGCGGGCTGGCCCAGTTGCTGGTGCCGACTTTCTTCGATTTCTGAAATTTCTGGCCGAAGTAATGGGCCACCGCTACCTTGGCGCCGACCGTGCCGCGATGCCCCGGCCCGCGCATCGCCTCGCCGAGATCGAGCACGTTGTTCAACTCGATACCCAGCCGCGAGCGCAGGACGCTGCGGTCATTGCCTAGCCCGAAACCGACCTTGAGAATAGCCCCGGCCGAAAGAATGCGTCGCAGAACCTCATGGTTGGCGGCCAGCGAAACGGGCAGCAGGAAGACGTGGCCATCGGTCGCCAGTTGCACCAGATGCGGCCCGGTCGATACCTCGCCCTTCAGGAAGGTCGGCTTCGATTCGGTATCGAAGCCGATCACCGGTGCCGCAAGCAATGCCGCCAGGGCCTGGGCGCTCCGCGCCGCCGTATTGACCAGCGTCACATCGGCCAGCGTCACCCCGGCATAGGCCGGCAATTCGCTCGCCGCCAGTTGGCTGCGGCTCATCGTCACCTCGCTCAAGGCAAGCGACTCCCGCGCGGCTGGTTCATCGTTGCAGGCAGCATCCATGTATCCTTGTCGTTTTGAACAGATGCAAGTGTATGGGATCACGCCGGCCCACGGGCCTTTTCTCCCGCCTTAGGGCTGTATTTTTGGGCCGTGCAGCACCGCTCTCGGACTACGACCGTGCCCGCCAACTGATTGCTGCCATCGATCGCGGCGGCATGCCGCTCAATGCCGCCAGGGTCAATGCCATTGCCCGTCAGCTCGGCCTCGAAGTCTCGCGACAGGCCGCAGTTGAAGACACCATCGAGCGCATTCGTCTGGCCCTGAGCCGTGCCCCCGAAAATGACTAAGCCCTGGTTTGTCTACATGATCGAGTGCAGCGACCGCAGCATCTACACCGGCATCACCGTGGACGTTGAAGCCCGCTACGCAGCCCACTGCAACGGTAGCGGCGCCCGCTACACACGCTCGCATCCACCACGCAGGTTGCTGGGTTACGAAACCCATCCCGATCGTTCGTCCGCCTCAAAAGCAGAATACCGGATCAAGCAATTGACTGCCGACGCCAAGCGCCGCT
Source organism: uncultured Pseudomonadota bacterium (assembly GCA_946479855.1). The sequence continues at coordinate 7,842 of CAMLHL010000072.1, forward strand.
ATGCCAAACTGCTTGAACAAGATCTGGCGCCACAGGTCAGCGAAGCAAGCTGACAACGGCGACACAGCCCCCATAAGCGCCTTTACTGTCTCGTACAGGCAATGGTGCCAGCTTTTTCTGGTGGAGCGCCCAGACATCTCAAGCTCGGAACCATTTGCAGCGAGAGCCTGCGCCCCCAAGCAATCCTCCAGGTATAGGCATTGCCACATCGACCCATCTTTTCGCCTGCTTGCCGTCATCGCCAAGTTACCTGCCGTTGAGTGAGTCCGCCAGCCACTATGGTCAGTCCATTACGGCTGTCACTTACGCAGCAGTGCATCAATATGCTGTATATTCGTACAGTTTAAATCAACGATCAACTTGCCTCCGTTGCCCATTGGCCATGCGCGAAATTCAAGTCACCGCCAAACCCAGACGAATTGCCCATCTCGACATGGATGCATTCTTTGCCTCGGTCGAGCTGCTGCATTACCCGGAATTGCGAGGCCAGCCGGTCGTGGTGGGCGGCCGAAGCAGCCATCATCCCATCCTCCAGGCGAACGGCTGCCATCAGTTCGCACGGTTGCGCGACTACGTTGGCCGGGGCGTCATTACCACGTCGACCTATGAAGCCCGTGCGCTCGGTGTTTTTTCCGGCATGGGCCTCATGAAGTCGGCACAACTGGCGCCGGATGCCATTTTGCTGCCCGCCAATTTCGAGGCCTATCGAGAGTATTCCAGACGCTTCAAGGCGGCTGTGGCCAGCATCGCCCCCTGCATCGAGGATCGGGGCATAGACGAGATCTACATCGACCTCTCCGAACTCTCCGAAGACAGCCTGTCTCTGGCCCGCCGCATCAAACTGGCTGTATTCGATGCAACCGGCCTGACCTGTTCGATCGGAATCACCCGCAATAAACTGCTTTCAAAAATATGCTCCGATCTCGACAAGCCGGATGGCATCACGCTGCTCGATCAGGAAGAGGTGCCCGTACGCATCTGGCCACTCCCGGCCAGAAAGATCAACGGCATCGGCCCCAGGGCCAATGAACGCCTCGCACAGCTGGGCATCCACACGGTCGGCGAATTGGCCGCAAGTCCGAGCGAACTGCTGGTAGCGCACTTCGGAAGGAGCATGGGCATTTGGCTGCATCAGGTTGCCAATGGCCTCGACGACCGCCCGCTCAAAACCAGCCGCGAACCCAAGTCGATCAGCCGTGAAAGCACCTTCCACCGAGACCTGCACGCCAAACTGGACCGGGCCGAGCTCTCGGCAGCCTTCACTGATATCTGTCTGCGAGTAGCCGCTGACCTGGCCGGCAAAGGTTACCTTGCCCGGACCATCGGTATCAAGCTGCGTTATGCCGATTTCCAGGCCGTGACCCGGGATATCACACTGAGCATACCCACGGCCGATGGTCAGGCGATCCGCAGGGCCGCAGGCGAATGCTTGAAGCGTGTGCCACTGCATCAGCGTATCCGCTTGCTGGGCGTGCGGGCCAGCACCTTGCTGCCAGTCGCGTCTCTCAAAACGCCGTCAACTGCCCTCCAGGCCGAACTGCCCCTCTGAGCCAGCGTCGGCTATCGGGATAGGCAAGGCGAAACGACGGGAGGTTGCTCGGCTACAGTGTCCCCCGCAGCAGCGGTTTGATTACTCCCGACGGGGCGTTGTCATCGCTGCTGTCACCGGCATCCGGATCAACTGCACAAGCTTCGCCACGACTGGAGTAGATAGCGTCAGCAACCTCCTGGAGACAAACACCAATCCAGATCAGGGCGGCCAACACTAGAACCTTGTAAACGCCATTGAAGATTGGGGGAATCCACCGAAGCACGGCGGTCATTCTGCTGTTTTCAATCATGTGCTGTCCCACGTCTCCAAACCACTCTATCTGACAGTGAATAATCGCTGGAAGTTAGCGATATCGAGAATCTGCTTAACGACGCCCTTGCAGTTGATCAGTTCGACGCTCTTTCCGGCATTACCTGCCGCTTCCCGGACCAGCAGGAGCATCCCCAGAGCAGAACTGTCCAAGTAATCAACCTTGTCAAAGTCGATCTCGAGGGTACGGCAGCCTCCTTCTAGGTGTCTCTTGTAGGCTTCACGGAAAATTTTGTGATCCTCGAAAGAAAATTTACCTTCCAACTTAATTCGCACAATGTCGTTTATGACTTGGGTGGAAATATTCATCAGTAACACTCCCAGAGAACTGACTGAAGCCCAAAACCCGGCATTTCAGCGTTGCTAAAAACGTGGGGCAAACCCCGCCCCAGAAAAGCAAAAAGCCCTGAATAATCAGGGCTTTAAGCATCGTCAAAATGGTTGGCGGAGACGGAGGGATTCGAACCCTCGATGCAGGTTTTGCCCGCATGCTCCCTTAGCAGGGGAGTGCCTTCGACCTCTCGGCCACGTCTCCGAACCTTCAACGAGGCGCGGATGATAGCCATTCCGCGCCATTTGGTCAAACCTTACTGATCGAGACCGAAAGTCCGGTGCAGCACGCGGACAGCCAGTTCCAGGTACTTCTCGTCGAGGACGACGGAAATCTTGATCTCGGAGGTGGAGATCATCTGGATGTTGATGCCTTCATCGGCCAGGGCCTTGAACATCTTGCTGGCGACCCCGGGATGGGAGCGCATGCCGACGCCAACGGCGGAGACCTTGCAGATCTTGTTGTCGCCGGTCACTTCACGGGCGCCAAGCTCAACCTTGATCTTTTCCAGGATGCCTTGAGCCTTGGCAAATTCACCACGGTTCACGGTGAAGGAGAAATCGGTAGTACCGTCATGCCCCACGTTCTGGATGATCATGTCGACGTCGATGTTGGCATCGGCGATGGCACCCAGGATCTGGTAGGCAATACCCGGCTTGTCCGGAACGCCGAGCATGGTCAGCTTGGCTTCGTCGCGGTTGAAAGCGATACCGGAGATGATCGGTTGTTCCATGTTCTTGTCTTCCTCAACAGTGATCAGCGTGCCTTCCCCTTCGTCCTGGAAGCTGGAAAGAACGCGCAGTTTGACCTTGTACTTGCCGGCGAATTCGACCGAGCGGATCTGCAGCACCTTGGAGCCGAGGCTGGCCATTTCCAGCATTTCCTCGAAGGTGATGGTGTCGAGCTTCTTGGCTTCCGGCACGACGCGCGGGTCGGTCGTATAGACGCCATCGACGTCGGTGTAGATCTGGCACTCGTCGGCCTTCAGGGCAGCCGCGAGGGCGACGCCGGAGGTGTCCGAACCACCGCGGCCGAGCGTGGTGATATTGCCGTGCTCATCAACACCTTGAAAGCCGGCGACAACGACCACATAACCGGCATCGAGATCGCGGCGCATGTTGGCCTCGTCGATCGACAGGATGCGCGCCTTGGTGTGCGTGCTGTCGGTCAGCACCTTGACCTGGCCGCCGGTGTAGCTCTTGGCCTTGCAGCCGATGTCCATCAGCGCCATGGAGAGCAAGCCGGTGGTGACCTGTTCGCCGGTGGACATGATGGCATCCAGCTCACGCGGATCGGGATTGGCCTGAACTTCCTTGGCCAGCGCGATCAACTTGTTGGTTTCGCCACTCATTGCGGAAACGACGACAACGACCTGATGGCCCTGCGCCTGGAATTTGGCAACTCGCTTGGCGACATTCTTGATGCGCTCGGGGTTGCCGACCGATGTGCCGCCGTATTTCTGAACAATCAACGCCATGGATTTATCCGGTTAAACGTTGGAAACATGAAAAAGAGGGCGGGATTTTACCCCACCCTGTGCTTTTTCTAAAGGAATCAACAATCAAAGATCAGCCAATACCCGCAGATGAGCGCCGACGCTCCGAGCCAGCGAGGTCATGACATAACCACCTTCGAGCATGGAAACGATGCGCTTGTTGCACATTTCGGCGGCCAGCTTTTTCAGGTGGTCGGTGCACCAGGCATAGTCCTTCTCGACCAGCTTGAGCCCCCCCATGTCGTCTTCGTAATGACCATCGAAGCCGGCCGAAATAAAGATCATCTGCGGCTTGAACTCCCTGAGGCGCGGCGTCCACACCTGCAGCACCGCATCGCGAAACTCTTCGCCGCCGGAACCGGCCGCCAGCGGCACGTTGCACATGTTGGCGGCGGGTTTGTCGGCGCCGCTGTAGGGGTAGAAAGGATGCTGGAAGATGCTGCACATCAGCACCTGCTCGTCGCCGGCAAAACAGTCTTCGGTGCCGTTGCCGTGATGGACGTCGAAGTCGATGATGGCGACGCGTTCAAGGCCATGGGCCTTCAAAGCGTGTCGGGCAGCGACGCCGACATTGTTGAAGAAGCAGAAGCCCATCGGGTTGCTTTTTTCCGCATGGTGACCGGGAGGGCGAACGGAACAGAAGGCGTTCTCGATTTCGCCCTTCATCACCAGGTCGACCGCATGGCAACCCGCCCCGGCAGCGCGCAGGGCCGCTTGCCAGGTATGCGGGTTCATCGCCGTATCCGGATCGAGATGGACGACCCCCAGTTCCGGCGAGGCGCGCTTGATGCGCTCGAGGTGGGCAGCGGGATGGACGCGCAGCAACTGCTCGAAGGTCGCCAGCGGCGCATCGTAGTAGGAGAAATAGGCGTCGATCCCCTGGGCGATCAGGTGATCGTTGATGGCGGTCAGACGTTGCGGGCATTCCGGGTGATGCGAACCCATGTCGTGCAACTGGCAGTCGCGATGGGTGATGAAGGCAGTGGTGGTCACTTGTTCTCTCT
>CAMLHL010000073.1 GCA_946479855.1 uncultured Pseudomonadota bacterium
CGCTGCCCAAGCCGATCGCCAATCAACTGGCCTGCCTGTTGTTCGCCAGCGGCTACGCCGAGGATTTCAATCAGGCCAAGGCCATTGTCGCCGTCGAAGCGACCGGTCTGCTGGTTGGTGGCAACTGAGATCCCGCCTGCACCGGCTTGGCGTCCCGGGCACTGTTTTGGTGCGACGATCATACGGTCAACACCGTAAAAGCGCTAAAAATCAAACTGATAGCCTCTTGGCACGCGGATTGCAATAACTCTCCCGAAGCAGCGAATCAACCGTCAACGAGGACGGTCCGATGGCAACGACGTCATGCGCTGAAAAAATATTTGCACCGCAAGGTGCGCGCAACGTTGGAGCCCAAACATGAGCAAACCCCGTCTTGTCCTGATCGGTAACGGCATGGCCGGTGTCCGCACCGTCGAAGAACTGCTGAAGATCAAACCGGATCACTACGACATCACCATCTTCGGCGCCGAGCCGCACCCCAACTACAACCGCATCCTGCTCTCGCCGGTGCTGGCCGGCGAAATGACCATCCAGGAAATCGTCCTCAACGAACTGGACTGGTACAAGGAAAACAACATCAAGCTGCACACCGGCAAGCAGATCAAGACGATCGACCGCGTCAAGCGCAAGGTCATCGCCGAGGACGGTACCGAGGAAGCCTACGACCGCCTGCTGATCGCCACCGGCTCGACCCCGTTCATGCTGCCGATTCCCGGCAACGACCTGCCTGGCGTCATCGGCTACCGCGACATCAAGGACACTGACGAGATGATCAAGGCCGCCCGCCTGCACAAGCACGCGGTCGTCATCGGCGGCGGCCTGCTCGGCCTCGAAGCCGCCAACGGCCTGAAGCTGCGCGGCATGGACGTGACCGTCGTGCATCTCGGCCCGTGGCTGCTCGAGCGCCAGCTCGACGAAACCGCCGGCAAGATGCTGCAGAAGTCGCTCGAGGACAAAGGCCTCAAGTTCCTGCTCGACACCCAGACGGAAGCGCTGATCCAGGGCGAATCCGGCCGCGTCGCGGCAATCCGCTTCAAGGGCGGCATGCAGATTCCGGCCGACATCGTCGTCATGGCCGCCGGCATCCGCCCCAACTACGCGCTGGCCGAATCCTCCGGCATCTACTGCAACCGCGGCATCGTCGTGAACGACACCATGCAGACCTACGACCCGAAGGTGTATGCCGTCGGCGAGTGCGTCAGCCACCGCGGCATCGCCTACGGCCTGGTCGCCCCGCTGTTCGAGCAGGCCAAGGTCGCCGCCAACCACCTGGCCGGCTACGGCATCGGCCGCTACACCGGCTCGGTGACCTCGACCAAGCTCAAGGTTACCGGCATCGACCTCTTCTCGGCCGGCGAATACATGGGCGGCAAGGACACCGAGGAAATCGTCCTCAACGACCCGCACGGCGGCGTGTACAAGAAGCTGGTCATCAAGGACAACAAGCTGGTCGGTGGCGTCATGTACGGCGACACGGCCGACGGCCCGTGGTACTTCCAGCTGCTCAAGGACAAGCGCGACATCCACGACATCCGTGACTCGCTGATCTTCGGCCAGTCGCTGGTCGGTGACGTCGGCCATGCCGGCAAGAGCAAGGCCGCCGAGATGGCCGACAGCGCCGAGGTCTGCGGTTGCAACGGCGTGACCAAGGGTGCCATCGTCCAGGCGATCAAGGCCAAGGGCCTGTTTACGCTCGACGAGGTCAAGAAGCACACCAAGGCGGCGTCGTCCTGCGGTTCCTGTGCCGGTCTGGTCGAACAGATCCTGGCCTCGACCATCGGCGGCGCCTACACGCCGGCGGCGCTCGACACCAAGCCGATGTGCGCCTGTACCGACCATTCGCACAAGGCGGTGCGCGAGGCCATCGTCGCCCAGCACCTGACGACCCGGGAAGCGATCTTCAAGGCCATGGAGTGGAAGACACCGGATGGCTGCGACAAGTGCCGCCCGGCCCTCAACTACTACCTGATCTCCAGCTTCCCGCACGAGGCCAAGGACGATCCGCAGTCGCGCTTCATCAACGAACGCGCCCACGCCAACATCCAGAAGGACGGCACCTACTCGGTCGTGCCGCGCATGTGGGGCGGCCTGACGACGCCTTCCGAACTGCGCGCCATCGCCGATGCGGCGGAAAAGTACAACGTGCCGACCGTCAAGGTCACCGGCGGCCAGCGCATCGACCTGCTCGGCATCAAGAAGGAAGACCTGCCCAACATCTGGGCCGACCTCAACGCGGCCGGCATGGTTTCCGGGCACGCCTACGGCAAGTCGATCCGTACCGTGAAGACCTGCGTCGGCGCCGAGCACTGCCGCTTCGGGACCCAGAAGTCGATGACCATGGGCATCAAGCTCGAAAAGATGCTGTTCGACATGTACTCGCCGCACAAGGTCAAGCTGGCCGTCTCCGGCTGCCCGCGCAACTGCGCCGAAGCCGGCATCAAGGACGTCGGCGTGATCGGCGTCGATTCCGGCTACGAGCTGTACATCGGCGGCAACGGCGGCATCAAGACCGAAGTCGCCCAGTTCCTGTGCAAGGTCAGTTCCGATGAGGAGGTCATGGAGTATTCCGGCGCCTTCCTGCAGCTCTACCGCGAGGAGGGCTGGTATCTGGAGCGTACCTGCCACTACATGGACCGCGTCGGCCTCGACTACATCAAGGGCAAGATTCTCGAAGACGAGGAGGGCCGTAAGGCGCTCTACGCCCGCCTGCTCGATTCGCTGAAGGATGCCCGCGATCCCTGGGAAACCAGCCGCGAAGGCAAGGCTATCCAGCAGTTCATCCCGATCAAGGTCGAAGCCTGAATTTTCAAGAGAACGAGGACAGAAAAATGAGCAACTGGAAACTGATCTGCAAGCTGGAAGACATTCCGCAACTGGGTTCGCGCGTCGTGCAACGGAGCAGCGGCGGCGACATCGCCATCTTCCGCAACGCCGAGGACGAGGTCTTTGCCCTGCACGACAAGTGCCCGCACAAGAGCGGTCCGCTGTCGCAGGGCATCGTGCACGGCAAGCGGGTGACCTGCCCGTTGCACGGCTGGAACATCGGTCTCGACGATGGCCATGCCGTCGCCCCGGACGTTGGTTCGTGCAGCAAGTTCGACGTCAAGGTGGAAGGCGGCGAGGTTTTCCTCGCCGTTTGAACGGCATTTTTTAACTGCAGCAAATCTGGCGGAACGCCTGAACGGCGTCCGCCGCCTCAATCGGGGAACGGCTTCCTGGCCTTGAGAGCAGGCAGGGAAGCCGGTGCTTACCAATAAATCCGGAAAGGAACACCCATGGCCTATCTTGCGCCTACCGAATTCGTCACCAAAATGATCGATGCCGGCGAATCGAAAATCTTCATGTCCAACCGCGACACGCTGATCCGCGCCTACATGGCCGGCGCGATCCTGGCGCTTGCCGCCGCCTTCTCGATCACCATCAACGTCCAGACCGGCCAGCCGCTGGCCGGCGCCATCCTGTTCCCGGTCGGCTTCTGCCTGCTCTACCTGCTCGGTTTCGACCTGCTCACCGGCGTGTTTACCCTGGCGCCGCTGGCCCTGATCGATAAGCGTCCGGGCGTTACGCTGGGCGGCGTGCTGCGCAACTGGGGCCTGGTTTTCGTCGGCAATTTTGCCGGCGCGCTGACCGTCGCCGTGATGATGTCCGTCATCTTCACCTACGGTTTCACCGAGGCGCCCAATATCGTCGGCCAGAAGATCGGCACCATTGGCGAAGGCCGCACCGTCGGCTATGCCGCGCACGGCGCCGCCGGCATGTTGACCCTGTTCATCCGCGGCGTGCTGTGCAACTGGATGGTGTCCACCGGCGTCGTCGGCGCCATGGTATCCACCAATGTCACCGGCAAGGTCGTCGCCATGTGGATGCCGATCATGCTCTTCTTCTACATGGGCTTCGAGCATTCCATCGTGAACATGTACCTGTTCCCGTCGGGCCTGATGCTCGGCGGCAATTTCTCGATCTACGACTACATGGTCTGGAATGAAATCCCGACCGTGCTCGGCAATCTGGTCGGCGGCATCGCCTTTGTCGGCCTGACCTTGTACTCGACCCACGTCCGTACCGCACCGAAGCGTAACGCCGCCTGATCGGCCTGAGGTACAGTCCAAGCCCCTGCCCGGCCGGGATAGGGGCTTTTTTCCTTTCTTTTTTCTGATCCCATGAACCGCCCGCTAAAAATCACCGTCGGACAGTATTCGGATAAAGGCCGCAAGGAAAGCAATCAGGATTTTCACGGGGTTCTGCTTCCCCGGGAGCCGCAACTGAGCAGCAAGGGCATCGCCATCGCGCTGGCCGACGGCATCAGCAGCAGCGAGGTCAGCCAGGAAGCCGCGCAGTCAGCCGTCACGACCTTCCTCGAAGACTATTACTGCACGTCGGAAGCCTGGTCGGTGAAAACCTCCGCCGAGCACGTGCTGGTTGCCACCAACTCCTGGCTGCATTCGCAGACCCAGCAAAGCCAGCACCGCTACGACCGCGAGCGCGGCTATGTGTGCACCTTCAGCGGCCTGATCATCAAGTCGCGGACGGCGCACCTGTTCCATGTCGGTGATGCCCGTATTTACCGGCTGCGCGGTACCGTGCTCGAGCAGTTGACCGAGGACCACCGGGTCCGCGTCTCGTCAGTGCAGAGCTATCTGGCGCGGGCGCTGGGCATGGATCGCAAGGTCGACATCGATTACCAGACGATCGCCCTGGAGGAGGGGGAACTGCTGTTGCTGGCCACCGACGGTGTCTATGAATATATCGACGGCGCCGGCATCGCGGCGGCCATCGAACACAGTGCCGGGGATCTTGAGTGGGCGGCCCGGGCCATCGTCGCCGAAGCCCTGCAGCGCGGCAGCGCCGACAACCTGACGCTGCAGATCGTCCGCATCGACCAACTGCCCAGCCCGGAATCCAACGAAATGGTCCGCCAGATCGCCGAGCTGCCGCTGCCGCCGATGCTGGACGCGCGGATGCATTTCGACGGCTACCAGATCATCCGCGAAATCAAGGGCAGCGCCCGCAGCCACATCTACCTGGCCGTGGATAACGAAACCGGCGAACGCGTCGTCATCAAGACCCCCTCGGTCGACCAGCAGGCCAACCCGGCCTATCTCGAACGCTTCCTGATGGAAGAGTGGATCGCCAAGCGCATCAACAGCCCGCACGTCGTCAAACCGTGCGCGCAAACGCGCCCGCGCCACTACATCTACGTCGTCACCGAATACATCGAAGGCCAGACCCTGGCCCAGTGGATGATCGACAATCCCAAGCCCGATCTGGCCAGCGTGCGCGGCCTCGTCGAGCAGATCGCCAAGGGCCTGCAGGCCTTCCACCGCCTCGAAATGGTGCATCAGGACCTGAAGCCGGACAACATCATGATCGACGGCAACGGCACCGTGAAAATCCTCGACTTCGGCGCCACCCGGGTGGCCGGCATCATGGAAATCGCCAGCCCGATCGAGCAGATCAACCTGCTCGGCTCGGCCGCTTACGCCGCGCCGGAATATTTCCTTGGCGAAAACGGTTCCTCGCGCGCCGACATCTACTCGCTCGGCGTCATCGCCTACCAGATGCTCTCCGGCAAACTGCCCTATGGCGCCGAAGTCGCCAAGGCACGGACCCGGGCGGCGCAGAAAAAACTGGTCTACCGGAGCGTGCTCAGCGAAGAACGCGAAATCCCCGCCTGGGTCGACGATGCCATTCGCAAAGCTGTCGAACCCGACCCCTTCGCGCGTTACGAGGAGCTCTCCGAGTTTGTCTTCGACCTCCACCACCCGAATCAGGAATTCCTCAACAAGACCCGCCCGCCGCTGCTCGAGCGCAACCCGGAGATCTTCTGGAAGAGCGTTTCCTTTGTGCTGCTGCTGGCGGTGATCGTGCAGAGCGTCGTGCGCTGCCATTGACCCGACCGCCGGCCGGCCCGAAAGGCGAAGGCGACGGTCGACCGCTCAGGTCGCCCATTTCCAGAACCGCCTTGCAAGCGCCACTAAAAATTCTGCATCCAAATTCCTGAAGTCTGCGTAATAAAGAACAGGTGTCCCGTGCTTGTCTGAAAGCGGCGGGACGACCGACAAACTTTACAGCGATCGACCGCTGCCCCAACAGACAAAAGGAATGATCATGTTGATTCGTATAAATGAACTTGCCGATAACTCGCGCCGGAATTTCCTGGGCCGGAGCTCCGGCCTGATGCTGTCGGGCGCCGCCGTCGCCATGCTGGCCGGCCATTCGCGCCTGGCGCTGGCGGCCGGTGGCGACCTGGCCTCGGATGTCGGCATTCTCAACGTCGCCCTCGGGCTGGAGCATGAAGCGATTGCCGCCTATCAGCTGGGAGCCGAAAGCGGGCTGCTGCAAAAGCCGGTGCTCGACACCGCCGTGCTGTTCCAGGGGCATCACAAGGGTCACCGCGATGCGCTGGCCGCGACGATCGAGAAGATGGGCGGCAAACCGGTCGCGGCGAAATCGAATGGCGACTACGCTGCGGCACTCGGCGCCGGCGGCTTGAAGAGCCAGGCCGATGTGCTGACCCTGGCGGCCCGTCTGGAGATGGGGGCGGCCAATGCCTACATCGGGGTCATTCCGTCCTTTGCGTCACATGACCTGGCCAAGGTCGCCGCCCGGCTGGCCGCTGATGAAACGATGCACTGGGCGTTGCTGTCCAGTGCGCTGGGCAAGCCGGTTCCGACTGCGGCCCTCAGTTTCGGCGCCTGAAATGCGCCCGCCGTCCGTCGTCCTCCTCTGTGCCGCGCTGCCGGCGCTGGTCGTGCTGCCGCCGGCAGCGGGGCAGGACGCCGGGCGAGGTGAGCGGCTCTATGAACAACGCTGTAGCGCCTGTCATAGCCTGGACGCCGACCGGACGGGGCCGCATCATCGCGGCGTCTTCGGCCGGCGGGCCGGGAGTGTCAGCGGGTTTGCCTATTCCCCGACCCTCCGGCGTGCCAACATCGTCTGGGCGCGTGGCACGCTGGACGCCTGGCTGGGCAATCCGGAGGCATTGATTCCGGGGCAGCGCATGGGATATGCGGTGGACAACGCCACGGATCGGGACGATATCATTGCCTACCTGCGGCAAGTCTCGCCACTGGGCAGCGGATCGCAAACAGGCAATCAGAGATGACTTCATTGGTGGAAGACGATGACCGCGATGACGAGCTCGAAGCCGGCCTGGCCGATCCCGGGTGGGGCAGCGAAAGCGACGAAGCGCCGGTCGCCGGCGGGGAATCGCCGGATCGACAGGCCGCGTATGCTGTCGACCGCGCCACCGAGCCCAATCTGCAGGCCTGGATCGGGCAAGTGGTCGAGCGGGACGAGGAGGCCTTGTCGAGACTCTATGACGCCATGGCCGGGCGGGTCTATGGCCTGGCCCTGCGCATTACCTGCCATGTGCAGACGGCCGAGGAGGTGGTCGAAGACACCTTCTGGCAAATCTGGCGGCAGGCGCCGCGCTTCGATCCCGGGCGCGGCAGTGCGATGGCCTGGATGCTGAACATGACCCGCAGCCGCGCCCTCGATGCCCGGCGCCGTTTGGGCACGGCGGAATGCGATGCCGAAGCCGGCGAGCGCGAGGCAGATCTGGCCGACGGCCCGGAAGACCGGTTTGCCGCCAACGAAGCCGGCCAGCAGCTGGCGTCGGCGCTGGCCGGGCTGGAACCCCTGCCTCGGCAGCTGGTCGCCCTGGCATTCTTCCGGGGCTTGAGTCACGAAGAAATAGCCGCGCATACCGGCTTGCCCCTGGGCACCGTCAAATCACACATCCGGCGCGCGCTGGGCCGATTACGGGAAACCTTACTGCCAGGCACGGCGATGGTGATGCCATGAACGATTCTTTCGATGACCACGACGACAACGTCCAAGCGGCGCTCAATCAATTGATCTGCCAAGCCCTGGCCAGCAACGATTTGCCCTTGCCCAGCCGTGACGGCCTGCGCGCGCGGCTGCGGTCGCGGGCTGCGGCCAGCGAGCGCGCCGAGGCCGGCTGGATCACCGTTCGGGCCCGGGGCGGCACATGGCGTGCCGTGAAATCCGGCGTCCGGGTCAAGATGCTGTGGGCGGGGCCGCGCAGCAGTTCCGTGCTGATCGAGCTGGCCGCCGGGGCCAGCCTGCCGGTGCACCGCCATGCCGGTCTGGAGGAGGGCATCGTGTTGTCCGGCGGCTTCGAACTCGACGGCAAGCAACTGGGCCCCGGCGACTACCACATGTCGCCCGCCGGCAGCCGACACGGGCGCATTACCTCGCGCCAGGGCGTCGTGGCCTATCTGCGCGGGACTTCCCTGGGGCACCCCGCTGCCATGCTCGGCGAGCTGGTGGGCGGTCTGCTCCCCGGTGCCGGAGCCCTGGCGGTGACCATTGCTGCGGATGACGGCGTTTGGGAGGCGATCGCCGATGGGGTTGCCAGCAAGACGCTTTGCCGCGACGGCGGGGTGGTCTCGCGCTTTATCCGGCTGCAGCCCGGGGCCGGGCTGCCGGCGCACAGAACCGACGGCGACGAGGAATGCATGATGATCGAAGGAGACGCCTATTTCGGCGACCGCCTGGTCTGCGTCGGCGATTTTCACCTGACGCCGGAGGGCAGCGAACAGGCGGCCTTGGCGTCGGACCAGGGCGCCCTGCTCTTCGTGCGCAGCCGCCTGGCCGCGGCATCTCGGTAAGGCTGCGTGCAAATCCGGCGACGGCAGACCGGAAATATCGTTCGAATTTCGCAGCGGGCCACGATCCCGCGCCGGCGGCTACTCGCGACCAGCGCGGTGGGTCATGCCGGGCCCGCCAGGAATGAAAATGCTACGGTCGACCGGGAAAAAAGGCAGAAATCGAGAGGGCAAGTGAATGACCTGCGGCCAAGCCGCGGTCTGTCGCTGATGGTTGTCCGCCGCCCATGGCCTGCGTGCCCCCGGTAGTGCCGACGGGTTATTTCAGCAGCGGGGCGCCTCGTCCCGAAAAGTCGTCGCTCATCCGGTAGAGCGCGTCGGCGAACGAGGATTTGGCGTGTTCCTGACAGAAGCGGGTGGCGTAGTTTTCGATGGTGCCGCTGGACACGTCGGTAACCTGCTGGCGCTGGCTGGCGTAGTTGTGTCCGCTGAGGAAGCCGCGCGCCCAGGCGATGTACTTCAGGCGTTCTTCGGCCTCGCCCTTGCTGGCGATCCAGGCCTGGCAAGACATGTCGCTGTCGTCGAGGCCGAGGAGCTTGAGTGGCGCCGCGTTGGCGTGCGCTGCGAGGAAGACGCAAAGCAGCCCGATTATCCTCCGGGCCGGGGTGCTGCCGTACATGCTGCCTTCCTCCTCCTGATCGCTGATGCCGACAGGATGCCACAAACAGGGGAGGCGGGGCAGTTGTCAGTCCCGGTGCGTTGCCGTCTGCCGCCTACCAGCCCCGGTGGTCGTGCTCGCGTTCGTGGCGTTCTTCCCAGCGGCCGCCGCGGTGGTACCAGCGGTCCCCGTCGCGTTCCCAGCGATGCGGCACCCAGGTTTGGCCCGGGCGCGGGGCCGCCCAGCGACCGGGAACCCAGTCGTGGTGGTGGCCGGTCCAGTTCCAGTAACCATCGATCCAGATCTGCCCGGCGACTGGCGGGGCTCCGTAGTATTCGACCCGCGGCGGGGGCGGGGCGACCATTACCGGCTCGCTGTAGCTGTAGTCGTACGGCCGACCGGCCGGGGCAACGACGCAGCCGGTCAATGTTGCGGCGAGCGCGAGGCCCGCAGCGAAAATCCGTGGCTTCATGATCTTTCCTTTCGTTGGTGATGTCTCAACAACGCGATTCATGAAAGTTGGGCTGACCGCGCTTACAAAAAGTTTCACCCTGAAATCACAGGGGTTTGCCCCCTGGTGGGCTGGAAGACCGGCCCAGCGCCCTGAAACGGGCGGGCTACGGTCGACCGGAAAAAGGGGCTGAAAATCAATTTCGGCACGCACGTCCGGCTGCTTCCCGGCGAGGCACAAAGTGAGGGGGTTAGCGCGGCCCGGATTGGGCCGCGTCAGTCGGAGTGCCAGGTTCGGCGCGCCGGATTTCCCCATCCAGGCGCTGGATCTGTTCAATGATGTCGAGCAGCCGCCGGCCGTTCCCGGTCAGCGCGTACTCGGTCCTGGGCGGGACTTCGGCATAAACATGCTTGGCGAGCAAGCCGTAGAGGGTCAGCTTGCGCAGCCGCTCGGACAGGACTTTGGTGGAAATTCCCCGGATGCGACGCTCCAGCGCACCCGGTCGGTTAATGCCCTCGGCGATGGCTTGAAGCACCGATACCGACCATTTGCACCCGACCACCTCTTCCAGTTGCGTGTAGACCGGCTTGGTCGAGGAGGAATTTTTTTGCTCTTTCATTTCCACAAATTACACCAAAAAGTGAGCAGGGCACCAGGAAGTGCCCGCTATCGGGCGCCTCGAACGGCACCTACGATGGGTTCGTGCAATCAGCACTTTGACGATCCCTGGAGGATAACCATGAAGACCAAAGCCATTTTCTATCATGCCGGCTGCCCGGTGTGTCTTGCCGCCGAACAAAACGTAGCTAACGCCCTTGATCCTGACCGCTACGAGGTCGAGGTGGTCCATCTCGGCGAGGACAAGGCCCGTGTGCAAGAAGCGGAAGCCGCCGGCGTCAGGTCCGTGCCTGCGCTGGTGCTGGCGGGCGCAGCATTCCATATCAACTTCGGGGCGGGCATCGAGGCGCTGAAATAAATTGCGCAACGCCCGGCAGGCGGCCCAGGGAGGCGGCGCCTATTCCGTGGTGATCGCGGTTCAATCCGGCAGGCCTCGTCTTGCTCGGCGTCATGGCTTGCCTGCCTGCTTGATTGAACCGCTTCCGGAATCAAGGCCCATCGCCGGGTGGGCCGGATCGACTGCACCGCAATGGCGTGGCGTGCCTTTTTTTGGTGCGGGCTTTTGTTAGGCGGTCTTGATGAATATCAATGAATCAAAGGCTTGCATTTCTGGCACGCGGTTTGCGAAGCAGGGGTAACACAGCGATTCATCCGCCAACGGGGGCGGTTCCATGGCAACGAAGTCATGCGCTGATACAGGTCACCCCCCTTCAACGACCGTTGCTACGGTCCACCCGGAAAACAGAGCAAAATGGACAAGAAATCATTCCTGCAGGCCGGCCATACGCCGACGCTGCTCGCCGCCTTCCTTTACTTTGACCTCGCCTTCATGGTCTGGGTCATTCTCGGCCCGCTCGGCGTCGGCATTGCCAAGGATCTTGGCCTGTCGCACGCCGAAAAGGGCCTGATGGTCGCCACCCCGGTGCTGGCCGGGGCGCTGTTGCGCATCGTCATGGGCATCCTGGTCGATCGCCTGTCGCCGAAGAAGGCGGCGATCATCGGCCAGATCGTCGTCATCGGCGCCATGACCTACGCCTGGCTGGTCGGTGTCCATTCCTACACCGAAGTGCTGGTCCTCGGCCTCTTCCTCGGCGTCGCCGGCGCTTCCTTCGCGGCCGCCTTACCGCTGGCTTCGCGCTGGTATCCGGCCGAGCATCAGGGGACGGCGATGGGCATTGCCGGGGCCGGCAACTCGGGCACCGCGCTGGCTGCGCTGTTTGCGCCGGGGCTGGCCGCCTCCTTCGGCTGGACCAGTGTTTTTGGCATCGTCCTGATTCCCCTGGTCATCGTTCTGCTGGCTTTCTGCTTCCTCGCCAAGGATGCGCCGGATGCGCCGCCGCCGAAGACCCTGGCCGAGTACCTGAAGGTCCTGAAGGACAAGGACGCCTGGTGGTTCATGTTCTTCTACTCGGTGACTTTCGGCGGTTTCGTCGGCCTGGCTTCCTCGCTGGTCATCTACTTCAACACGCAATACGGGCTCGATCCGAAGATGGCCGGCTTCTTCACCGCCGGCTGCGTCTTCGCCGGTTCGCTGGTCCGCCCGATCGGCGGCAACGTGGCCGACCGCATCGGCGGCGTCAAGTCGCTGACCGTGATGTACATCTTCGCCGCCATTTTCCTGTCCATCGTCAGCGTCGGCCTGCCGGAAGCCTGGATGGCGCTGGTCGTTTTTGTCGGTGCCATGCTGGCGCTCGGCATGGGGAACGGCGCTGTCTTCCAGCTGGTGCCGCAGCGCTTCAAGAAGGAAATCGGCGTCATGACCGGCCTCGTCGGCATGGCCGGCGGTGTCGGCGGCTTCTATCTGGCGTCCAGCCTCGGCTACTCGCGCCAGCTGACCGGCAGCTACCAGATGGGCTTCGTCATCTTTGCGCTGCTGGCCGTCCTTGCCCTCGTCGGCCTGACCGGCGTCAAGACCCGCTGGCGCACCACCTGGGGCGCCAGCCATCTGACCACCGCCAAGATCTGATTGCTTGTCGAGCTCAGCCATGAAGAGAAGATCGTTCCTGATCTGCGCCGGGGGGCTGCTGGCCTCCCCGGCATTCGCCCTGGGCGAGGCCGCGCCGGCCACCGGATTGGGCCTTGGCGCCGCCATCAACAAGGCCGGTCGCCAGCGCATGCTGTCGCAGCGCATGGCCAAGGCCTACGCGATGCAATCGGCCGGGGTGCTGCCGGA
>CAMLHL010000074.1 GCA_946479855.1 uncultured Pseudomonadota bacterium
TGCTGATCATCGGCTGCATCGCCCTGCTGCTGCCCTTCATCGGCGCCGTGCTGTTCGCCTTCGTGGTCTGGATGTGCACCTGGCGCTTCTACGCCGAAAAGCTGCTGCCCCGGCTCGGCGGGCGCGATACGCTGGGCGCTTCGCTGATGACGCTGGCGCTGGTTCTGGTCATGCTGCTGCCGATGGTTTTCCTGGCCGGTTCGCTGGCCAATGGCGCCGACCGGCTGCTCGATTTCCTCAAACCCTATGTCGAACTGGGCCTCCCGGTCGATCCGCCGGGCTGGTTGAGCGACCTGCCCTTCGTCGGCGGTGAAATCGACGCCACCTGGCACCGCGTCGCCGGCGACCGCGAGGAGTTGAATGCGCTGGTCAAGCAGATGATCGCGCCGGCCCGCCAGTTCGCGCTGGCGCTCGGCGGTCTTGCGGCGAACGGACTGCTGCAGCTGGCGCTGGTGCTGTTCGTCACCTTCTTTCTCTACCGCGACGGCGCGGCGATCAGCAAGGCGCTCTACATCGGCGCCCGCAAGCTGGGCGGTGAACTCGGCGAGGGCATGCTGGAAAAGGCGCGTGGCACCGTCGTCGGCGTCATGCTCGGCATCGTCGGCACGGCGGCGGCGCAGGGCACGGTGGCGATGATCGGTTTCCTGATCGCCGGCGTGCCGGGCGCCCTCCTGCTCGGCTTCGCCACCTTCTTCCTGTCGATGATCCCGGTCGGCCCGCCGCTGATCTGGGGCGGCGCCGCCGCCTGGCTGTACAGCGAAGGCCAGACCGGCTGGGCGATCTTCATGGCGCTCTACGGCCTCTTCGTGATCAGCAGCATCGACAACTTCGTCAAACCCATCCTGATCGCCCGCGGCGCCGGGCTGTCCATCCTGCTCATCGCACTGGGCGTGCTCGGTGGCGTACTGGTCTTCGGCTTCATCGGCATCTTCCTGGGGCCGGTGCTGCTGGCGCTCGGCGACATGCTGCTGCAACGCTGGCTTCGTGAGGAACGCGCATGATCGAAACCGATAAACTGGTCGCCGTCGACCGTATCATCGCGCCGCAATCGAAATCGGCGCAGGAAGAGGCGCTCGAACGCGCCCTGCGCCCCAAGCGGCTGGCCGACTACACCGGCCAGGTCAAAATCCGCGAACAACTGGAAATCTTCATCCAGGCCGCCCGCAACCGTAGCGAATCGCTCGATCATGTGCTGCTGTTCGGCCCGCCGGGGCTGGGCAAGACGACGCTGGCCCACATCGTCGCCGCCGAAATGGGCGTCAACCTGCGCCAGACCTCCGGCCCGGTGCTCGAACGCGCCGGCGACCTCGCCGCCATCCTGACCAACCTCGAACCGCACGACGTGCTGTTCATCGACGAAATCCACCGCCTTAGCCCGGTCGTCGAGGAAATCCTCTATCCGGCGCTCGAAGATTTCCAGATCGACATCATGATCGGCGAAGGTCCGGCCGCCCGCTCGGTCAAACTGGACTTGCCGCCGTTCACGCTGGTCGGCGCCACCACCCGCGCCGGCATGCTGACCAACCCGCTGCGCGACCGCTTCGGCATCGTCGCCCGCCTGGAGTTCTATACCGCCGACGAGCTGAAAAGCATCGTCAGCCGCTCGGCCTCGCTACTCAACGCGCCGATCGATCCCGCAGGCTCGCTTGAAATCGCCCGGCGTTCGCGCGGCACGCCGCGCATCGCCAACCGCCTGTTGCGGCGGGTGCGCGACTACGCCGAGGTCAAGGCCGACGGCAAGATCACCCGGCCAGTCGCTGACGCCGCATTGCAGATGCTCGACGTTGACCCGGCCGGCCTCGACATCATGGACCGCAAGCTGCTGTCAGCGGTGATCGACAAGTTCGGCGGCGGCCCGGTCGGCGTCGACAACCTGGCCGCGGCAATCGGCGAGGCGCGCGACACGATCGAGGACGTGCTCGAACCCTACCTGATCCAGCAAGGCTACCTGCAACGCACGCTGCGCGGCCGCATCGCGACGCCAGCCATCTACCGCCACCTCGGGCTGACCGAGCCGAACAGCGCCGTGGTGCGCGACCTGCTGGCCGACGAATAGCGTTCCGCCTACCCGGCTCTGCGGCCGCCCGGTATTTCGGGGAAAATACGGGGGGCGCCACAATCGGTCTGGAAACAGATCGTTACAAATTAATGTTGCAGCGCAAGGTAAAATCTCAAGATGAAATACGAGCCGAAACCCAACGCCTTTTCCATCCCGGTCCGCGTTTATTACGAGGATACGGATGCCGGTGGCGTTGTTTACTACGCTAACTATTTGAAATTCTTCGAACGTTGCCGCACCGAGTGGATGCGCTTTGCTGGCCATGACCAGTCGGCCCTGGCCAGCGAGGCCGGCATCGGTTTCGTGGCCCGCAAGGCGAGCTGCGAGTACCTGAAGCCGGCGCGCCTCGACGACGAACTGAGCGTCGGCCTCGAAGTCGAAAAACTGACCCGCGTTCGCGTCGTTTTCCGCCAGCACGTCCGCCGCGGCGCCGACGAACTGGTCACCGGCACCGTCGAGATCGCCTGCGTCAACATGGCGACGATGACCCCGGCCCCCATCCCCGATTTTCTGTATTCCAAGCTGGAAGCGCTTAAATGAACGTCACCCAGGATCTCTCCATCCTCCACCTGATTCTCGATGCCAGCGCCGTCGTCCAGGCCGTCATGGCCCTGCTCGCCGGCGTTTCCTTCATGTCGTGGTACTACATTTTCATGAAGTGGTTCTCGGTCCGGCTGGCCCGCGAGAAGACCGAAACCTTCGAACGCGACTTCTGGTCGGGTGGCGACCTGAACAACCTGTTCAACAGCGCAGTCAACGACCGCCACCACGCCGGTTCGATGGAGCGTATCTTCGAGGCCGGCTTCCGTGAATTCACCAAGCTCAAGGGCCAGAAGAATCTCGACTCGAAAGATATCGTCGACGGCTCGCGCCGCGCCATGCGCGCCACCTATCAGCGCGAGATGGATGCTCTCGAAGCCCACCTCGCCTTCCTCGCCTCGGTCGGTTCGGTCAGCCCCTACATCGGCCTGTTCGGCACCGTCTGGGGCATCATGCATGCCTTCCGCGGCCTCTCCAACGTCGGCCAGGCGACGCTCGCCTCGGTCGCTCCGGGTATCGCCGAAGCGCTGGTCGCCACCGCCATCGGCCTGTTCGCGGCGATTCCCGCCGTCCTCGCCTACAACCGCTTCTCGCATGACATCGACCGCCTGGCCACCCGCTACGAGTCGTTCATGGAAGAGTTCTCCAACATCATCCAGCGCCAGATGAGATAAGGCCATGCGCCAGCGCCGCCTGAAAAACGAAATCAACGTCGTTCCCTACATCGACGTCATGCTGGTCCTGCTCGTCATCTTCATGGTGGCAACGCCGATGATGACGACCGGGTCGGTCGATCTGCCCTCCTCCGGCACGGCGCCGCAGAAGCCGGACAAATACGTCAAGGTGCAGATCAAGGACGATGGCACTCTGTCGCTCTTCAATATCAAGGGGGACGAGACCAAGTTGAAGAACATCAAGGAACTGAAGGCCGAGCTGGCCGCCTTGAAAGAGGCCGACGACAAGACGCCGATCCTGATCGCCGGCGCCAAGGAAACCCAGTACAAGAACGTCATCGAGGTGCTCGATGAAGCCAAGCGCGCCGGTTTCCAGAAAGTCGGCCTGGAAACCGCCAGCGCCAGCAAGTAAGTGGCCATGATCCTCGACAAGCCTGAAGAACCCGGCAAGAAGTACGCGCTGACTTTCACCATCCTGGTGCACGTCGGGCTGATTGCCGCGCTCTTCCTCGGTGTGCAATGGAAACGCAGTCAGCCCGAGGTCATGGAAGTCGAATTGTGGGCGGCTCGCCCGATGCCGGCCCAGGTCGTGCCGCCACCGCCGCCGCCCGCCCCCGAAGTGAAGCCGGAACCCAAGCCGCAACCCAAGATCGAGCCGAAACCCGAGCCGCTGCCGCCAAAAAAGCCGGACATCGCCGTCAAGGAAGAAAAAAAGAAGCCGGAGCCAAAAAAGCCCGAGCCCAAACCGGAACCGCCCAAGCCCGAGCCGAAGAAACCGGAACCCAAGCCCGAGCCGAAACCCAAGGTGCCCGATTTCAGCAAGGAACTGATGCGCGAGACTTCCGAACTGAAGCCGCGTCCGAACACCCAGCAGATGGCCAATGCCGCTGCCGCCGAGGCCGAGCAGCGGGCGGCGTCGAACAAGAAGGGGCTGGCCGATTACGCAAACAAGATTCGCTTGCGGGTAAAGAGCAATATCGCTTTGCCGCCCAGCATTCAGGGTAATCCGGAGGCCATTTTCGAGGTCAATCAGTTGCCGACTCGCGAAGTTTTCTCGGTCAAACTGAAGCGCTCCAGCGGCAACCCGGCACTGGACGAAGCCATTGAACGGGCCATCCGGAGATCGTCGCCATTGCCTCCGCCGGATGACCCGTCGCAGTTCCAGCGGGATCTGGTTATTAAATACAAGCCGTTTGAAGAGTAAACTCGCGAGAAACTTTATGAAAATGAACGACATGTCCCGAATTTACCGCCGCGTTTTCCTGGTTTTTGCCCTGTTGACCGCAGGATTCGCCCAGGCTCAGCTTTCCATCGAAATTACCGGCGCCGGCGCCAACCGGATTCCGGTCAGCATCGTCGATTTTCCCGGCGATCCAACCGCCTCCCGCGTCATCACCTCGACGGTGCGTTCCGATCTCGAGCGCAGCGGCCTGTTCAAGTTGATCGACAACGGCAGCCTGGCCTTCGATGAGAATGCCGCGATCAACTATGCCGACTGGAAGGGCAAGGGGGCCGACGCACTGGCCGCCGGCAGCATCGCACGCAGCGTCGATGG
This sequence comes from uncultured Pseudomonadota bacterium, assembly GCA_946479855.1. Next base: position 4,829 of record CAMLHL010000074.1, read on the forward strand.
CCGCATGGAAGCCCGTTTCCGCCTCTACGACACGCAGAAGGCCGTATCGCTCGGCGGTGCCGCCTATGTCACCAACAATACCCAGTTGCGCGCCGCCGGACACCGCATCGCCGATTACATCTACGAAAAGCTGACTGGGGAAAAGGGTGTCTTCTCGACACGTATCGCCTATGTCGTCAAGGCGCGTGGCCAGTTCCTGCTGCAGATCGCCGATTCGGACGGCCAGAACGCGGCGACCGCGCTGACCTCGAGCGAGCCGATCATCTCTCCGGTCTGGTCGCCGGAAGGGGGCCGTCTGGCCTATGTGTCGTTCGAAAAGAAGAAGCCGGTCATCTACGTCCATACCCTGGCATCCGGCCAGCGCCACATCGTCGCCAACTTCAAGGGTTCCAATTCGGCACCGGCCTGGGCGCCGGATGGCCGCAAGCTCGCCGTCGTCCTCTCCAAGGACGGGCACTCGCAAATCTACTCGGTCAACGCCGACGGCAGCGGCCTGCAGCGCCTCACCCAGTCTGCCGGCATCGATACTGAACCGCGTTATTCGTCGGACGGTGGCAGCATCTACTTCACCTCCGACCGCGGCGGTAGCCCGCAGGTCTACCAGATGGCCGCGACCGGCGGCGATGCCCGCCGCGTCACCTTCGAAGGCAGCTACAACGTCTCGCCGCGTCCGTCGCCGGACGGCAAGAGCCTCGCCTTCATCAGCCGCCGCGAAGGCCGCTTCCAGCTCGCCGTGATGGATCTGGCCAGTCGCCAGATCCAGGTGGTGAGCGATTCGAACAAGGACGAATCTCCCAGTTTCGCCCCTAACAGCCGCATGATCCTGATCGCCACTGAAGTCGGCGGGCGCGGCGTACTATCGGCTGTTTCCAGCGATGGCAGGATCAAACAACGCCTCTCGGTGGCCGCCGGCGATGTCCGGGAACCGGCTTGGGGCCCTTACTATCAATAATCCATCACGGAGTTCTTTGTGAATAAACTGCTTATCCCTGCCCTGCTGTCCGCCCTGATCGTCGGCTGCTCCACCACCCCGCTGCCGGAAGACAATGCCGGCGCTCCGGTCGAGTCGCGCAGCGGCGCCGGTACCGGCGTCGCCTCGGTAACCGCCGGTGGCGTTGACGCCAATGGCCTGCCGCGCGAACTGACCGATCCGAAGAGCAAGCTGTCGCAGCGCAGCATCTACTTCGATCTCGACAAGTACGACGTCAAGGACGAGTACAAGGATCTGGTCGCCGCCCACGCCAAGTACCTGGTCGACAACAAGGGCTTCAAGGTGCTGCTCCAGGGCAACACCGACGAGCGCGGCAGCCGCGAATACAACCTGTCGCTCGGCCAGAAGCGGGCCGAAGCCGTCAAGCGTTCGCTGACCCTGCTCGGCGTCAAGGATGACCAGATCGAATCCGTCAGCCTCGGCGAAGAAAAGCCGAAGAATGCCGGTCACGACGAGGCCGCCTGGGCGGAAAACCGTCGCGCCGACATCCTCTACAAGGCTGCTGACGGCCGCGGCGAGTTCTAAGCCATGCGCCCGGTTCGAATCGCCCTTCTGATCGCCGCGCTGGGTGCCGTCCAGGCCCACGCCGGCGTTTTTGACGATGATGAAGCGCGTCGCCAGATCACCGATCTGAAAGCGAGGACAGAAGCGCGATTCGACCAGCAGGCCAAGGCCCAGCTGGATCTGGCCAACCAGATCCAGCGCCAGGTCGAAGAAATCGCCCGTCTGAGTGGCCAGATCGAAACACTCAATTACGAGCTGGACACGGCCAAGAAGCGGCAGCAGGATTTCTACCTCGACCTCGATACCCGTTTGCGCAAGTTCGAATCGGCAGCTTCGGCAAATGCTGCGGTCAACCCGGAAAATGGGGCAAATGCCAAGCCGGCCATTGATTCCGCCAAGGAAACACAGGATTACGAGGCGGCGCTGAACCAGTTCAAGGCCGGCAAGTACAAGGATGCCGCCGCCAGTTTTGCCGGATTTGTCCAGAAATACCCCGACAGCTCGCTGGCACCCAACGCCCAGTATTGGCTGGGTAACGCCTGGTACGCCCAGCGCGACTGCAAGCGTGCCATCGAGGCGCAGAGCGTGGTGACCAGCCGCTATGCCGACAGCGCCAAGGCGCCGGATGCCTGGCTGGCCATTTCGACCTGCCAGCATGAAATGGGCAACCCGAGCGGTGCCAAGCGTTCGCTGGAAACGCTGATCGCCAAATACCCGGGCACTCCGGCAGCCGATAGCGCCCGCGAGCGACTGAAGAAGAAATAATTGGCTTTGCGTCTTACCGAGATTTTCTATTCCCTGCAGGGCGAGGCGTCGCGCGTCGGCCTGCCGACCGTTTTTGTCCGCCTGACCGGCTGTCCGCTGCGCTGTTCCTGGTGCGATACCACTTACAGTTTTACCGGCGGCGAGGCGGCGAGTGTCGACTCGGTGCTCGCCGAAGTGGCCAAATACCCGGCCCGCCAGGTTTGTGTCACCGGCGGCGAGCCGCTTTCCCAGAAGGAGTGCCTGCCCTTGCTGACCGCCCTGTGCGATGCCGGCTACGACGTTTCTCTGGAAACCTCGGGGGCGCTCGATATCTCCGCCGTCGACCCGCGCGTCGCCCGGATCATGGATCTCAAGGCGCCGGAATCCGGCGAGTCGGCGAAGAATCGCTGGGACAATCTGCCGCTGCTGGTGGCGGGCGATGAAATCAAGATCGTCATTGCCTCGCGCGACGACTATGAATGGGCGCGCGACGTTCTGCGCCAACGGCAGCTTGACCGCCTCTGCCCGGTCTTGTTCTCGCCGGCCCAGGGGTTGCTCGAGGCGCAGTCGCTGGCCGCCTGGATTCTCGAAGACGGCTTGAATGTGCGTTTCCAGTTGCAATTGCACAAACTGCTCTGGGGCAACATGCAGGGCAAATAGGGACGGAAACGAACATGACCGACAATCGCCGCAAGTTTTCCCGCGTTCCTTTCCAGAGCAAGGCCACCCTGTTCCTGCCGGATGGCGAGTATGGCGTCGATGTCCTCGATCTGTCGTTGAAAGGTGCGCTGATCCACCCGGATACGACAATGTTCGTCACGGTGGGGAGCACCTGCACGCTGAAAATCCGTCTCGACGATGTCGGCACGACCATCCGCATGGAAGCCACCGTGGTGCACCACCTGGCCAATTACTATGGCCTCGCCTGCCGCGAAATCGATCTGGAAAGCGTCACCCACCTGCGCCGCCTGGTCGAGCTCAATCTCGGCGACGAAGCGCTGGCTGAACGGGAATTTTCCCTGCTCACCCACGACTGATCCCGGCCAGCGAGCACCGCTGCCGACAAAAGCCGGGGGGCGGGTTACCCGTTGCCAGACGGCGGATTTTGGCGCAGGAACAAGCAGATAGCGCCTCAAAAAGGCCATGATTTGGGATATATTCGCGCCCCATGATGAAGAAAGCCGTCGTTCTCCTTTCCGGTGGACTCGATTCCGCCACATGTCTGGCCATTGCCCGCAGCCAGGGTTTCGCGTGCTATTGCCTGTCCTTCAACTACGGTCAGCGGCACTGCGCCGAACTGGCTGCCGCCGACCGGGTCGTCAAGGCGCTCGGTGCTGCCGAACATCGCATTCTCAATTTCGGGCTGGCCCAATTCGGCGGTTCGGCCTTGACCGATACCGCCATCGCCGTGCCGACCGACGGCGTCCAGCCGGGCATCCCGGTCACCTACGTGCCGGCCCGCAACACCATCATGCTGTCGCTGGCCCTGGCCTGGGCCGAGGTGCTCGGCAGCCGCGACATCTTCGTCGGGGTCAATGCCGTCGATTATTCCGGTTATCCGGATTGCCGACCGGAATACATCGCCGCCTTCGAGACGATGGCTAATCTGGCGACCAAAGCCGGCGTCGAAGGCCACAAGTTGTCTATCCATGCCCCGTTGATCGACCTCTCGAAGGCCGAGATCATTCGTACCGGCGCGGCCCTCGGCGTCGATTACAGTCTCACCGTGTCCTGCTACCAGGCCGATGAACTTGGCCGTGCCTGCGGCATCTGTGATTCCTGCCGCCTGCGCGCCGAAGGCTTCGCCGCGGCCGGCCTGAGCGATCCGACCATTTACCGTACCTGAGCATGGACGCTGGCGCCTCCGCGAACACCGTTCTCTGGCTGGCTTTCGCCCTTGCCTGCGCGTTCGGCGCCATTGGCCGGAAAACCCATTTCTGCACCATGGGGGCGGTATCGGATATCGTCAATATGGGCGAGTGGAGCCGCATGCGCATGTGGCTGCTGGCCATCGGCACCGCCGTCCTCGGTGCCGGGGCGCTGCACGCCACCGGGCAGATCGACCTCGGCAAGTCGATTTACCGGACGCCGAACTTCACCTGGCTTTCCTATCTGGTCGGCGGCTCGTCCTTCGGGGTCGGCATGGTGCTCGCTTCCGGCTGTGGTTCGAAGACGCTGATCCGCATCGGCGGCGGCAGTCTGAAATCGCTGGTCGTCTTCATGACCCTCGGTCTGGTGGCCTACATGACCATGCGTGGCGTGTTCGGGGTGTTCCGGGTCAATGTGCTGGAGAAAGTAGCGATCGCCTTTCCCGGAGGGCAGGATATCCCGGCCCTGCTGACGACGACCGGCATGGCGCCGCGGATGGCCCTGCTGGTTGCGGTTTTTGCCTTGGGCGGCGGGTTGACCGTAGCTGCCCTGGCGAAACGGGATTTCTGGACCCGCGATAACCTGCTCGGAGGCTTCGGCATCGGTCTGTCCGTGGTTGCCGCCTGGTATGTCAGCGGTCACCTCGGCTACATCGCCGAACATCCGGACACCCTGGAAGAGGTCTTTTTGACCACCAACAGCGGCCGCATGGAAGCGCTTTCTTTCGTCGCCCCCCAGGCCTATGCGCTGGAGTTGCTGATGCTGTGGTCGGATAGCAGCCGCACGCTGAGCTTCGGTATCGTCACGCTGCTCGGGGTGGTTGCCGGCTCATTCGCCTGGTCCATGCTGACTGGCAGCTTTCGCTGGGAAGGTTTCGCCGGCGTCGAGGATACGGCCAGTCATCTGCTCGGTGCGGCGCTGATGGGATTCGGCGGCGTCGTCGGTATGGGATGCACGATCGGTCAGGGAATCAGCGGTTTTTCGACGCTGGCGCTCGGGTCCATCGTCACTTTCCTGTCGATCGTGGCCGGTGCCGCCGCCATGCTGAAATTTCAGTATTGGCGCCTGATGCGCGCGGCTTAAGCCGCTTCGCTTTCCTTCAGCTTCTCGATGACCAGCGGGAAGGCGCCGGAGCCGATCAGGGCGACGGCGGAGACGACGAAGGCCAGCCCGGCCATCGGATCTTCCAGCACTGGGTGAAGGGCGGCGCCGAAACCGGCGAGGCTGATCGCGCCCGGAATGGCGCAAAGCACCCCGAGGGCGGTCAGGGCGATAAACGAAAAGGGGTAGCGACGCATGGCGTGAGTGTAGACGAGCGCCCGATTCAGCGCGATGATAAGCTGCTATTTTAACGTATCAGGAGATACTCATGGAGCGTCGCCGTTTTCTGCGCTCGGTAGCCGCCATTTCGGCGCTGGCGGCGGCCGAGTTTGCACCGTGGCAGTCGATGAACGCCTGGGCTCGGGAAGTCGAGGATTTCATTCGCGGGCCGGCGATCCGGGACTATCCGCTACGCCGGATTTCACCGCACGTGGCGATCATCTTCACGCCGGATGCCTTCCCGACCCCGGAAAACCAGGGAATGATGAGCAACATCACCTTCGTCGATACCGCCCAGGGCGTCGTCGTCGTCGATACCGGCGCATCGGTGCAGATCGGCGAGATGTCGATCCGCCAGCTGGAGCGTAGCGTCGGAAAACCGGTGGTGGCCATCATCAATACGCATTATCACGGCGACCACTGGTTGGGCAATCACGCGTACCTCGAGCGCTTCGGCGACAGCCTGCCGATCTATGCCCACCCGGGGACGATCGCCGCGGTCAAGGGCATCCAGGGCAATCTCTGGCTGACGCTGATCGAAAAGGCAACCAACCAGGCCTCGCTGGGCACCCGCATCGTGCCGCCCAACACCCCGCTGCAGCACGGCGCCGAGTTGAAATTCGGCGATGTGACGCTGCGCGTCCATCACTACGGCACCGTTCATACGCCTTTCGATCTTTGCATCGAGGTCGTTGAGGACGGCATCACGCTGGTCGGCGACATCGCCATGGACCGGCGCATCGCCAATATGGACGATGGCTCCTTCCTTGGCACCTTCAAGGCCTACGACACGCTGGCCGCCAGCACGGCGACGAAAATCTGGCTGCCCGCCCACGGCGAGCCCGGCGCCCAGGTGCTCAACTGGAACCGCGAACTGTTCGAGGGCATTTATCGGCCATGCGAACAGGCGATTAGGGACGGCCTGCCGCTCGCCGCGGCCAAGGCCCTGGTCCTGCAAGACCCGCGCGTCGCCACCCGGGCCAGGGAAACCCGCGGTTTCGAGGCCAATATTGGCAAATACGTGAGCCTTGCCTATCTGGAAGCCGAAGCCGCCGGTTTCTGAGGCGAGAACCATCGGCGGATTTCGTGTTCTCAAGGAGGGGCCGGCCCGCCCGCCGCTTGCGGCAGGGCCGGGACACCCGATACCCACCATGAAAAGCCGACTCGATGAACGCCCCCGAATCCCTGCCGCCCGAACTCCCCGTTTTCGACAACAGCTTCGCCGCCCTGCCCGAAGCCTTCTATACCCGCCTCGACCCGCTACCGCTGCCTGACCCCTATGTCGTTGGCGTCAGCGACGAGGTGGCCGGGCTGCTTGGCTTGCCCGCCGGCCTGATCGACAGCCGGCAATTTGCCGAGATCTTCGCCGGCAACCGCATCCTGCCCGGCAGCGAGCCGCTGGCCGCCGTCTATTCCGGCCACCAGTTCGGCGTCTGGGCCGGCCAGCTCGGCGACGGGCGGGCGCACCTGCTCGGCGGCCTGCGCAACGAACTGGGCCATTGGGAAATCCAGCTCAAGGGCGCGGGCCGGACACCCTACTCGCGCGGCGCCGACGGCCGTGCGGTATTGCGTTCGTCGATCCGCGAATTCCTGTGTTCCGAGGCCATGGCCGGACTTGGCGTGCCGACCACGCGAGCCCTGTGCGTGATCGGGGCCGATACCCCGGTGCGCCGCGAGATCGTCGAGACGGCGGCCGTGGTGACACGGGTGGCGCCCGGTTTTGTCCGCTTCGGTTCCTTCGAGCACTGGGCTTCGCGTGACAAGACGGCCGAACTGCGGCAACTGGCCGACTATGTCATCGATACCTTCCGCCCCGAGTGCCGGGACGCTGCCAATCCCTACGATGCGCTGCTCCGCGACGTAGCGCGCCGCACCGGCGAAATGATCGCGCAGTGGATGGCGGTCGGCTTCATGCACGGCGTGATGAACACCGACAACATGTCCATCC
>CAMLHL010000075.1 GCA_946479855.1 uncultured Pseudomonadota bacterium
GCATGTCGTCCACGATTTGTACCTCGGAGAGCTTACCCAGAGCTTGCAGGATCGGCGCGAACTCGGAAATTTCGGCGCCGCCACCGGCCACCAGCAGCGGCATGCGCAGGGCCGGCGAGACATTCATCTCGCCGCGCAGGTTGCGGCAGGCGTAGGCCAGCGCCTTCAGGCGCTCGACCTTGGCTTCGCTGGCGGTGTCGATCTTGTATTCCTCGGCGCATGGGTAGGCGGCGAGCATGATCGATTCGTGCGTCTTGCGTCCGGCAATCGGCGCGACGGTCTGCCACAGTTCCTCGGTGATGAACGGGATCAGCGGATGGGCCAGGCGCAGCACGGCTTCCAGCGTGCGGATCAGCGTGCGGCGGGCGCCACGCTGTTGGGCGTCGTTGCCGGTCTGCATCTCGACCTTGGCGATTTCCAGATACCAGTCGCAGAACTCGTCCCAGACGAATTTGTAGATGGCCTGGGCGAGCAGGTCGAAGCGGTAGTCGATGAAATGCTGCTCGACTTCCTTCTCGACCTTCTGCAGCAGGCTGACGATCCAGCGGTCGGCAAAGGAGAATTCGAGCGGCGCCGAGCCGCCGCAGGCCGGGCCGCCCTGCTGGTGTTCAAGGGCCAGGTCGTGGCCTTCGACATTCATCAGCACGAAGCGGGTGGCGTTCCACAGCTTGTTACAGAAATTGCGATAGCCGTCGCAGCGGTTCAGGTCAAACTTGATGTCGCGGCCCGGGCTGGCCAGCGAGGCAAAGGTGAAGCGCAGCGCGTCGGTGCCGAAGGACTGGATGCCCTCCGGGAATTCCTTCTTGGTCTTCTTGGCGATGCTCTCGGCCTGCTTCGGGTTCATTAGGCCGGTGGTCCGCTTCTCGATCAGCTTTTCGAGGTCGATGCCGTCGATCAGGTCGATCGGATCAAGCACGTTGCCCTTGGACTTCGACATCTTCTGGCCTTCGCCGTCGCGGATCAGGCCGTGCACATAGACGTGCTTGAAGGGGATCTTGCCGGTGATGTGCTTGGTCATCATGACCATCCGGGCGACCCAGAAGAAGATGATGTCGAAGCCGGTGACCAGCACCGACGACGGCAGGTATTGCTGCAGCACGTCGTTGGCGGCGTCGGCCGCTTCGTCGCCAGTCCAGTCCAGCGTCGAGAATGGCCATAGCGCAGAGGAATACCAGGTGTCGAGGACATCCTCATCGCGCGTCAGCTGCCCGGCGTAACCGGCCTGGTCGGCCTGGTGACGGGCTTCTTCCTCGTTCTGGGCGACGAAGACCTCGCCATTGACGCCGTACCACGCCGGAATCTGGTGGCCCCACCACAGCTGGCGCGAGATGCACCAGTCCTGGATGTTGTTCAGCCACTGGTTGTAGGTATTGACCCAGTTTTCCGGATAGAACTTGATTTCGCCGGAGTGGACAACCTCGAGGGCCTTTTCCGTGATCGATTTGCCGTCGGCGCCCGGTTTGGACATGGCGACGAACCACTGGTCAGTGAGCATCGGCTCGATCACGACGCCGGTCCGGTCGCCGCGCGGCACCTTGAGCTTGTGCTTGTCGGTCTTCTCGAGGATGCCGAGGGCTTCGAGATCGGCGACGACGGCCTTGCGGGCGTCGAAGCGATCCAGCCCGCGGTACTTCTCGGGCGCATGATCATTGATCTTGGCGTCCAGCGTCAGGATGGCGATCATTGGCAAACCGTGGCGCTGGCCAACGGCGTAGTCGTTGAAGTCGTGCGCCGGCGTGACCTTGACGCAGCCGGTGCCGAATTCGAGATCGACGTAGCTGTCGGCGATGATCGGGATTTCACGATCAGTCAGCGGCAGTTTCACCATCTTGCCGATCATGGCCTTGTAGCGCTCGTCCTCCGGGTGGACCATCACGGCGGTGTCGCCGAGCATGGTTTCGGGACGGGTCGTCGCGACGACCAGGCTACCCGAGCCATCGGCCAGCGGATAGCGGATGTGCCACATGAAGCCGTCTTCTTCCTCCTGGACGACTTCGAGATCGGAAACCGCGGTGTGCAGCTTCGGGTCCCAGTTCACCAGGCGCTTGCCGCGGTAGATCAGGCCCTCGTTGTAGAGGCGGACGAAGGTTTCGGTGACGACCTTGTTGAGGCCGGCGTCCATCGTGAAGCGCTCGCGCTTCCAGTCCGGGCTGGTGCCCATGCGGCGCATCTGCTTGGTGATGGTGTTGCCGGAGTATTCCTTCCATTCCCAGACTTTTTCCAGGAACTTCTCGCGGCCAAGGTCGTGGCGTGAAACGCCTTGAGCGTCGAGCTGGCGCTCGACGACGATCTGGGTGGCGATGCCGGCGTGGTCGGTGCCCGGCTGCCACAGCGTGTTGTGGCCGCGCATCCGGTAGTAGCGGGTCAGCGCGTCCATGATCGTCTGGTTGAAGCCGTGCCCCATGTGCAGCGTGCCGGTGACGTTGGGCGGCGGCAGCAGGATGCAGAAATTATCCTGCTTGTTATTGTCGACCCCGGCGGCGAAGTAATTCTGGCCTTCCCACTCGGGGTACCAGCGACGTTCGATATCAGCCGGCTCAAATGCTTTGGCGAGTTCCATGGACTTGTCGGAAAAGGGGAAAACCCGAAATTATACCGGAGCAGAGCACCGGTATCGGCGCGATCTCAGTCGTGCGCGCTATGGCCGGCGATCATTTCCTGTTCAGCCAGGAAATCGCGCACGGTGGCTTCGATGATGCGGGGGAGTTCGGCACTCAGGCGTTGTTCGACGCGGCGTGCCAGTTCATGCGCCAATTGATCGCGCAGGGTGGGGTCGGGGCTTGGTGCGGGCGCCGCAAACGGTGCTTGGACGATCTCTTCGGTTATTGCTGCCGGTGTTTCCTGGAGAGCAGCTTCCTCGCTAGAGACTTCCGCGAATGTCGGCCAGTCTTCGGCATCGAGCAGGACCGGAATGTCGTCTGCGTCGATGGCGTCGGTCAGCACCGGAACTTCGTCCGACTCGGCGTCGTTCTGGCGCCGGCGGTGCATCAGGGCGTCGGCGCGGGCGAGGATGGGGCTGGGCACTGGATTCCCCTCTAACGGTCGCTGAGGTCGAAGTAGCGAACTTCGCAGCCGCGTTCCTTGTAGAACTTGACGCGATCGCGGGCGGCTGTGCGGTCGCTTTCCTCCTGGCCGACCACTTCGATCAGACTCTGGAAGCGCGAAAACCCCGGCGGAACTTCCTGGCTGAGATTCATCAGGCGCTCGTCCTGAGCCACTGTGTCCAGCGTGTCGGTGATCAGGATGGGGGTCTCGGCAGCCAGCGGCGAGTCGGCCCGGCAGTGCGGCACGAAGCTCAGCGCGGAATGTGTCCAGAGCATGCGGTCGACACTGCTGGCGACTTCTTTTTCAACTGCATAGACCAGCATCGGTTTTTTCTTGGCGTAGGCGCCGCTCAGCAACGCGCAGGCGGCGGCGATCTTGTCGGCCGCGCCGTGATAGAAAAAAACCTGGGTCAATTGAGCTTGCCCGCGCGTTGCAACAGGTAGTGGGCCAGCAGCGGCACCGGCCGGCCGGTAGCGCCCTTGTCGGCCCCGGATTTCCAGGCGGTACCGGCGATGTCGAGGTGCGCCCAGTCGAATTTCTTGGTGAAGCGCGACAGGAAACAGGCGGCCGAAATGGCGCCACCGTAGCGCCCGCCGATGTTCGCCATGTCGGCGAACGGGCTCTTCAGCAATTCCTGGTAATCGTCCCACAGCGGCATGTGCCAGGCGCGGTCGTTGGCCTCGTCGCCGGCATCGGCCAGATCGCGGGCCAGGGCATCCTTGTTGGCGAACAGGCCGGTGGCGACGGTCCCCAGGGCAACGACGCAGGCGCCGGTCAGGGTGGCGACGTCGATCACGGTGTCGGGCTCGAAGCGCTCGGCGTAGCTCAGGGCGTCGCACAGAATCAAGCGCCCTTCCGCATCGGTGTTGAGGATTTCAATAGTCTGTCCCGACATCGAAGTGACGATATCGCCGGGCCGACTGGCATTGCCGCCAGGCATGTTCTCGGTGGCCGGCACGATGACGGTCAGGTTGATCGGCAACGCCATCCGGGCAACGGCGCGCAGGGTGCCGAGCACGCTGGCGGCACCGCACATGTCGTACTTCATTTCGTCCATGTCGGCGCCCGGTTTCAACGAGATACCGCCGGTGTCGAAAGTAACCCCCTTGCCGACCAGTACGATGGGTTTTTCGCTGGCCTTGCCGCCCCGGTAGGTGAGGACGATCAATTTTGGCGGCTGGTGCGAGCCGCGAGCGACTGAAAGCAACGAGCCCATGCCGAGCTTTTCCATCTCGGCCCGGTCGAGGATCTCGCAGCCCATTTTGAATTCATCGGCCATGGCCTGGGCCTGTTCGGCAAGATAGGTTGGGTGGCAAATGTTGGGCGGCAGGTTGCCCAAAGTTTTGGTCAGGGCCATCCCTTCGGCGATGGCGAGGCCTTGACTCAGCGCTTCTTCTGCCGGGGCCAGCTCGTTGCGCCGCTCGACGCTGAGGGTAAGCTTGCGGAGCGGCCGGCGTAGCTCTTCTTTCTTGCTCTTGAATTGATCGAATTTGTAGGTGGCGTCGAGCGCAATAATCGCTGTCTGGCGAACCCGCCAGGCAATGCTCCGTTTCCGGACGGACAATTCAGTCAGGAAAATCGATGCATCAAAGGCTCCGGTCTCATTCAGTACCTTGACGGTGGCACGGATCGCACTGGCAAATTCCTTTTCCTTGAATTCCTTTTCCTTGCCCAGACCGACGAGCAGGACGCGGTCACTGAGCGTGGCGGGGACGTTGTGCAGCAAAAGTGTGCTGCCCGCCTTGCCCTCCATGTCTCCGCGGCGAACGATGTCGGAAATATATCCGCCGGAGGCCTTGTCGAGCAGTTCGGCGGGAAGTGTCAGTTTCCTCGATTCAAAAACCCCGACGACGACACAAGCGCTACGCTGTTTCTCCGGGCTACCGCTTTTTATGCTAAATTCCACAAGCTGCTCCTGATCAAGGAAATATCAGTATTTGAGGGATTATCCTCGCATTTTTTCGGTTTCGTCAAAGCATGATATTCGAGCGCGCCGTGCGGCGCGAGTTTGCTCAGGCAGCCGCTGGCATCAGTGTTGTACTGCTGGCTATTCTGACCTCCACACAATTGATCCGTCTGCTCAAGGATGCTGCCGGCGGGCGCATTGTGCCCGAGGCAGTCGCCTCCCTGCTCGGTTTCGCGGCCTTGAATTTCATGCCGATACTGCTTTCGTTGACACTTTTTGTCTCGATTTTGCTCAGTTTGTCGCGCAGTTACCGCGATTCGGAGATGGTGGTCTGGTTTTCCAGTGGGCAGCCATTGACTGCTTGGGTGCGGCCGGTCGTCAAGTTTGCCTGGCCGATTGTCTTGGCTATCGCGCTGCTTGCCGGCTTCCTGTCGCCGTGGGCGAACTACCAGACGGCAGAATTTCGGCAGCGGCTGGCTGCCAAGAGTGAGTTGTCCCAAGTCTCGCCAGGTGTTTTCCGCGAGGTGAAAAAGGGGGGGCGGGTATTCTTTGTCGAGGCATTGGCCGATGATGCCAGTCGGGTTGGCAATGTGTTCGTGGCCTCCATTCAGGAAGGCAAGCTTGGCGTTGTGATGTCAAATTCCGGTCATCAGGAAACTGCTGCCAATGGCGATCGTTTTGTCGTTCTCGACCAGGGGCGGCGTTATGAGGTCGAGCCAGGAACGCCGCAATTCAAGATACTGGAGTTTGAGCACTATCGGGTGCGCGTCGAGGATAAGGAGGCTTCGCCAGCCGATCAGACGCCCAGCCGCATGCCGATTACCGATTTATTGGATGATGGGAGTAACGCCGCTCGTGCCGAGTTGCTGTGGCGCATCGGGATGCCTGTATCGGCAATGATACTTTCGCTGCTGGCCATCCCCCTTTCTTACGTGAATCCCCGGGCGGGTCGATCGGCCAACATGCTGATTGCGGTCCTGATCTATGCCATCTATACCAATCTCATGTCGGTTAGCCAAGCTTGGGTCGCACAGGGTAAGGTCTCGTTCTGGATTGGCGCCAGTGCTATCCATGTTTTGATGCTGCTCCCGCTCCTGATACTTTTTCATCGCCGGATGGTCGTCCGTGCCACTGGATCCAGGAGCAAACCTTGACACTCCGCCTCAGTCTGTATCAGCGTTATTTAATGCGCGAAACGCTGGCTGCGATCTTTCTGGTGCTGGCTGCATTTCTGGCCCTTTTCAGTTTTTTTGATCTGATCAATGAACTGCGCAGCGTCGGGAAAAGTGGCTACCAGTTTGCCCATGCGCTGCTGTTTGTCACTCTCGGCCTGCCGGCGCTGGTGTATGAACTGATTCCGATAGCGGCCTTGATCGGTACGCTCTATGCCTTGTCTACACTGGCTCGCCATTCGGAGATCACGGTGCTTCGGGCCTCCGGTCTGGCTACTAGCGATCTGCTCTTGACCCTTTTTCGTGTTGCCGGGCTGTTGGCTTTGCTGACCTTTATCGTTGGCGAAGGGGCGGTGCCTTTTTCAGAGCGGATGGCTCAGGAAATGCGTGCCAAGGCGATGAGCAAGGTTGTTGCGCAACAGGGTTTTGAATCCGGTTTGTGGGTCAAGGATGGCCGTAACTTCGTCAATATCAGGCAAGCCAATGTGGATGGGCGCTTGGAGAAGATTCGTATTTATCGCTTCAGCGCCGATAATGTGCTGGAGTCGGTTACGGATGCTGCCGAGGCTTCCTTCGTCCCTCCTGATCGCTGGGAGTTGAAGGGGGTGGTTCGCACTATTCTGAAGGATGATACTTCCCGGGTTGAGCGTAGCGACAAGGATCAGTGGCATTCTGCGGTGACCCCCGATCTGCTTTCGGTCCTGATGGTTTCCCCGGAGCGCATGTCATTACTGGGGCTGCTGAGCTACACAGAGCATCTTTCGGAAAACCGCCAGAAATCTGAGCGTTACCAAATTGCACTCTGGAAAAAACTGGTCTATCCCCTGGCTGCCTTGGTGATGGTTGCCTTGGCATTACCGTTCGGATACTCCCACAATCGTGTGGGCGGGGTCAGCTTGAAAATTTTTGCCGGCGTGATGCTCGGTATCTTGTTCTATGCGCTCAACGGGCTGTTTTCCAATTTGGGAGTGATCAACTCCTGGCCACCCTTTGCCAGCGCGGTCGCGCCGTCGTCAATATTTCTGCTGGCTGCAATCGGGATGTTGTGGTGGGTAGAGCGCCGCTGATCAGTTGGTGCTGACGATTCTGGTTCCGGCTATCCTGTCGTGCAGGAACAAATGCTCCTTGTCGAAGATGGCCCAAAGTATTCCAATGCCGAAAAACATGATGCTGGGCCAGGCGGCCAGATAACGCAGTACAGCCTGCAATGGGCGCAGGGGGGAGCCGTCAGCATTGATCAGACGAAGTTTCCACGTCTTCATGGGCAAGGTTTGTCCACCATGTAGCCAGCACCAGACGAAATACACCATCAGCACGAGCGCCATATGCAACCAGAGCCCTCGCGGGCCGACACTCCAGCCAAAACCGGAGAGAACTATCTGTGGCAACAGAAAACCGATGATCAGAATGGAAAAAATGACCAGCGCCTCGTAGAGCAGGCAAGCTAGCCTTCGCTTGATACCAGGTGGTGTGAGCATGTCAGCGCGAAGAGGGGGGTGCTGAGGGGAACGGTTTGGTGTCGGTCATGCCGGGTGCGGCGGTCACCGCCCCTTCCGTATTTGTTGAAGTGGCAGGCGCCAGTAACTTCGATGATTTGCCACTGGCGCGGATGCGTTCCTTTTCATCAGCAGGAAGGTTGGAATAGGCATCCCATTTTTGTTTGACGATCAGCTTTTGCTCGGGGGGGAGTTGCTTGAAGTCTTTGTAAGTGTCGCGTATTTTTGCACGTTCCTTCGGGTTGAACTTGGCCCACTCGCGCATCCGGTCCTGCATGCGTTGCTGTTCGTCTGGCTTCATGCTTGGGTAGCGCTCGGCAATACCCAGCCATTTTTTCTTGCGAATATTTTCAAGCTCGTCCCAATCCTTGGATAGGGGGGCGAGGATATCTCGTTGCTGAGCAGATAGCTGATTCCAGCCTGGTTGCGGCGGCGTGCCAATAACCGCCGTGGCCGGAGGGGCGGCGGCAATTGCGGCAGACAGGGCGAAGCAGAGGATTACTCCTCCGAGGAATCGTCTTTTAGCCATTCGAAGAAGTCGTTGTCCAGAAAAGCTTCCGGCGGGAGGTCGTCGGAGAGAAGCGCGCTGTCCACTTCTTCCAATTCGGAAACATACTGGACGCTATGCCAGTAGAAGGAAATCCACATACCCAGCAACAAGGCGACGATGGCAAGGGCCTGCTTGAAGTAAGGAATGTATGCCTTGGGTATCGAAGAGGTAAGAGCGCCGGTTCCGGCCAGCACCAGTTCGCTAACGGGCTGCTTCTGCTTGGAGATCGCAAGATGGCGAGCGGCCTCCAGCCTCCTTGAAGTAGCTGGCGGGATGTTCTTCAGTCCGTGGTTCAGCGCTTGCCGAACGCGATATGCATAACGTTCTTCGTTCATAGCTTTATACCTTTTGCCGACAGGGCGGCTGCAAGCGTGTGGGTAGCGCGCGAGCAATGGGTTTTTACGCTGCCTTCCGAGCAGCCCATCGCAGCCGCGGTCTCGGCTACGTCCATGTCTTCCCAATAACGCATGAGGAAGGCTTCCCGTTGACGTGCAGGCAGTTTTTTTATTTCATCCTCGATGAGGGTTAGGGTCTGCGTCTGCAGCAGCTTGCTTTCCGGTGTCTTCGGTCCGGTGCTGTCTTCGTCGGCAGCCAGTGTCTCCAGCGGATCGTAATCTTCATCGTCGTCCGGCGAGAATGCAGAGAGTAGCGTGGTCCACATCGAGCGCACCTTGCTGCGCCGATAATAATCGCGAATCGTGTTCTGCAGGATGCGCTGGAAGAGCATGGGAAACTCTTCATCCGGACGGTCGCCGTATTTTTCTGCCAGTTTGAGCATGGCGTCCTGGACGATATCCAGTGCAGCCTCCTCGTCATGAACGGCAAACATGGCTTGCTTGAATGCCCGGCGTTCGACAGATTCGAGAAAGCTGGAGAGTTGTTGGGGCGATGCCAGGGTGTTTTCTTTCAAAAGGCCTTGAGCATTATGGGGGTATGCCGGGAAACCTTGACCGAAAAGGGGCGGTCGATTAAGGTTACGCCCTTTTAGGCAATAGCTTTTTTGGGCTCAAGAATGATGATCAGCGGTGCAGAAATTGTAATCAGGTGCCTGCAAGAAGAAAAGGTGGATTGTGTTTTCGGTTACCCAGGCGGTTCCGTTTTGCACATTTACGACGCACTTTTCAAACAGGATCAGGTCAAGCACATTCTCGTCCGCCATGAACAGGCGGCCGTGCACGCCGCGGATGCTTATTCGCGCTCGTCGCAGAAGGTCGGTGTTGCCTTGGTGACCTCTGGTCCCGGGGTGACCAACACGGTCACCGGTATTGCGACCGCCTACATGGATTCCATTCCGATGGTCGTGCTGTGCGGACAGGTGCCGACCCAGTACATCGGCCAGGACGCTTTCCAAGAGTGCGACACCGTGGGTATTACCCGCCCCTGCGTCAAGCACAATTTCCTGGTCAAGGATGTCAAGGATCTGGCGATTACGATCAAGAAGGCTTTTCACATTGCGGCGACCGGTCGTCCTGGCCCGGTGGTGGTCGATATCCCCAAGGATATTACGGCCCAGATGTGCGAGTTCGAATACCCCAAGACTATCCAGATGCGCTCCTACAACCCGGTGGTCAAGGGGCATCTGGGACAGATCAAGAAGGCTGTGCAAATCCTTCAGGAAGCTAAGCGCCCGATTATCTACACCGGTGGTGGCGTGATCCTCTCCGATGCGGCTGAAAAGCTGACCCAACTGGTCCGTAAGCTGGATTTTCCGGTGACCAATACCTTGATGGGACTGGGCGGTTATCCGGCGACGGACAGGCAGTTTGTTGGCATGCTTGGCATGCACGGCACCTTCGAGGCCAATAATGCCATGCATTATGCCGACGTTATCCTGGCGGTCGGTGCTCGGTTCGATGATCGCGTGATCGGGAATCCGGAGCATTTTGGCGAGGAAAAGCGGCGCGTCATCCATATCGATATTGATCCGTCGTCCATTTCCAAGCGCGTCAAGGTCGATGTGCCTATCGTCGGCAATGTATCCGATGTGCTTGATGAAATCCTCAAGTTACTGGACGGCGGCTTCAAAGCCGATCCCGAAGTGGCCGACTGGTGGAAGCAGATCGAAGAATGGCGTGGTCGTGATTCCCTGCGTTACAAGCAGGGCGGGCACATCATGCCGCAGTATGTGGTCGAGAAGCTGTATGAGGTAACTGCGGGCGACGCTTTCATTACCTCCGACGTTGGCCAGCACCAGATGTTTGCCGCGCAGTATTACAAGTTCGACAAGCCGCGTCGCTGGATCAATTCCGGTGGCCTGGGCACTATGGGCGTTGGTCTGCCGTACGGCATGGGTGTCCTCTTGGCTAATCCGGGGGCACAGGTGGCCTGTGTCACGGGCGAGGGCTCCATTCAGATGTGTATCCAGGAAATGTCGACCTGCAAGCAGTATGGCCTGCCGGTCAAGATCATCAATCTGAACAACGGCATGCTGGGCATGGTTCGCCAGTGGCAGGAAATGTTCTACTCGAAGCGCTACTCCCAGTCCTACGTCACCTCGTTGCCCGATTTCGTGAAACTCGCGGAGGCCTATGGCCATGTCGGGATGCGCATCGAGAAGCCGGAAGATGTCGAGCCGGCGCTGCGCAAGGCCTTTACAGAACACAAGGACGATCTGGTGTTCATGGACTTCATCATCGATCCGGGCGCCAACGTCTTTCCGATGGTGGCGGCAGGCAAGGGCCTGACCGAAATGATCCTCGCTCAAGATCTGTAAGCGGGGGAGGAAAAGTATATGCGACACATCATTTCCATCCTGATTGAAAATGAATCGGGTGCACTTTCCCGCGTGGCCGGGCTGTTTTCCGCCCGTGGTTACAATATCGAATCATTGACCGTGGCGCCGACGGAGGATGCCTCGCTGTCCCGGATGACTATCCTGACTTCGGGGTCCGACGAAGTGCTCGAACAGATCACCAAGCAGCTGAACAAGCTGGTTGATGTGGTCAAGGTGGTCGATCTCTCCGAAGCTGCGCATGTCGAGCGTGAACTGATGCTGATCAAGGTTCGCGCGACCGGCAAGGATCGCGAAGAGATGAAGCGTATGGCCGATATTTTCCGTGGTCGTATCATTGACGTTACGGAATCGACCTATGTGATCGAGTTGACTGGTGCCAGTGCCAAGCTCGACTCGTTCATTGCCGCGCTCGATGCCGGCCTGATTCTCGAGACCGTTCGTACCGGTGTCTGTGGCATCGGTCGTGGCGATCGTATTCTCAAAGTCTAACTATTTGCCCATAAAGAGGATTTCATGAAAGTTTATTACGACAAGGACGCCGACCTTTCCCTGATCAAGGGCAAGAATGTCACCATCGTTGGCTACGGCTCGCAGGGTCATGCCCACGCCCAGAATCTGCGTGATTCCGGCGTCAATGTGACGGTTGGTCTGCGCAAGAGCGGTGCTTCCTGGGCCAAGGCCGAAGGCGCCGGTCTGAAGGTTGCTGAAGTCAAGGATGCTGTTGCTGCTGCTGACCTGGTCATGATCCTGCTGCCGGACGAAAACATTCCGGAAGTCTACAAAAACGACGTCGAGCCGAACATCAAGCAGGGCGCAACCCTGGCTTTTGCTCACGGTTTTAACGTGCATTACAACCAAGTTGTACCGCGCGCCGACCTGGATGTGATCATGGTTGCCCCGAAGGGCCCTGGCCACACCGTTCGTTCCGAGTTCCTGAAGGGCGGCGGCGTGCCGTCGCTGATCGCCATTTATCAAGACAAGTCCGGCAAGGCCAAGGATATCGCACTGTCCTATGCTGCTGCCAATGGCGGCACCAAAGGAGGCGTCATTGAGACCAACTTCCGCGAAGAAACCGAAACCGACCTGTTCGGCGAGCAGGCCGTGCTGTGCGGCGGTGCTGTCGAACTGGTCAAGATGGGTTTTGAAACTCTGGTCGAAGCCGGCTATGCGCCGGAAATGGCCTACTTCGAGTGCCTGCACGAGCTGAAGCTGATTGTCGATCTGATGTACGAAGGCGGCATCGCCAACAT
>CAMLHL010000076.1 GCA_946479855.1 uncultured Pseudomonadota bacterium
GCGCCGAAGGGGCAGAGCCAGCCGCAGAAGGTGCCGCGGCCCCAGGCGACGAAGCTGATCAGCGTGAAGCCGATGAGGACCAGCGACACCGGGTCGTAGAGGTAGCTGCTCAGCCCCAGTCCCGACCTTAGGCTCTTGAAGGCGCCGGTGATCTGGACGATCGATAGCTGGCCCTGCGCGTACCAGCCGAGGTAGCCTAGCGTCCAGGCCAGAAAGCCGAGCCGGAACAGTCGCAGGCGCCGGGGATGGAGCGAAATCCAGCGTGGCCGGGCGAGGATGATGCTGAGCAGGGCCAGCGCGGCGACGATGATGACGATATCGAGCCAGCGACCTTTCCAGGCCAGCAGCCACTCCGGCAGCGGTGCCGACGGGTGGGAAAACAGGTAGTCGGGCGGCTGGTAGGCGAGTTTGATTTTCTGGTGGCTCAGCGTCGGCAGCACCATGCCCTTGGCACGGGTCACCGTCAGTACGATGTCCAGCGAGCGGGCGGGGTCGACGCCGGCATCGAGCACGACACCGAAAATCCGCGAGGCGTTCAGCGCCGGCGGGCCGACGATGCCGGTCGGCTCGAAGCCCTGGTCGCGCAAATCGACGAAGCCGCCGTCCTGGGCCAGCGCGACATAGGGCGACTGGGTGCCGGGCGTGAAATCGTCGTCGACGATCTTGAAGCGGCCGGCCGAGGCGATCCACCACAGGTGCCGGTTCTCGAAATTGCGTGCCATCACCGCCTGGTACTGCGCGTCGCCGAGGATGGCGCGGCCGATGGTCGGGGCGTTGAGGTAGGCGACGTAGAGATCGACGTAGAGATCGTCGGGATGCGCCAGCGCTTCCTCGTCGACATTGGAGCCCTCGGTGCCGGCAAAACGCCGCTCGATCTCGGCATTGCTCAGGCGCAGGCGGCCGACCATGCCCTTGTCGAGCAGCTCGGCAAAGCTCACTCGCTCGAAGACGTCGGGCAGTGCCTGGGCGGCCGGCCCGCTCTTCTTGCGCTCGGCAAAGCCGAGTTTGGCGCGGGCGACGGCCAGGGCCGAAGTCAGCACGGTCCGGTTGACGATGCGCACTGAGGTCGTCGCCTTGGCGATGCCGTCCAGCGTCGCATGGCCGACCTCCTGTCGGTTCAGGCCGGTATGGTTGCGGGCGGCATCGAGCGCGATGACGAAGGGCTGGTTCAGGCTCTTGCCGGCATACTGGGCGATGAACTCGCGCAGCGGCGTATCGCCCAGCCCGCCGAGGTCGCGGAAGGTGAACACCGGCTCGCGCTGCTGCAGGACCTCGACGTCCAGGAAATTGCCCTTGCGGTCGATGGAGATCAGGAAGTTCATCGGCGAGCCCTCGAAGCCGGGCAGCGGCGCGATGTCGATCGACTCGAAGACGTAGGCCACCGGCCCGATTTCCTTCTCCAGCGAACTGGTCACCGGCCAGGCGGGGATGTCGGTCAGTTTGTCCTGGACCTCGAAAGGGACCCCGAAGCGGCGCTGGATGTCCTCCTTCTTCAACGTTCCCGCCCAGGCCGGCGGCCAGCCGAACAGGAGAAGCAGTACCAAAAAAAGCAGCCCGATGATCTTTGGGCGGCGACCTGCAATGCGATGCGACATGGTGTTTTCCGGTAATGTTGGGCAATCGCTCGATGCTCGCATCCGCCCGCCCGCTTCCCTAGGGCCGCTTGCCCTGTCCGGCATGGGCAAGCAGCACGGGATGGCCTCGCTTAAATCTGGAGGGTTTGGCCGGTGTGACAGGACTCTGGCTGAAACCGGCATCAAGCACGGCAGCGATAGGTATTTCCCGTGGCCATGGCAATAACGGCGGGTCCTACGGTCGACCGGAGATTCTGGCAAAAACCGCGAAGCCGGCAAGCGGCTTTAGTGAATATCGCCCACCGCGCCGGCGCGTGGTGCTTGGACGATGACTTTGGTATTCTTCGCAGCCGGTTCCGCCGGAAAATTCCCGATCATGAAGCAGAGCACGAATTATTACGATTTGCTGGAAGTGACGCAGCATGCCGATCTGGCAGAGATCAGCGCGGCCTATCTGCGGATTTCCCGCGAGCTGGCCGCCGCTAACAGCCCGCTGGGGCCGAGCGAAGCCGAGTTCCGGGGCAAGCTGGTCAAACATGCCTTCGACGTGCTGTCGAATCCGTCGCGGCGAGCCGATTACGATGCCGGGCTGGTCGTGCGCGGCGGCGATGCGGCCGGCCTGGCGCCCCCGCTGCATGTCGAAGTCGCGCTGCGCAGCACCAAGGCCAGTCCGATCCGGCGCTTGTTGACGATCATTGCCAGCCTGATGATCATCGGCATGGTCATGCAGATTGCCGTGATGTTCACCGCCTACCAGCGGAACAAGGCCTTGAGCGGCGAGGAGGTCGGCTCGCCGGCCGCCGAGAAGGTTTATCTCCAGGATTTCTACCAGACCTACGGCATTCGCGCGGCGAGCCGGGCCGAGGCGGATTTGCTGCTTGCCGACATGCGCCGCAAGGAACTGGCCGAGCGCGAGGAGCGGCAGCAGCAGCGCCAGCAGGACGAGGAAGCGCGCAAGCTGAAGCGTTTCGAGGAGGAGTCGCGGCGGCTTGGAGCCGAGGTGACGGCCAACAACCTGCGCGCCGAGCAGGAGGCCGAGCGGGCCCGGGAGGAGGAGCTGCGCCGCAAGGAGGAGAAGGAGCAGGCGGCGAAGGAGGCCGAACGCGCCCGGCGGGAGCAGGAAATCAACCGTTTCCGCTCGCGGCCGAATTCGTATGACGAGTAGCCGCTGAGCGAAGGCACGATCGCACTGCGATGGGATTGGTTTCCGGACAACGCTGCAAATCCGTTCTGCTGCTCCTTGTCGCAGGCTGGATCGTGTTTTCCCTGTTTGGCGGTAAGCGGATCAGCGAACGGGACTTCGTTGGCAAATGGCAGTCGACACGGCTGGTGACGCCGCTGCATCTGGCCGCCAACGGCGAGTGGGAGATACGGACGGCAGAAGGTGCCGTCCTGCAATACGGCATTTGGCGCTACGAGGATAAAAAGATCGTGTGGACGATCAAGCAGGGCACGCGGATCAGCGACGATGTCAATCCAGTGCTCTCGGTCACGCCGGCTGAATTCCGTCTCAAGGAGCGCGACGGCACGACGACGGTTTTCCGGCGTCTGGAGTAGCGAGCGGGCCGTCACCGGCCCGCTTCTGGATCAGAAGCCGATCTTCCGGCTCCGTCCCATTCTCGCCTGTTCGAAATCCCGGCCTTCCAGCCAGTTGCGGCCGTCCAGCTTGGCGGTGCCGAAGGCGGCGAGCAGACGCTTCTTCATGTCACGCGGCGGCAGCGCGCCAAGGCGTTCGAGCACCGCCTCGTCGGCCTCGGGCGGAAAGCCCCAGTCGTGCTCGCCGACGATCTCGCGATAGAGCGCGGCGGCGATGCTGAGCGCGGCATCGTGGTCGGGGCGCGGTACCTCGTAGACGTTCATCCGGTTGAGGATCGGCTCCGGGATGCTGCGCTCCTCGTTGGCCGTGGTCACCCACAGGATGTGCGAGGCGTCGATGTCGATATCGATGAACTCGTCCTTGAAAGCGCGGGCGGTGTCACGTTCGAGCAGGCCGTAGAGCGAACCCATCGGGTCGTAGCGGGCATCGCCGCCGGCCTTGTCGACCTCGTCGAGCACCACGATGGGGTTGGCGTAGTCGCCATGCACCAAAGTGTGCGCCACCTTGCCCGGTTTGGCATTGCTCCACTGCGACGAGGCGCCGGAGAGTACCCAGCCGGCGGTCAGCGAACTCATCGAGATGAATTCGTGGCCAGTGCCGAGCTGGGTCGCCAGTTCGCGGGCGAAATGGGTCTTGCCGATGCCCGGCTCGCCGAGCAGCAGGATGGGCGTGAAGCTCATCGGCTCGTTGCCGGCGACCGACAGGGCGACGTATTTCTTCAGATCGTCGATGACCTCGCTGAAGTTGGGGCAGCTGTCGTAGAGCTCGTCGATCATGTCGGCGCCGGTCGGGCGGACCAGGAAGCGGCCGCCGCCGCGCTGCTTCATCTTGTCATAGAGGCTGGTCAGCGCTTCGTTGCGGTTGCCGGCCGCCTCTTCCATGGCGCGCTCGATGGCGGCCACGTCGTAGATGGTGCGTTCTTCGGCGACGGCAAGTCGGATGTCGGTATGGGCCATGATGACTTCCTCCTGATGGTGCATGAGTTCGTTAACGAAACATCACTGCCAAAGCTTGAGCTGCAAGCGGCAATCGATCTCAAGCATTTCCTGTTCCAGGTTTTTCACCAACGAACGGCCGGCTGGCGTCACGGCATCCAGAAACTCGCCTTGTGGTCGACCCGGGTCGCCGGATTTTCTTCGTCGATAACCGAAAAAACGATCGGATGCGAGCCGCTGCCGACCACGCCCGGCTCGACTTCAACTGCCAGGGAGAGGTCTTCCATGGCGGCGGCGGGGACGCTGATGGTGTTCCGGCCTTGCAGTTGAATGCCGGGAAGGCCGCTGACTTCGATGCGGTAAGTCCGGCTTTGTTCGCTGGCGTTGGTCAGGTGCATCTGGAAAGTGTTTTCGATGGCCCCGCTGTCACTTTCGTGAAAGAGGGCGGCTCGGTCCTTCTGGATGCCGATCTTGAGGGGCGCCTTGGTGTACAGCGACCAGGCAGTGGCGCCGCTGAGCAGCAGGAAGGCCGTCAGGTAGATCAGGGTGCGCGGGCGGAAAGCGCGGCGGATGATCTGCGGCCGGTTGTAGTGCTGCTCGACGGCATTTTCGGTCGAATAGCGGATCAGGCCGCGCGGGTAGTTCATCTTGTCCATGACCTGATCGCAGACATCGACGCAGGCGGCGCAGCCGATGCATTCGAGCTGCAGGCCGTCGCGGATGTCGATGCCGGTCGGGCAGACCTGGACGCAGAGCGTGCAGTCGATGCAATCGCCCAGACCGGCGGCGCGGGGGTCGGTCACCTTCTTCGAGCGGGTGCCGCGCGGTTCGCCGCGTTCCGCGTCATAGGCGATGATCAGCGTGTCGCGATCGAACATCACGAACTGGAACTGGGCGTAGGGGCAGATGTATTTGCACATGTGCTCGCGCAGGAAGCCGGCCATGCCGTAGGTCGCCAGGCTGTAAAACAGCACCCAGAAGATTTCCCAGGGGCCGATGGTGCCGAGGCCGATGCTGGCGAGCAGTTGGCGTATCGGTGTGAAATAGCCGACGAAAGTCAGCCCGGTCCACAAGGAAATTGCCAGCCAGATCGTGTGTTTCAGCGTCTTCTTGGCCAGTTTTTGCGGCGAGGCGGGGGCCGCATCGAGCTTGATGCGTTGCGGGCGGTCGCCTTCCACCCATTTTTCGACCCACAGGAAAATCTCGGTATAAACGGTCTGCGGGCAACTGTAGCCGCACCACAGGCGGCCGGCGACCGCGGTGAACAAAAACAGGGCGAGCGCCGAGAGGAGCAGCAGGATGGCCAGATAAATGGTGTCCTGCGGCCAGAGGACCAAGTCGAAAATATAGAAGCGCCGCAGGTCGAGATCGAACAGTACCGCCTGCCGGCCATTCCACGGCAGCCAGCAAAGGCCGTAAAAAATCGCCTGGGTCAGCCAGACGAAGGCCACCCGCCATTTCTGGAAAAGGCCGCTGGTCGAGCGGGGATAGACCTTGGCATCGGGGTCGATCTCCGGCTTGATTTCAATGATTCGTTTGTGAGAGCTTTGTTTTACCATGATGGCACTGTGGGTTTATAACATGTATTTTTTTTGTATCTTCATGGTAGCAATGAAACTCCATTCGAAGCAATCCCGGGAAGCCATCTAATGCGACTCAGTTCCTTTTCCGATTACAGCCTGCGCGTACTGATGTATCTCGGCACCCATCCCGGTCGCCTGGCGACGATCGCCGAAATTGCCGCCGCCTACGGCATTTCCGACAATCACCTGATGAAGGTGGTGCATCAACTCGGCCGCCTGGGGTATCTCGACACCGTACGCGGCAAGGGGGGCGGCATACGCCTCGGCAAATTGCCCGAGGAAATCCGCCTCGGCGAAGTGATCCGCCAGACCGAGGTCGATTGGGCGCTGGTCGAGTGTTTTTCTACCGGCACCCAGTGCCAGATCCAGACGGTCTGCGGCCTGCCGCCCATTCTCGACGAGGCGCTGGCGGCAATGTTTGCCGTGCTCGACAACTACACACTGGCTAACCTGCTGCACCGGCCGGCCGACCTGGTGCACGTCATCCACCGGCATCCGGCCAGCGCCGGCTGAGCGGCCGGATCGCTTGCAGCATGGCGGGAATGGCGGCATTGTTGCCGCTCTTCGGGCAAGGAGACTGATTGATGGAACGCTTCACCATTTCGCTGGACGAGTCGCTGGCCAGCCAGTTCGACCAGCTGATTGCCGATCGGGGTTACCGCAACCGCTCGGAAGCGGTGCGCGACCTGATCCGCGGCGCCATCGAGAGCGACCGCCAGCGCGAGACGCCGGCCGGCCATTGCGTCGCCAACCTGTCCTACGTTTATAACCACCATGAACGCGAGCTGGCCGAGCGTCTGACCGGCCTGCAGCATGCCCACCACGACTTGACGGTAGCGGCGCTGCACAGCCATCTCGATCACGACAATTGCCTGGAGTCCGTAATTTTGAAAGGGGCGACAGCGGAGGTCCGGCAATTTGCCGATGCGCTGATGGCCGAACGCGGCGTCCGCCATGGCCAGCTGAACATCATCGCGCTGGAAGCGGAGCAGCATCATGCCCACGACGAACACGGCGAGGCCCATGTCCACTACCGTCCCGCCCGCTGATCCGGCGCCCGATTCGCCCCTGCCGCCGGGCGGCGAGCAGGCCTGGATCGAAGTCATCCAGAAGATGGACGAGGTCTATAACGACCTTCTCCAGTACGAAGTCGCCCTTGAAGAAAAGAATGCCGCGCTCGAGGAATCGCACCAGTTCATCGAGAGCGTGCTCGCCTCGATGTCGGACATCCTGATCGTCTGCGACCGCAACGGCGGCATCGAGGAAGTGAATGCCTCGCTGCAGCACTTTTCCGGCAAGACCGCCGGTGAGCTGGAAAAAACACCGGTCTTCGATCTCTTCGCTGACGAGGCCGAGCGGGCCAAGGCGCGCGACATCTTCGTCCGCTTCGGCCGCGAGGGCGTTCATGATTGCGAATTTTTCCTGCGCGCCGGCGATGGTTCGACCGTGCCGGTATCGATGAACTGCACGCCGCGCCTGTCGCAGACCGGCAAGCTGATGGGCATGGTGGTCACCGGCCGCCCGGTCGGCGAACTGCGCCGCGCCTATTCGGCCTTGCGCCAGGCGCACGACGACCTGAAGCGGACGCAAAGCCAGCTGCTGCACGCCGAGAAAATGGTTTCGCTGGGCCGCCTGGTGGCCGGCGTGGCGCACGAGTTGAATAACCCGATCAGCTTCGTACTCGGCAACGTACTGTCGCTGCGACGTTATGAAAGCCGTCTCGAAAGCTACCTCAATGCAGTGCACGCCACGGGGGCGGCCGACGATGCAGGGCTCAAGGCGATGCGCCAGGAGCTGCGCATCGACCGCATTCTGGCCGATATGCCGCACCTGATCGACGGCATGATCGAAGGTGCCGAGCGCACCCGCGATATCGTCGATGCGCTGAAACGTTTCTCGGCGGTCGACAAGGCGATCCCCGAGCAGGTTAATCTCAACGAAGTGGTCGAACGTTCGGTGCGCTGGGTGGTGCAGAGCGCCGCCGCCAAGGTCACGGTCGACGTCGATTTACCGGCCGATTTGCGCTGCTCGGGCACCTCCGGCCAGTTGCAGCAGGTGGCCATGAATCTGGTGCAGAACGCCTGCGATGCCGTCGCCAATCGTCCGCAGCCGCGCCTGAAGATCAGTGGCGGCGTGGAAAACGGCATGGCAGTCCTGCACTTTGCCGACAATGGGCCGGGTATTCCCGAGGCAAACCTGAGCCGGCTGTTCGAGCCTTTCTTCACCACCAAACCGGTCGGCCAGGGCACCGGCCTGGGCTTGTCGATCAGCTACGGCATTGTCGAGCGGCATGGCGGCAAGCTGAGCGCCGGCAACCTGCCGGGCGGCGGGGCGGAATTCATCCTTGCACTACCGCTGGAAAGCCGCTGACCAGTTGGCGGGCTTGGGCCACACTGTTCTGGCGTTGAAATCAATACGATCAATGACTTATTGATCTGGCACAGTCTTTGTATGAAGATGGGGAAATACTTCATACGGTGCCCATGGAAACCATCCCTACCGACTGGCTGTCGCTGCTGATCCTGACCTTCGTGCTCGGCATGAAGCACGGTTTCGATGCCGACCATCTGGCCACCATCGACGGCCTGACCCGCTACAACGCCCGTCACCGGCCGGATCTGGCGCGTTATTGCGGCACGCTGTTCTCGCTCGGCCATGGTGCCGTGGTCATGGCTATCGCTCTCGGCGTCTCGGCCCTTGCCGGGCAATGGGCCGTGCCGGAATGGTTCGGCACCCTGGGCGGCGTGGTTTCGATCAGCTTTCTGGTGCTGCTGGGCAGTCTCAACCTGGCTGCTGTGCTCGCCGCCGAGCCCCATGAAATGGTCCAGCCGGTCGGCCTTAAGGGGCGCCTGCTCGGCAACCTGCGGCATGTCTCGCACCCGGGGCTGGTGGCGCTGGTCGGCGCCCTGTTCGCACTGTCCTTCGATACCCTGTCGCAGGCTGCCTTCTTCGCGCTGACCGCGACCCGGTTCGGCGGCTGGGAGCATGCGCTGTTGCTCGCCCTGCTTTTCATGCTCGGCATGCTGTTGACCGACGGCATCAACGGCCTGTGGATCTCCCGGCTGATCGCCCGGGCCGATCAGGTGGCGCTGGTCGCCTCGCGGGTCATGGGCCTGGTGGTCTCCGGCGTCAGTCTGCTGGTCGCTGCTTTCGGCGCCGCCCGGATGCTGTCGCCGGCGGTCGAGGCCTGGAGCGAAGGCAAGGAGCTGGTCTTTGGCTTTTTGCTGGTGACGATCATTGCCCTCAGCTTTCTCGCAGCGGTACGTTTGACCCGCCGGCCGACACCGGTTTGACGTGGCAATGACGAGGGCGGGCCGGGCGAGCGGCTTTCTGGGGCGATGGGTTTAAAAGGTAAGCTTGTTGGTTCCTGCCTGGTCGCGACCAGTGTCCTGGCGCATGCAGCGAGCGAATTGCCGGCCGTCGAAGTCCGCGCCAGCACCGAGGATCTCGAAGGCATCGCGACGACCGGCAGCGAAGGCGTGGTGTCCAGCCAGCGCCTGGCTGCCGTGCCCATCCTGCGTCCCGGCGAGGCGCTGGAAATGGTGCCCGGCCTGATCGTCACGCAGCACGCCGGTGACGGCAAGGCCAACCAGTACTTCCTGCGCGGCTTCAACCTCGACCACGGCACCGATTTTGCTACTGAGGTCGGCGGTGTGCCGGTCAACATGCCAAGCCATGCCCATGGCCAGGGCTACACCGATCTCAATTTTTTGATCCCCGAACTGGTCGACCGTATCCGTTACCGCAAGGGGCCGTATTTCGCCGAGGAAGGCGATTTCTCGTCGGCCGGGGCGGCGCATATCGACTATTTCCGCCGTCTCGACGAGTCGCTGGCGCAGCTGACGCTGGGCCGGAACGGCTACGCCCGCAGCCTGCTCGCCGGTTCGCCGGAGTTGGCCGGCGGCCGGCTGCTCTACGGGCTGGAACTGTTCCACAACGACGGCCCGTGGCAGGTCGCCGAAGGGTACCGGAGACTGAACGGTGTCCTGCGCTACAGCCTGGGGACGCGCTACGACGGCTGGTCAGTGACCGGGATGGCCTACGAGAGCCGGTGGACCTCCACCGACCAGATCGCCCAGCGGGCCATCCGCAGCGGCGCGGTGGACCGTTTCGGCAGCCTCGACCCGACCACCGGCGGCCAGACTTACCGCTACAGCCTGGCCGGCGAGTGGGCGCAGCGTGGCGAGCACAGCCAGAGCAAGGCCACGGTTTGGGCGCTGCGCTCCAGCCTCGACCTGTGGTCCAACTTCCAGTATTGCCTGAATGACGATGCCGCCAATGGTAACTGCCATCTTGGCGACCAGTTCAAGCAGGCCGAGCGGCGGACGGCCGGTGGCTTTGCTGCGTCGCAGGTGCTTTACGACACATGGGGCGGCTTCGAGGTGGAAAACTCCTTCGGCCTGCAGGGACGGCTCGATCGCCTCAATCCGGTCGGCCTCTACGCCGCCAGCGCCCGCCAGACGACCGCTACGGTGCGCGAGGACAAGGTTACCCAGCGCAGCCTGGCACTCTGGGCGCAGAATGAAACACGGTGGAGCGCCTGGTTCCGATCGGTGCAGGGTTTGCGGGCCGATGCCTACGATTTCAGGGTCGATAGCGATTTGCCGGCCAACGCCGGCCGGGCCGGCGACCAGATGGTGACGCCGAAGCTGGCGCTGATCTTCGGGCCGTGGCGGCAGACCGAGCTTTACCTGAACTACGGCCATGGTTTCCATTCCAACGATGCGCGCGGCACGACGATCAGTGTCGACCCGGTCAGCGGCGTGCCGGTGGACAAGGTCCCGCCGCTGGTGCGAACGCGTGGCTACGAAATCGGGGCGCGTTCGGAAATTGCCCGGAATTGGCAGTCGACCGTCAGCTTCTGGCAACTCGATGTGGCGTCCGAGCTGCTCTTCGTCGGTGATGCCGGCACCACCGAAGCCTCGCGCCCGTCGCGCCGCTACGGGGTCGAGTGGAGCAATTTCTATGCGCCGACCGAATGGCTGGCCTTCGACGCCGACCTCGCCTGGTCGCAGGCCCGTTTCCGCGACGCCGCGCCGGAAGGCAACGCTGTTCCCGGCGCCGTGACGGCGAGCGCCCATCTGGGCCTCACCATCGATCACCTCGGCCCCTGGTTCGGGGCGTTGCGTCTCCGCTATTTCGGGCCGCGGCCGCTGGTCGAAGACAACTCGGTGCGTTCGCAGGCCTCGGCCCTGACCAACCTGCGTCTCGGCTATCGTTTCGATGCCCGAACCCTGCTGGCGCTCGATGTCTACAACCTGTTCGACCGCAAGACCAACGACATCGAATACTGGTACGCGTCGCAACTGGCGGATGAAAGCGCGCCGGTATTCGATCGCCATGTCCACCCGGGCGAGCCGCGCAGCCTGCGTGTGACCGTCTCATACCGCTTCTGAGGCAGGCGGCCATAATTACGCTTTGCCGGCAGCGAGCCTTTGGAGTAACCTAACGGGTTTTCCCTAATAGCCGAATTCCGAGGAGAATCCGTGGAAAAGGATCTGCGCGAAGCCGCTCTTGAATACCATCGCTGGCCCACGCCGGGCAAGATTTCAGTCCGCCCGACCAAGGGCCTGACCAACCAGCGCGATCTCGCCCTGGCCTACTCTCCCGGCGTCGCCGCCGCCTGCGACCTGATCGTCGAAGATCCGGCCAGCGCGGCTGAAATGACCTCGCGCGCCAATCTGGTCGGCGTCATCACCAACGGCACCGCCGTCCTCGGCCTCGGCAACATCGGCCCGCTGGCCGCCAAGCCGGTCATGGAAGGCAAGGGCTGCCTGTTCAAGAAGTTCGCCGGCATCGACGTTTTCGACATCGAACTGGCCGAGAACGACCCGGACAAGCTGATCGAGATCATCGCTGCCATGGAGCCGACGCTCGGCGGCATCAACCTTGAGGACATCAAGGCGCCCGAATGCTTCTACATCGAAGAGAAGCTCAAGGAACGGATGAGCATCCCGGTTTTCCACGATGACCAGCACGGCACCGCGATCATTTCCGCCGCCGCCATGCTCAATGGCCTGAAGGTCGTCGGCAAGAAGATCGACGAGATCAAGGTGGTCTGCTCCGGCGCCGGCGCTGCGGCGATTTCCTGCCTGAACCTGTGGTGCGACCTCGGCGTCAAGCGCCAAAACATCACCGTCTGCGACTCCAAGGGCGTCATCTACGTCGGCCGCCAGGGCGGCA
>CAMLHL010000077.1 GCA_946479855.1 uncultured Pseudomonadota bacterium
CAAGGATCCGGAGCAATCCGAAATTTGCCGAAATGGTCGGCAAGCGCACGCGCTTCGCGATCACCCTGTCGCTCATCGTGCTGGTGCCTTACTACACCTTCATGATGATCACCGCCTTCAATCCCGGCCTGCTGGCGCAGCCGATGAACCCGGGCGGCGTCGTCACCATCGGCTGGCCGGTCGGGGTCGTCATGATCATCGGTTCCTGGCTGCTGACCGGCATCTACATCCGCCGCGCCAACGGCGAGTTCGATGCGCTCAACGAAGATATCCTGCGCGAGGCCGGCAAATGAAACGCTCCTTTTCTGCCCTGACGGCCGGCGCCCTGCTCGCCGTATCGCAACTCGCGCTCGCCGCGCCCGGCACCATTGAAGGCGTCGAGAAGCAGCCGATCAACGTCAGCGCCATCGCCATGTTCATGGTCTTCGTGCTGGCCACCCTCGGCATCACCAAGTGGGCGGCTGGCCGCACCAAGTCGACGGCCGACTTCTACACGGCCGGCGGCGGCATCACCGGCTTCCAGAACGGCCTGGCCATCGCCGGCGACTACATGTCGGCGGCGACCCTGCTCGGCCT
Organism: uncultured Pseudomonadota bacterium; assembly: GCA_946479855.1. The sequence continues at coordinate 577 of CAMLHL010000077.1, forward strand.
GACCTCGCTGATCTACGCCAAGGGCTACGACGGCTTCATCTACACCATCAGCTTCTTCGTCGGCTGGCCGATCATCCTGTTCCTGATCGCCGAACGCCTGCGCAATCTCGGCAAGTTCACCTTCGCCGACATCGCCTCCTACCGCCTCGACCAGAACCGCATCCGCACCTTCGCCGCCTTCGGTTCGCTGACTGTCGTCTGCTTCTATCTGATCGTCCAGATGGTCGGCGCCGGCCAGCTGATCCAGTTGCTGTTCGGGCTGGACTACAACTTCGCGGTGATCTGCGTCGGCCTGCTGATGATGGTCTATGTCACCTTCGGTGGCATGGTCGCGACGACCTGGGTGCAGATCATCAAGGCCTGCCTGCTGCTCGGCGGCGGCACGGTGCTGATGGTGCTCGCCTTCAGCCGCTTCGACTTCTCCTTCGACACCCTGTTCACCCAGGCCGTGGCCGCCCACAAGTCGGGCATCGCCATCATGGCGCCGGGCAAGCTGATGGCCGATCCGGTCTCCGCCGTGTCGCTGTCGCTGGCGCTGCTCTTCGGTACCGCCGGCCTGCCGCACATCATGATGCGCTTCTTCACCGTGCCGAACGCCAAGGAAGCCCGCAAGTCGGTGTTCTACGCCACCGGCTTCATCGGCTTCTTCTTCCTCGTCGTGATGATCCTCGGCATCTCCGCCATCATCATCGTCGGCCAGGACCCGGCCTTCTTCGAGGGCGGTGTGGTCGGCGGCAAGCTGATCGGCGGCTCCAACATGCCGGTCATGCACCTCGCCAAGGCCGTCGGCGGCGACGTCTTCCTCGGCTTCCTGTCGGCCGTTGCCTTCGCCACCATCCTGGCGGTCGTCTCCGGCCTGGCTTTGGCCGGCGCCTCGGCCATCTCGCACGACCTCTACGCCCGCGTCATCAAGAAGGGTACGGCCACCAGCGCCCAGGAAATGAAAGTGACCCGCATCGCCTCGGTCGCCATCGGCTGCATCGCCATCATCCTCGGCATCCTGTTCAAGGACCAGAACGTCGCCTTCCTGGTTGCCCTGGCCTTCGGCGTCGCCGCCTCGGTCAATTTCCCGGTGCTGATCCTGTCCATGTACTGGAAGGGCCTGACCACCCGCGGCGCGCTGTGGGGCGGCATCGCCGGCCTGGTTTCCGCCGTCGGCCTGGTCATCCTGTCGCCGGCCGTCTGGGTCAAGGTCCTCGGCAACGCCCAGCCCATCTTCCCCTACGACCACCCGGCCATCATCTCGATGACCACGGCTTTCTTCGTCACCTGGCTGATGTCGGTGACCGACAAGAGCGCCCGGGCGGCCAGCGAAGCCGAGGCCTTCGAAGAGCAGTACATCCGCGCCCAGACCGGTCTCGGCGCCGCCGCCGCCTCGGCCCACTAATCACTCTGCGGGCAGGACTTCGGAGAACAGCGCCGTCGTCTTGTACCTTTCGGGGACCTTCGGGTCCCCTTTTTTTGTCTGGGCCAACCATTGCCTTGTTTTTAAGCAAGTTTGCCAAGTCACTGGCGGGTAAGGTTTTGTTCCGGGCTGCCCACGGCGGACTCACAGACTTATCCACAGAAACTGTGGATTCAAGCGGGTTTCCCCCGCCGGCATTTGCTTTGCTGGGCGGACTGGCCAGGCGTCCGCTGCCCGCCGGGAAAATTTATTGCGCACTCGCTCCAAGATTCGCGGTCAAAAATCCCAAAGAAGCGCATGACGGTTTTTCGATTGGCAATGCTTGCGACATGGGTGGGAGTTGCATGATGAGCGAATTGCAACGGCATCATTCTCGGACATTATTTGGCGATGGTCGGCCGAAGGTCGGGCTCCATCGGTGCCGGGCCGCCGTCGCAGATGCAGGGGAACGGCGGTGAGCAGCGGAATCAGCGAAGAGATGCTGTTCTGGATGCGATTGGCCGCCTTTGCCAACCTCTCCGAGCATGCGCTGGCCTCGGGCGCTTCTCTGGCTGATGCGGAAGAACTCCTTTTCGGCTGGAGTTTGCCGGGCGACTTGCCATCGAGATATGCCTGCCTGGCAGGAGGCGTGGCGAACGCAACGGTGCGCGGCTGAGCAGCACGAAAAAAAATGTAGGCGAACCGAGCGGCGATCGCCTCGGTGGCCTGATTGCGTATTCGAGGCGAGGTCGGTGCTTATTCCAGCGGAAATGATGTCAATGACAAGACTTTCGGAAATTTTGCTGTTTTTTGGCGTCGACCGCAGCAAACGGATAGTTCTGGAATATTTTGCCGAATGATGTAAAGTTAAAACCAAAGCAATTGCTGCCAAGGAGTATGAATATGGCTATCCAATCAGTGACTTCGAGCATCAGCGCCTATACCAGCAGCGGTGCGCAGGCCAGCCAGTCGCAGCAGGCCCGGCAGGCGCAGCAGGCCGAGAAATCCGAGCCCCGTCCCGAAGATCGGGTCGAGCGCAAGGAAGAGGCGCCGCGTCCGGTGATCAATGCCCAGGGGCAGCCCACCGGCACGACGATCAGCGTCATTGCCTGAGATAGGCTCGACTGAGGACAGGTTGGTCAGCCAATGGCACTAGCATCGCTATCCGGCACTTCGGCAGGTGGCAGCGCGCTGGGGATTCAGATTCAGTTGCAACAGGTTCAGCGCAACGCCGATCAGGCCGAACAGCGGGCGAGGGTATTGGCGGAGAAGGCCCGTACTGCGCAGTCGGAAGCGGGGCGGGCGGAGGAGAAAGCCCGTTCGCTGCAGGTCGAGTCGAACCAGGCGCAGGGCGATGCCAGCGAGGCGAGGCGTGGATTGGCCGGGATTGAAGCCGCCGGGAAGGTGCAGACGCAGTTGAGCCATCTGCACGAACAGATCGGCAAGGTGCTGCAAGCGGAGGGGGCGAGGGCGGATACCCTGGCGCCAGTGGTCAATGTTTTCGGCGAGCAAACCGGGACGCTGGTCAATGTGACGGCTTGATCTGCAGCCGTTCGATGTTTCCGGACAGACGCTCAGGCGTCTTTTTTTATGCCTGAAAGATGGGTGGCTTTGGTATCGTGAACGCCCCGTTCCGGCCGACAAGACAATCAAGGAGTGACGTGTGCTAGCCAATCACTGGTGTGCTTCCGTGGATGCGACGATACAGTTGCGGACCGGCTGCAATCCGCTCGAACAACATGGGCCGCAGGCCGTTATCGTCCATGCCGATGCCTGGGCGCCGATGGAGGCGGTGGCGAATCCGCATGACATTCGCCAGGTGGTCGATTACGAGGTGATTTTCCTGGCCATACGCGCGCTGGAGAAAAACGAGCATTGCATCTGCCTGGAGTCGAGCATACTCGAGGTCATGGACGCCATCTTCGGCATGCCCATCGTCAGCTCGGCGCATGTTTCAATGCACAAGCCACATGTCTATAACGGCCAGGGAACGCCGGCCATCTCACTGTCGATGACGCGCGAGCAATGGGCGAAAAGCAAGCGCTGATCTCGGCCATCGGGGCCGTATCCAGCAACGGCATGATCGGACGGGCGGGCTGGCTGCCCTGGGATATTCCCGAGGAACTGGCCTATTTCGAGCACACGGTGGCCGGCGCGGCGCTGGTTATCGGCCGGCTGACCTACGAATCGATGGACGTGGTACCGCCTGATTCCTTTATCGTCAGCCGTCAGCACGATCTGGTTTTGCGCCCGGGATGCACCCGCGTCGAATCCGTCGAGGCCGGGTTGCGCGGTGCGCTGGCCACCGGCAAGCCGGTTTTCGTGATTGGCGGCGCCTCGGTTTATGCCGCCGCCTGGCCTTATTGCGATCGCTTCTACCTGACCCGGATCGAACAGGCCTTTGCCGGTGACAGCCGGTTTCCGGCCGACATTCCGCTCGAGCGCTGGGAAGTGATCGACGAATCGATCAGGTTGCTGCACGAAAACAGCAGCGGGCGCGATGTGGTCTGTCGGTTTATGCAGTATCGACAGGCCAATCCACGTCCGCTGCCGGCCGGCGAGGCAGCGGCCTAGTTTGGCCCACCATATCCCTGAACCCTTTTCCGGTGATGCATGAACAAACTCATTGAACAACTGCGACGGCTGTATTTTCTTCCGGAGTCGCCATTGCCCGGTCAATGCGAGGCATCCATTGCCCGGAGCCTGGCTGGGGAAAAACCCGCCACATTCGACCTGGTCAGCCCGGAAGGCAGGGTGCGGACCCTGGTTGTCGCAGTCGACCAGGCCGCCGACTGGGAACTGCTTGCGGCGCTTTACCAGGGGCTGGAGGAAGACCTGGCGTTGCCGGCCCCGGCCGTCTCGGTGTCGGCACAGGCAGGCTACCGGCTGTGGCTGTCTCTGGCCGGGGACGTCGCCCTTGCCGAGGCCCGGCTTTTTCTCGAGGCGCTCCAGCGCAAATACCTGGCCGATCTTTCTCCGGCCAGCCTCCGGCTCCTGCCGGATGCCGGACAGGCTCCGCTGACGCTGGTTCCCGCCCGGCATGAGGCAAGCGGCAAATGGTCGGCGTTCATCGACCCCAGCATGGGCGCCATGTTCGTCGACGAGCCCGGTCTCGAGATGGCGCCCAACCTGGAGCGGCAGGCCGATATGCTCGCCGGGTTGGACAGCATCGCGCTGGCCGATTTCCGGCGGGCGCTCGCCATCCTCCAGGGGGCGGCGGAAACCCCCGCCGGCTCCCTCGAACAGCCTGCCATTCCCGCGCCCCCTGAATCCGGTCGCATACGGTCAACGCTGAATGTCGGCAACAATTTCACCGATCCGAAAGCCTTTCTGCTGGCCGTGATGAATGATCCCTCGGCCACTGCCGGCCAGCGAATCAAGGCCGCCCGGGCGCTGTTGCCTTACGTCAACGCGAGCAAGGACGCATGAGATGACGGACGAGGCATCGGCGGGGGGCGATCCGCGCTCTCTGGTCGGGCGCGTTGCCGCGCATGTCAGGGCCCGCTTTATCGCTGAGAGCTCGGGGCACGACTGGCAGCATATCCGTCGGGTCTGGCAATTGGCGCGCCAGATCGCCATTCAGGAAGGTGCCGACCTGGAAGTGGCCGAACTGGGGGCCCTGGTCCATGACATTGCCGACTGGAAATTCCACGGCGGGGACGACTCCCTGGGACCACGGGAAGCTGAACTGCTGCTGGTGCGCGAAGGCGCTCCGCGCCATGTCGTCGAGCCGGTGGTCGATATCGTCGCCACGATCTCGTTCAAGGGGGCGGGGGTCAGTAGCGGGATGCGAACCCTGGCCGGCCAATGCGTTCAGGATGCCGACCGGCTGGACGCCATGGGGGCCATCGGCATTGCCCGTTGCTTTGCCTATGGTGGGCACGCCGGCCGCCTGCTGCATGACCCCGATCTGCCGCCGGTGCTGCATGCGAGCGCCGAGGCCTACAAGGCGGCCAGGGGGACCAGTCTCAACCATTTCCATGAAAAGCTCCTGCTCCTGAAAGACCGGATGAATACGCCCAGCGGCCGAGCGCTGGCCGAGGTACGCCATCAGGTGATGCAGGATTTTGTCGCCCAATTCCTTGCCGAATGGCATGGAAGGTCACGCTAGACGGGCATCGCTGCGCAACTGCCAAGTACGCTGTGGTCTTTGGTGGCATAGGCTCGCCCGCCGCCGGGGATCAACAACAGCGCTGTCATTCAATTGCCGTTTGCCGGCATCTGCTTGCAGCGTGCTTCAGCGTCCTTGAAGAGGCTTTTGACCTGTTCCATGTCCCAGGGGTTTTCAGTCAATGTCTGGTGATCCCAGGCGCTTCTCGGCGCCGGCGGGCTGAAAAAATCACCGCCATAGACATGCAAGGCGCAGGTCATCTGGCCAATCGGATTGACAACGGAATGAATGACATCGCGCCCCAAAGCGGCCACCTCGCCGACACCCAGCGATTTGGCCCCTGCCGCTTCGATCGTCTTCGTGGTCCGGCGCCAGAATATGTTGTCTTCTCTTCCTGAATAAATCCCGACGACCGAAAACATCTGGTGATTGTGGGGCATGATGCTCATCCACGGCGCCCAGACGAAGTGAATGATCGTCAGATTTGGCGCCCGGTAGAGGGGCGTCAGGCCGGCATGCTCGATTTGCCCGAATTCGGCCATGATGCCGGCGCGATCAGAGACGGCTTCCGCAACCAACTCGCCGATCGCTGCCTCGCCCTCGCCAACAGCATCGACGCAGGCGGCAATGAAGCGTTCCTTGTTGAACATACGATCCTCCGTCCGGCATGGAAGAATTGCATGATTTAGATGCGCGGGCGCCGGGTGGAGTTCCGCCCCTGCAAGTGCTTCTCCAGGGCCGGGACGGCCAGGGATGAACCGCCGTTTGGCGGGGGGCTTGCTCTCGCAGTTTTTGATAATGGCCGGCATTCTCCGCCGGGCGACTTTCGGCCGATGGCCAGTCGGCGGCATCGCTCAATGGCTCGGGGCGGAGAATGTTTTTTTGGTAGCGGTGAATACGTATTTGTAGAAATGTTTACAATCTTATAAATTGGGGGCATGAAACACTGGATTGCACTGATTACCAGTCTGCCCACCGAGAACGCCACGGCACGCATGCGTGCCTGGCGGGGCCTCAAGGCTTCCGGAGCCGCTGTCCTGCGCGACGGCGTGTATTTGATGCCGGAGCGCGAAGATTGCCGTGCCACGCTCGATTCGGTTGCCGGCGCCATTCGCTCGGCCGAGGGAATGGCGCTGGTGATTCGCTTGGAAGAGCCGGCCGATGCGGATTTTGCCTCGCTGTTTGAGCGGCGTACCGAATATGCCGCATTGCTTGACGACATTGCCGTCGCACGCCATGGCCTTTCGCCCGAGTCGACGGATGAAACATTGAAGCAGACACGCAAGCTGCGTAAGGCCTTCTCGGCCCTGGCGGCCATCGATTTCTTTCCCGGCGAGGCGCAGAGACAGGCAGATCGCATGCTGTGCGATCTCGAGCAGCAAGTGGCATGGGCTTTGTCTCCCGGTGAACCGCATCCCGTTCCGGAGGCCGTTCCCCGCCTTGCCGTTGCAGACTATCAGGGGCGTGTCTGGGCCACGCGGCGTCGCCCCTGGGTGGATAGGCTGGCCAGCGCTTGGTTGATTCGCCGCGCCATTGACCCGCAGGCCCGCTTTCTGTGGCTGGCCTCGGCGTCCGATTGTCCTGCCGATGCCCTCGGCTTCGATTTCGACGGCGCCCCCTTTACCCATCGTGCTGGCCGCGTGACCTTCGAAGTCCTGGCCGCAGCCTTCGGACTTGCCACACCCGCCTTGTCCCGTCTCGGCGCCGTGGTTCATTGCCTCGATGTCGGTGGGGTTCAGCCTCCGGAGGCGGTCGGTATCGAGCGGACGCTGGCCGGGTTGCGTGACACCATTGCCGATGATGAGCAGTTGCTGACGCTGGCCGGCCACATTTTTGACGGCCTGTTGGCTTCGTTTGCCAAAGGAGTGCCAATGCCATGAGCGTCGCTGAAGTCGCATCCCCGAACCCCACTGAAATCCAGCCGCCGCCGGTCAGCTTCCGGCAGGCTTTGGTCTTCTGGCTGAAGCTCGGTTTTATCAGCTTTGGCGGCCCGGCAGGACAAATCGCCATCATGCATGAGGAGCTGGTGGAGCGGCACCGCTGGATTTCCGAGCGGCGTTTCCTGCATGCGCTGAACTACTGCATGGTGCTGCCCGGCCCGGAGGCGCAGCAGCTGGCTACCTATATCGGCTGGCTGATGCACCGGACCTGGGGCGGCATTGTCGCCGGTGGCCTGTTCGTGCTGCCGTCGCTGTTCATCCTCATTGCGCTGTCCTGGATCTATGTCGCCTTCGGCGAAATGCCCTTGGTCGCCGGCCTGTTCTACGGCATCAAGCCGGCGGTTACCGCCATCGTCGTCCAGGCGGCACACCGGATTGGCGCCCGGGCCTTGAAGAACAACATCCTCTGGGCCATCGCGGCAGCTTCCTTTGCCGCCATCTTTGCCCTTGATGTGCCATTTCCGGCCATTGTGGCCGTGGCCGGGCTGGCGGGTTACATCGGGGGGCGGATTTCTCCCGCTTACTTCACGGTAGGGGGCGGCCATGGCCAGGCAAGCCGCTCCTATGGCCGGGCGCTGATCGACGACGCCACCCCGACGCCGGCGCATGCGCTGTTCACGTGGCGGCGTTGCGCCAAAGTCGCCGTCATGGGAAGCCTGCTCTGGCTGCTACCGATGGGGCTGCTCATGGCGACTTGCGGCTGGGGGCATACCCTGACGCAAATGGGCTGGTTTTTTACCAAGGCGGCCTTGCTGACCTTCGGTGGGGCCTATGCCGTCCTGCCTTATGTCTACCAGGGCGCTGTCGGCCACTATGGCTGGATGACGCCAACGCAAATGATCGATGGCCTGGCGCTGGGCGAGACCACCCCGGGGCCACTCATCATGGTGGTCGCATTCGTCGGTTTCGTCGGTGGCTATGTGAAGGCCGTATGCGGGCCGGAGAGCCTTTTCCTGGGGGGATGCATCGCCGCTTGCCTGGTCACCTGGTTCACCTTTTTGCCGTCGTTCGTCTTCATCCTGCTGGGCGGCCCCCTGGTCGAAACCACGCACAACGACCTGAAGTTCACGGCCCCCCTCACTGCGATCACAGCCGCGGTGGTGGGCGTGATCCTGAATCTGGCCCTGTTCTTCGGTTATCACGTACTGTGGCCGAAAGGCTTCGGAGGCCGCTTCGACGCGGTATCGGCACTGATCGCCTGCGCTGCTGCGCTTGCCCTGTTCCGCTTCAAGCGTAACGTTATCCACGTCATTGCCGCATCCGCCGTCATTGGCTTGCTGGCCGCCTCTTTATAATGCGCCCCTGATTGCAGACCCGGACACATCATGAGAATGAATCTGAAAGTTCCTTTCGCGGAAAAGGATGAGGCCAAGAAACTGGGCGCCCGCTGGGATGCGGCGCGCAAGATCTGGTTCGTCGAGGTCCAGGCGGACCTCGCGCCATTCGCCCGCTGGTCGCCGACGCCGCACGCTGCCGCGGCAGGCGATGCGCCAGCGGCGAAGGGGGCGCCGGCCAGGCAGCAGGCGACCGGCAAGGTCATCGTCGGCAGCGAATACGTCGAGCTGCCGCGCGTTTGCGCCTGTCTGCCCTGGGAGGTCTGCGCCCAATGCCGGTCGACGGCATTCGCCGGCCGTTGACGTAAAAACCCCCTCGGGTTTGGACGCCGAGGGGGCGAGGCTGCCGGTCGTTACTTGCTGGCCGGCGCCGGTGCGGCAGCGGGGAGGTGTTCGGTTTTGGCTTCGTGCTTTGCCCCCCGGTGTGCGTGGCCCTTGGCCTTGGCATGTTTGATCGCCGGCTTGCCGGTATCAGTCTTGGTTGTTTCAAGCTTGGCCGGTTCGGCTGCCTTCGTGGCTTCAACTTTCTTCTCGGCGACGCCCGAAGCCGGTGCCGTGACCTTGGCGGCAGGGGCGGCCGGTGTGGCCGGAGTCGCGCCCTGGGCGAAGGCGGCGGAGGCGAAACCGGCAGCGACGGCCAGCGCGATGAGGGTCTTGGTAACTTGCATTTTGCATCTCCTGATTAGGTTGTTTGGCGTTCGGTGCTGAGCATGATTGGCAGCGCCTTGTGTCGAATAACGCGGCCGCTGGCCGCGGGATGTCAGTGCAAACGTAATCGTATGTAGCGGTGCTTGACCGGGCTGTTTCAGCAGGTTGCTGCCTGAAATTCCCGCGGTCAGATCGAGCGGCCGGGGCTTTCCCCGGCGCCGCACTCCGCGATGCATGGGGACTGGCCGCCTTGGCCGGTGCGCCCGTGGTCAAAAAAGCTTGCAATAGCCCCCTCTTTTTCCTATGATTAAAACGAACGTATGAATCATAGGAAAAAGAAATCATGGCCGAAGCACGTAATGGCGACACACGCGAACGCATTCTGAATGCTGCCGAACACCTGTTCATGGCGCATGGCTACGAGGGCACCTCGATGCGTCAGATCACCGGGGAGGCCGGGGTCAATCTGGCGGCGGTGAATTATCACTTCGGCTCCAAGGAGTCGCTGATGCAGGAAGTTTTCCGGCGTCGGCTCGACTGGCTCAATGAGGAGCGCAGCCGTGTCCTCGATGACATGGAGCGCGAGGCGGCCGGCAAGCCGCTGAAGCCGTCGCAGATCGTCGATGGCTTCTTCGGCACCTTGCTGCGCATGGCCGGCGACGAGAAGCGCGGCGGCGTCACCTTCCTGCGCCTGCTCGGGCGGACGCTGACCGAGCCGTCCGAGTTCATTCGCGCCTTCCTGGCCCACGAATACCAGACCGTCATGGATCGCTACAAGGAGGCGCTGTTCAAGGCGCTGCCCGAGGTGCCCAAGGCCGAGATCGTCTGGCGCTTCCATTTCATGCTCGGCGCCACTTCCTACGCCATCGCCGGGACCGACGCCCTGCGCCTGGTCACCGACTGGCAGATCGAGGCCGACGATGCGACGGATCGCCTGGACCGCCTGGTGCCGCGCCTGATGTCCTTCCTGCTCGGCGGTTTGCGTGCGCCGCTGCCGCAGTTTTTGAGTCCGACGGTCGACGGCTAAAAACGACCAAAACCAGAAAATCATAATTGGAGACAAACAGCATGTTCAACAGCCTCATTCCCCTGCTCGGGGTCGCCGCCCTGGTGGCTCTGGCCGCGGTGATGATCGTCCGGCCGCTGCGCCGGGCGGTCGTCACCCGGCCGATTTTTTCCACCTACCGCAAGGTGCTGCCGCAGATGTCGGATACCGAGCGCGATGCGCTGGAAGCCGGCACCGTCTGGTGGGAAGGCGAGTTGTTCCGCGGCCAGCCGGACTGGCGCAAGCTGCACGCCTACCCGGTGCCGAAGCTGACGCCGGAAGAGCAGTCCTTCCTCGACAAGGAATGCGCCGAAGCCTGCCGCCTGGTCGACGACTGGCAGGTGACGCACGAGCTCTACGACCTGCCGGCCGAGGCCTGGCGCTACATCAAGGACAAGGGCTTCCTCGGCATGATCATCCCGAAGAAGTACGGCGGCCTGGAGTTCTCGGCCTACGCCCATTCGCAGGTGGTGACCAAGCTGTCGACGCGCTCCAGTGCGCTGTCGGTGTCGGTCATGGTGCCCAACTCGCTCGGCCCGGCCGAACTGCTGCTGCA
>CAMLHL010000078.1 GCA_946479855.1 uncultured Pseudomonadota bacterium
GACCATTCCTGAATTCTACTAGAAGCCCAACTGACATGCTCGATAACCTGACCAATCGCCTTGCCCGCGTCATGAAGACGCTGAAGGGCGAAGCGCGCCTGACCGAATCCAATATCGCCGATGCGCTGCGCGAAGTGCGCATGGCTCTGCTGGAGGCCGACGTGGCCTTGCCGGTGGTCAAGGATTTCATCGCTGCGGTCAAGGAAAAGGCGGTTGGCGAGGCAGTGATCGGTTCGCTCAGTCCGGGGCAGGCGCTGATCGGCGTCGTGCACGCCGAGTTGACCAAGCTCATGGGCGATGCCTACGAGGGCATCAACTTTAATACCCAGCCACCGGCCATCGTGTTGATGGCCGGTCTGCAGGGCGCCGGCAAGACGACGACGGTGGGTAAGCTGGCCAAGTTCCTCAAGGAAAATCACAAGAAGAAGGTACTGGTCGTTTCCTGCGACGTCTATCGTCCGGCGGCTATCGAGCAGTTGAAGTTTGTCGCCGGTCAGGCCGGGGTCGATTTCTTCCCGTCGGCGGTCGGCGAGAAGCCGGAGGCCATCGCTGAGGCCGCCATCGACTGGGCCAAGCGCCATTACCACGATGTGCTGCTGGTCGATACGGCCGGCCGTCTGGCCATCGACGAAGAGATGATGGCGGAAATCAAGCGCCTGCATGCGGCGATCAATCCGATCGAGACGCTGTTCGTGGTCGATGCCATGTTGGGTCAGGATGCGGTCAACACGGCCAAGGCGTTCAACGAGGCGCTGCCGCTGACGGGCGTCGTGCTGACCAAACTGGATGGCGATGCGCGCGGTGGTGCAGCGCTGTCGGTGCGCCATATCACCGGCAAGCCGATCAAGTTCGCTGGCGTCGGCGAAAAACTGACCGGGCTGGAAGCCTTCCATCCGGAGCGGATGGCCTCGCGCATCCTCGGCATGGGCGACGTGCTGTCGCTGATCGAGGAGGCGCGCAAGGGGCTGGACGAGGAAAAGGCTGTTGCCTTTGCCAAGAAACTGAAATCCGGCAAGGGATTCGATCTCAACGATTTCAAAGAACAGATGGCCCAGATGCGCAGCATGGGCGGCCTGTCGGCGCTGATGGACAAGATGCCGGCGCAGATTGCCCAGGCCGCCGGTCAGTTACCGGCCGGTACCGAGAACAAGATGATTGGCCGTGTCGAGGGCATCATCAATTCGATGACCCCGGCCGAGCGCGCCAAGCCGGAATTGATCAAGGCTAGCCGCAAGCGTCGTATTGCGATGGGGGCCGGCGTGCAGGTGCAGGATGTCAATCGCCTGCTCAATCAATTCGAGCAGATGCAGAAAATGATGAAGCAATTCACCAAGGGCGGCGTCGGCAAGCTGATGCGCGGCATGAAGGGCATGTTGCCGGGCATGCGCTGATTTTGGCCGTTTTATGGTGTTGACCGTAGGAACGTTGTGGTCAACGCCGATAAACAGCAAAAATCAGCGGATTGCTTGCGCCAGGCGGGCCGGCTTTTCGTAGCCCCACTGGTTTTGCCAGGCGGCGCGCACCATGTTCGGATATTCCGGCTTGCCGAGGCTGCCGTTGTAGCGGCCGAGAGCACGGAACAGGTCGCCGCGTTCGATATCCAGGTAGTGGCGCAGGATGGTGCAGCCGTAGCGCAGGCTGGTGCGCAGGTCGAACAGGTTGTCGTCCGGCCGGCCGATGATCTTGACCCAGAAGGGCATGACCTGCATGTAGCCGCGGGCGCCGGCCGACGACACGGCGTATTTGCGGAAACCGGATTCGACCTGCATCAGCCCGAGCACCAGTTGCGGATCCAGTCCGGCCCGCGTCGCTTCATAATGCACGCTGCGCAAGAGATCAATGCGGTATTCGCGGTTCGGGATGCGTTTTTCCAGCCGCGGCGACATGGTAGTCAGCCAGTCGACAGCCTCCATCGGTGTCTTGAATGAACTGACCGCCGGGCGCGAATCCGAAACGGCCTTGTGCAGTGCGGCTTGCACGCTGGCTGATAGCGGTTCGTACTTCTGCGCGCCGGCAAAAGCTGCCGACGCGCTGTAAAAAAGCAGGGCCGCGATCAGGCGGCGCACAGCTTCCCTTGCAGCAGGGAGAGGATGTCGGACTGGGCAACCATCGTTGCTTCGGCATCGGTCCGGCCCTTGTATTCGAACTGTCCGTCCTTCAGGCCGCGCTCGCCGATCACCACGCGGTGCGGGATGCCGATCAGTTCCATGTCGGCGAACATGACGCCCGGACGCTCGTTGCGGTCGTCGAGAAGGGCATCGACTCCGGCCTTTTTCAGGTCGGCGTACAGCTGGTCGGCAGCGGTCTTGACCGCTTCGCTCTTGTGGTAGCCCATCGGCACGATGCAGATCTCAAATGGTGCAATGGCCGGCGGCAGGATGATGCCCCGGTCGTCGTTGCCTTGCTCGATCGCGGCGCCGACGATGCGTGATACGCCGATGCCGTAGCAGCCCATTTCCATGATCTGGCTCTTGCCGCTTTCGTCGAGATAGCTGCAGCCCAGCGCCTCGGCGTATTTCTGGCGCAACTGGAAGATGTGGCCGACTTCGATGCCGCGCAGGATTTCCAGTTGGCCGCGGCCGTCCGGTGAAGGATCGCCAGCGACGACGTTGCGGATGTCGAAGATTTCAGGTTCCGGCAGATCGCGGCCGAAATTGACGCCGCTCAGATGGAAGCCGGCTTCGTTGGCACCGCAGACAAAGTCACTCATGGCGGCGACGCTGCGATCAGCGAAAATAGCCACTTTTTGACCGTCGACCGCAGTCGGGCCGATGTAGCCGGGCTTGCAGCCGAGATATTGCTCAACTTCACCTTCGGTGGCAAAACGGAAGGGGTTGATAGCGGCGATCTTGCTGGCCTTGATCTCATTCAGTTCGTGGTCGCCGCGCAGCAGCAACAGAGCGAAGGTAGTGCTGCCGTCTTCTTTCTCGCTGAGCACGGCGATCGCCTTGACGACCTTGTCCAGTGTCACTCCGAGGAATTCGGCAACATCGGCGCAGGCCATCTTGCCCGGTGTGGCGATCTTTTCCATGGCTTGCGTCGCCGCCGCGCGCGGATTGCTCGGGGCGACGGATTCGGCCAATTCGACGTTGGCGGCGTAACCGGAGTCCGGGCAGAAGGCGATATCGTCTTCGCCGGAATCGGCCAGCACATGGAATTCATGTGATCCAGTACCGCCAATCGAGCCGGTATCGGCGGCCACGGCACGGAATTTCAATCCGAGGCGGGTGAAAATACGACTGTAGGTGTCGTACATGTTGCCGTATTCGCGCTTTAGATCATCGAACGAAGTGTGGAAAGAATAGCCGTCCTTCATCAGGAATTCGCGGCCACGCATGACACCGAAGCGGGGGCGGATTTCGTCGCGGAACTTGGTCTGAACCTGATACAGGTGAATCGGCAGCTGGCGGTAACTCTTCACGTCGCGGCGTACGACATCGGTGATCACTTCCTCGTGGGTCGGTCCGATGACGAATTCGCGCTGGTGGCGATCCTTGAAGCGCAGCAGTTCCGGGCCGTATTGCTCCCAACGGCCGGATTCCTGCCACAGTTCGGCCGGCTGCACGGCGGGCATCAGTAGTTCGAGGGCGCCAGCCCGGTTCATCTCTTCGCGGACGATGTTTTCGACCTTGCGCAGCACGCGCAGGCCGAGCGGCATCCAGGTGTAGATGCCGGCGGCGGCACGTTTGATGTAGCCGGCGCGCAACATCATCTTCTGACTGATGACTTCGGCGTCGCTCGGGGCTTCCTTGAGAGTGGTGAAAAAGAACTGCGAAGTGCGCATGGGATGCTCTTGAATTCGTTGCCAAACCTCGATTTTACACGGTCCGGCTTCTTTGCATGTGAACGCCCTTTGTGAAAGAATCGGGGTAACTATTAATTTTTGCAGGATTTTTATGCTCGATCGTGAAGGCTATCGCCCGAACGTCGGCATCATTCTTTGTAACGCCAAGAACGAGGTATTCTGGGGTAAGCGCATACGGGAGCATTCCTGGCAGTTTCCACAAGGTGGCATCAAGCGTGGCGAAACGCCCGAAGAGGCCATGTTTCGTGAACTGTACGAAGAGGTCGGGCTGTTGCCCGAGCACGTGCGCATCCTCGGAAGAACCAAAGGCTGGCTACGTTATGAAGTGCCGACACACTGGATCAAGCGCGAATGGCGCGGTTCCTACAAAGGTCAGAAGCAGATCTGGTTCCTGCTGCGCTTGGCCGGGCGCGACAGCGATGTCAATCTTCGCGCGACCAGCAAGCCGGAATTCGATGCTTGGCGCTGGAATGATTATTGGGTGCCGCTTGATGCGGTTATTGAATTCAAGCGCATGGTTTACGAGCAGGCACTCAACGAATTGGTGCGCTTTCTCGATTTCGACCGCAAGGGTGCGCGCCAAAAGAAAGATTCTGTCGAGCCGCCGTTGGCTGTTGGAGACGATGCAGTTCGTGGTGAGGAATAAGCATGCGTGCTCTGCGTAATTCGCTACTTTCGTTGATGCTCGTTCTCGGTGTCGCATCCTCGGCGTGGGCTGATTTCGAGGAAGATTACGAAAACAAGAAGTGGCAGGAGATGGATGTTCAATTCCCTGCTGCGCCCAGGCAGGAAAATCTACTGCCGTTTGAGGTCAGTGCTGCATCCAGCAATCGCTTTTTTGTTGATGGCTCAACGCTGAGCGTTGGTAGCGATGGTGTGGTGCGCTACGTTCTGGTTGTCCTCTCTCCGGAGGGGGGGCGTAATGTCACTTTCGAAGGCATGCGCTGCGAGGCGAGGGAGTATCGAATCTATGCCTCCGGTCGTTTGGATGGCTCCTGGTCAAAAGCGCGCAAGAACGAGTGGGTGCGCATTCAGGAGGCTTATGCCAATCGACAGCATGCGGCTCTTTTTCTCGACTATTTTTGTCCGGTCGGCGTCATCGTGCGGGATGCCGCTGAGGCGCGGAACGCGCTGAAGCGAGGGGTGCATCCGGATGTGGAGCATCCGGATAGCTATCGTTGGTGAGGCGTATGACGCCGGATCAGCTAATCATGGAATTCGACCGTGCTTTGCGCACGGTGTTTGCCACTGCTCGCACTGTTCGCCCTGTTCCCGGTGCAGAACAACCTGAAAGGGCGCTGGCTGGTGACGAAAAGCGCCATACCATCGGGCTCATGCGCGTTAATCATTGTGGTGAAATCTGCGCACAGGCCCTGTACCAGGGGCAGGCGCTAACTTCCCGCGATCCTGTTGTGCGGGAGGCTTTGCGCGGCGCGGCTGACGAAGAAACCGAGCATCTTGCCTGGACCGAGCAGCGTATCACCGAACTGGGGGGGCGCAAGAGTATGCTGAATCCGCTCTGGTACGCAGGGTCGTTAACGCTGGGTCTCGCAGCCGGGGCTTTGGGCGACAAGTGGAATCTGGGCTTCCTTGCAGAAACTGAGCGGCAGGTTGAGGCTCATCTGGATGGTCATTTGCTAACTCTGCCCACCGACGATCTGCGCTCACGAGCCATCGTCGACCAGATGCGGCTGGATGAAATCCAGCATGCCGAAACGGCCGTTCGGCATGGTGCTGCCGAACTTCCTGTGCCGGTAAAGATAGCCATGAAATTGATGGCCAAACTGATGACCGGCACCGCCTATCGGCTTTGAGCGGGCTGTGGGCGAGGGGACTCAGTCCTCGTTGATGATTTCGAAGTCGTAGGTGATCGCGGCAGTTTTGCTCATCATGATCGAGGCAGAGCAATATTTGTCCTTCGATAGTTCAATGGCGCGAGCTACTGCGTCCGGCTTTAGTTGCCTGCCTTTGACGCGATAGTGGAAGTGGATGCCGGTGAAGACTTTCGGGTCGCTGTTGGCGCGCTCGGCTTTTAGGCTGACATCGCAGCTGCTTACTTGGTGACGTCCCTTTTTTAAAATCAGCACGACATCAAAGGCAGAGCAGCCGCCGGTGCCGGCCAGCACCATTTCCATTGGGCGCAGGCCGATATTTCGCCCTCCTGCTTCCGGTGCGCCGTCCATCACGACTGCGTGTCCACTACCGGTTTCTGCGACAAAGGACATCCCGGCGTCGTCGCCCATCCATCTTACGGTGCATTCCATATTGGTCTCCTGGCAAGACTGCGAATTTTAGCGGATATCGAGCCGCTAAGGCTGTGGCTGGGTTGATGCTGCGCCGCAGCATTGAATTCATTGTTCGGTTGCCGCAGGCGCTGGCCTTTTTTGTTTATTGTATGGTGAATTATTGTTGGTAAATTAGATTTAACTCAGTATTTACAATGAATTGATTGTGATAAATAATGATTATTTGTGAATAATAATTAGAATGGTGCGACGCACAAATAATTCTTGCGACTCGATCGTGGTTCGGGCAGAATGTGAAGCGTTGGAGCTGTAGCAACTTAATAGCGATAAGTTCTTCAGTTCAGATTTGTCTCCTCCACCCTCCTCCTTTGGTGTGGATTTAACGCGGCTCAGCGAGCCGCGTTTTTTTTGTCTCTTTGTCGGTTTTGTTGATAAGGCATTGACAGTTGCACGTAGAGTCGACTAGAATCCGCGCCTTTCTCCAATCTGCGCCCAAATTTTTCAGGACGGCACACTTATATGAAAACGTTTTCCGCCAAGCCACATGAGGTGAAGCGCGAGTGGTTTGTGGTAGACGCCACAGACAAGGTGCTCGGCCGCCTCGCTACCGAAATTGCTCGCCGCCTGCGTGGCAAGCATAAGGCTATTTACACTCCGCACGTTGATACCGGCGATTTCATCGTTGTTACCAATGTCGAAAAACTGACCGTGACCGGTAACAAGGCCGAAGACAAGAAGTACTACCGCCACTCCGGTTATCCGGGCGGTATCTACGAAACCAACTTCAAGAAGATGCAGCAGCGTTTCCCGGGGCGCGCCCTGGAAACCGCCGTCAAGGGTATGCTGCCGAAGGGTCCGCTGGGCTACGCCATGCTGAAGAAGCTGAAGTGCTACGCCGGTGAACAGCATCCGCACACTGCCCAGCAGCCGAAGGCTCTGGAAATCTAAGGGGTCATCATGGCTGAAAGTTATTTCTACGGTACCGGTCGTCGCAAGAGCGCGGTTGCCCGTGTGTTCATGAAGCGTGGTTCCGGTGCTATCGTTGTGAATGGCAAGCCGGTTGATCAGTTCTTTTCCCGCGAAACCGGCCGCATGATCGTGCGTCAGCCGTTGGCACTGGTTGAGCAGCTGACTGGCTTTGATATCAAGGTTAACGTGATCGGTGGTGGCGAATCCGGCCAAGCCGGTGCTGTTCGTCACGGCATTACCCGTGCTCTGATCGAATACGATGCAGCATTGAAACCCGCGCTTTCGAAGGCTGGCTTCGTTACTCGCGACGCTCGTGAAGTCGAACGTAAGAAGGTTGGCTTCCACAAGGCACGTCGCCGCAAGCAATTCTCCAAGCGTTAATTCGCGTCGAGTACAGAAAAAGCCGCCCTTGGGCGGCTTTTTTGTTTTTTGGGTGCGCGGTATCATGCACCTTCCTTTGGGAGAAATTTCATGATCAAAATTGGTATTGTTGGCGGCACCGGATATACCGGTGTAGAACTTCTTCGCTTGCTGGCGCAGCATCCTCATGCAGAAATCTCGGCGATTACGTCACGCGGTGATGCCGGTGTGGCAGTCGCAGATATGTTTCCGAGTCTGCGTGGCCGGGTGGGCTTGAAGTTCGAAGATCCCGCCAAGGCCAATCTGGCAGGATGCGATGTGGTCTTTTTTGCCACCCCTAACGGTATCGCCATGCAGCAGGCGCCAGCGCTGCTTGATGCGGGCGTCCGGGTAATCGACCTGGCCGCCGATTTTAGAATTAAGGATATCGCCGAGTGGGAAAAATGGTATGGCATGTCCCATGCCTGCCCGGAATGGGTTGAAAAGGCTGTCTATGGTTTGCCGGAGGTCAATCGCGAGCGGATTCGCTCGGCCCGGTTGATTGCCAACCCCGGTTGTTATCCGACAGCTGTGCAGCTGGGTTTCAGGCCTTTGGTGAGTGCCGGTCTGGTTGATCTAGGGTCGCTGATTGCCGACGCGAAATCTGGTGTTTCCGGAGCAGGCCGCAAGGCGGAGACGCATATTTTATTCGCCGAGGCTTCCGATAATTTCAAGGCCTACGGTGTGGCCGGGCATCGGCATTTGCCAGAAATTCGCCAGGGCTTGGCAAGCATGGCCGGTGCGTCTGTTGGGCTGACCTTCGTGCCGCATTTGACGCCAATTATTCGCGGTATCCATGCCACCCTCTATGCAAGGATTCGTCAGGAAGCCGACTTCCAGGCATTGTTTGAGCAGATATATGCCAACGAGCCATTTGTCGATGTTTTACCCGCCAAGTCGCATCCGGAAACGCGTTCTGTCCGCTCGGCAAATACTTGCCGTATTGCGGTTCATCGCCCACAGGGGGGTGATACGCTCGTGGTCTTGTCAGTGATTGACAATCTGGTCAAGGGGGCGGCTGGCCAGGCGGTGCAGAACATGAACTTGATGTTCGGGCTCGATGAAGCAATCGGCCTATGCCAACTCCCGCTGTTACCCTGAAGTTAAAACGATTCCGGCGCCGATTTGGGATTTCGGCGCCGCGGGTCGTGGTGCGCAGTCATTTGTCTTGGCGGTGGTCCGTCCTCCTTGGTGCTGTGCTAGCCCTCTTGTTGGGTGCGGTTGGCTGGTTGATAACGCAGCGCAATGAGGCTGGTGTTTTGGGGCGGGAGCTTGAAAGCCTGCGTCAACAACTACAGACGCAGCGTAGGGAGCTGGATGTCCTGCGGTCAACTGCCGGAACTGGGCAAAACGCGGTCAGTATTGAACGAGCGGCACAACAGCAGTTGCTCGGAAGAGTTCGGGCTCTCGAAGCGGAAAATGCTGGGCTTAAGGAGGATGTCCTTCTTTATGAACGTCTGGTGTCGGTTACTGGTGATAGCGCTTCGGTCCGCGTTGAGAACTTCAGGCTGTTCGACGAATCCGGAGGGCGCTTTCGCTATCGTTTGTTGGTTGCCTTTCAACCAGACAAGCAAAATCCGGATTTTCTAGGGCGTCTGCAAATCGTGATCAGTTATGCCCGCGCCGGCAAAACAATGCAGATGCTTCTGCCCGAAAAGCAGAACAATAGTGCCGAATATCAATTTGAGATAAAGCGTTTTCTGCGCCGTGAGGGAGGATTTGAGTTACCTGCGGGGGCAGAGCTTCGGGAGGTCGAGGCGCAAATTTTGCAGGGTGATACACTGAAATCCAGAAGAGTCGCCCAACTTTAGGAGTGCTTGATGTTCGGAAAAAGAAGCGAGAGTAAGCCTCATGGGCGAATCGATAGTTTGATCGGAGCTGGAACCAGGGTCGAAGGAAGTCTTTTTTTTACCGGCGGATTGAGAATCGACGGAGAGGTAAAGGGTAGCGTCCAGGCGGTAGAGGGAGCGTCTTCCTCCACCCTGGTGCTTAGCGAGCATGCACGTATAGAAGGCGGTGTCATCGTTGCGCATCTGGTTACCAATGGCACAGTGGTCGGACCTGTCATTGCGACAGAAACCCTTGAAATGCAGCCTAAAGCCCGCATTATTGGTGATGTGGAGTATGTGTCCATTGAAATGCAGCAGGGAGCTGTGATCGACGGGCGGCTGCTTAATACGGTCGGCAAATCGCCGGAACTAAAGTTGGCATCAACAGCCTAATCTTATTGACCGGCATTGCACTGGCTCGCATAATCTCGCACAAATTTTCTCAGGAGTTTTCCCCATGAACGCAGTTAACGAAATGGCTGTCCCTCTTGTCTTTACCGACAGCGCTGCCGGCAAGGTCAAGGAGTTGATCGAAGAGGAGGGCAACCCCAGCCTCAAGTTGCGCGTCTTTGTCACGGGCGGGGGGTGTTCCGGTTTTCAGTATGGCTTTACTTTCGATGAAGAAGTTGGTGAGGATGATACGACCATGGAAAAAAATGGCGTGACCTTACTGATTGATCCGATGAGCTATCAATATCTGGTTGGTGCAGAAATCGACTATTCGGAAGGGTTGGAAGGGTCGCAGTTTGTGATTCGTAATCCGAATGCTGCCTCAACCTGTGGTTGCGGATCTTCGTTCTCTGCATGATCTGCTTGCGTGTTGAGGAAAAGGGCGGCTGAGGCCGCCCTTTTCTTTGGGCCTTGCCAAATCAATTAATCAACGATCGGTAAAAAAAGGAATGCGCTAAAATGCCGCTCTTTTCCATCGAATGAATGACTTGGCGTCGTTTGCGCCAGTAGTGTGGATCAGGAGTAACAAAATGGTAGATGTCGAGCGCAGCCTGCAGTTAATTAAGCGTGGTTGTGATGAATTGCTGATCGAAGCGGATTTGGTTGAGCGTCTGAAATCGGGGCGCTCGTTGCGTATCAAGGCAGGTTTCGACCCCACGGCACCGGATTTGCATTTCGGGCATACGGTTTTGATCAACAAGTTGCGGCATTTCCAGGAACTGGGCCACCACGTCATGTTTCTGATCGGCGATTTCACTGGGCTGATCGGTGATCCGACTGGCAAGAATGTTACTCGTCCGCCTTTGTCGCGTGAGCAGATTTTGGAGAATGCAAAAACCTATAAGGAGCAGGTTTTTAAGATTCTTGACCCTGAAAAAACAGAAATCTGTTTCAACTCGGCTTGGTTTGATGCCTTGGGGGCTGCTGGCATGATCAAGTTGGCTGCCCAGCATACCGTGGCGCGTATGCTTGAGCGTGATGACTTTGCGAAACGCTACTCCGGCGGGCTGCCAATCGCCATCCATGAGTTTCTATATCCCTTGTGTCAGGGGTATGACTCTGTCGCGATGCGCGCCGACCTGGAGTTGGGGGGGACCGATCAAAAATTTAACCTGCTCGTAGGGCGGGAACTTCAAAAGCATTATGGTCAGCCCGCGCAGTGTGTATTGACGATGCCTTTGCTTGAGGGGTTGGATGGCGTCAACAAGATGTCGAAGTCCCTCGGTAACTATATCGGGATCAATGAGGCGCCGCGCGAGATATTTGGCAAGGTCATGTCGATCTCCGACTCCCTAATGTGGCGCTACTACGATTTGTTGTCGTTCCGTGAGACAACGGAAATTGCGCGCTTCAAACTCGATATAGATGAGGGGCGCAATCCGCGTGATATCAAGGTGCTTTTGGCGCAGGAACTCGTCGAGCGTTTTCATTCCCGTGTTGCTGCTGAAGAAGCGCTCGCAGAATTTGAAGCGCGTTTTCGCCAAGGGGTGTTGCCTGAAGATATGCCGGAACTCACTGTGCAAAGCGATGGTGTTGCCGTGCCGGTAGTTAATGTACTAAAGCTTTCCGGATTGACAGCAAGCACTTCGGAGGCTTTGCGTATGCTTGCCCAGGGAGCCATTCGGGCAAATGGTGAAAGAATAGCCGATAAGGGTTTGACTTTTGTGGCGGGAGACTCGGTTGTCCTGCAGGTTGGGAAGCGTAAATTTGCGAAGGTGCTGATTGCCTGATTTGAGTGCTGGAAAAAATTTGGGTTGTTGCTTCATTTAGGTGTTGACGGCCGGCTTGGTATCTATATAATGCGCCCCTCTCCTGCGGTGCCGGGGTT
>CAMLHL010000079.1 GCA_946479855.1 uncultured Pseudomonadota bacterium
GAAAAGCTCGGCAAGCTGCATTTCTGGCTGACCGTCGTTTCCTTCAACCTGACCTTCATGCCGCAGTTCTTCCTCGGCCTGGCCGGCATGCCGCGGCGGATTCCCGACTATGCCCTGCAATTTGCCGAATTCAATGCCATGTCGACCATCGGCGCCTTCATCCTCGGCTTCAGCCAGTTGATCTTTGCCTGGAACATCTGGTCCTGCGTGCGCGGCGGTCCCAAGGTCGACGGCCGCGTCTGGGAAGGGGCCGAAGGGCTGGAGTGGGAGCTTTCCTCGCCACCGCCCCACCATAGCTGGGAAACCCAGCCACTGATCAAGTGAGGGGATACACATGAACCAGCCATTATCTGACCTCGATCTCGAACGCCGCCGCGCAGCTTCCCGGCGCCTCGGCTGGCTGCTCGGCGCCGTCGTGCTGGCCATTTATGTGATCGGGCTGTTCATCAAGCGCTAGCACCATGGACCAGGCCCAGCCATCTCCAGCCAGCCATAGCCGCCTGATCGGCCGGTTGCTGCTGCTAGTGCTGGCCGCCTTCGCTTTCGCCTTTGCGCTGGTCCCCCTTTACAACGTGCTGTGCCAGGCTACCGGCTTCAACGGCAAGATAGTCGCCCCCGGCGCCATACGCGACGGTTTCGGGGTCGGCGGCCTGAAAACCGCCGCCGTACCTGTCTCCAAGGTCGATACTGGACGAACGGTCCGCGTCGAATTCACCGGTACCGTAATGCCGGGGCTGCCCTGGGACATGCGTCCGCTGACGCTCAGCCTCGACATTCACCCGGGGGAGTTGCAGCAAGTCAGTTATCTGGTACGCAATACGTCGAACCGCACCGTTGTCGGCCAGGCCGTGCCGAGCATCAGCCCCGGGCAGGCGGCACAGCATTTCGAAAAAATCGAGTGCTTCTGCTTTTCCCAGCAAACCCTGGGACCAGGCGAGGCACGGGAAATGCCGCTCGCTTTTATCGTCAAACCGGAGGTCGACCGTAGCATTAGCCACATCACGCTCTCCTACGCCTTCTTTGGCGTCGACGGACAGCGCCAGACACTGACCAGCAACCGGGAGGCCCAATGAAAACCAGCACCGCCCAACTTGCATCGCGGGAGCATTACTTCGTTCCCCAGCCCAGTCTCTACCCGATCACCCTCTCTGCCGGGCTCTTCCTGCTGGCACTGGGCTTCATCCAGTCGATCAACGGTTTTGCCCCCGGCATATGGTTCATGCTCGGCGGGGCCAGCCTGATCATCTACGTGCTATTCGGCTGGTTCGGGCGAGTCATCGGAGAATCGCAGCGCGGCGCCTACCGCGACTGGGAGGACCAGTCTTTCCGCTACGGGATGATCTGGTTCATCGCCACCGAAGTGATGTTCTTCGCCGCTTTCTTCGCCGCACTGTTCTATGTACGCACCATCTCCGTACCCGATCTGGGTGGCATGGCCAGTGCCCACGGCACCAGCCTGTGGCCAGATTTCGCCGGCACCTGGCCGACCAGCGGGCCGAAAGGTGCGCCGTTTACGCCAATGGGGGCCTGGGGCATCCCGGCTCTCAACACCGCACTGCTGCTTAGTTCCGGAGCCACCGTCACCTGGGCGCATTGGGGGCTGCTACGCAACAATCGCCACCAGCTCTGCCTCGGCTTAGCAGCGACCGTGCTGCTCGGCAGCCTCTTTCTCGGCTTCCAGGCCTACGAATATCACCATGCCTATACCGAGCTCGGCCTGACCATGGGGGCTGGTGCCTATGGCGCAACCTTCTTCATGCTGACCGGCTTTCACGGCTTTCATGTCACCCTCGGCACCATCATGCTGGCGGTGATCCTGTGGCGCAGCCTGAGTGGCCATTTCACCCCGGAGCGCCATTTCGCTTTCGAAGGGGTCGCCTGGTACTGGCACTTCGTCGATGTCGTCTGGCTGCTGCTGTTCGTCTTTGTTTACTGGGTGTAGCCGGGAATGAAACCAAAACGAAACCCAGCCAGCAGCAACAGGAAAAGGGTGACAGACAGCGCAATGCGCCACGTCAGCGCCCTGGCCATGCGCTGGCCCGTCGCCCGATCACGGTAGAGGAAAAAGAGCCCGGAAAACAGGCTGCCGACTATGGCCAATAACAGCAAAACCACCAGCACCTTGAGCATGGCCGAATCTCCCGACAGGCTTGCGATGCCGCAGTATGCGCGCCAGCGGGGAGTGCCGGCAAGGGCCAGCCGGCGCCAGGTGGCGATCCTCGGTGCCGTGGTGCTGGCTTTCCTGCTCCCGGCCTTTATTTCGCTCGGCCTGTGGCAGTGGCACAAGGCTGATGCCAAGTCGAGGCTGCAAATGGAACTCGATGCCCGGAGCCATGATGCGCCCATTGCCATGCCGACGACACTGGCCGACGGTGAGACGTTGCGCTACCGCCGGGTCATCCTGCACGGCACTTTCGATGCCTCCCGGCAAATTCTGCTCGACAACCAGCTGCACGATGAACAGGCCGGCTACCACGTGATCACCCCGTTGCAGATCGCCGGTTCGAGCATGCATGTCCTGGTCAATCGCGGCTGGCTGTCGGCACCGGCCGACCACCGCATCCAGCCGGTGGCCGAGGTACCGATCGGCGAAGTCGACCTAAGCGGCATTGCACACCTGCCGCCGCAACGCTTCTTCAATCTCGCCCCGCAACCAACCAGCGGCTGGGCGGCGGTCTGGCAAAACCTTGATCTTGAACGTTTCCGCCAAAGTGCGCCCTACCCGCTGCAACCGGTCGTCATCCAGCTTGATGCAGATTCCGCCCATGGCTATCTGCGCCAGTGGCCGCGTCCGGATGAACGGGCTGACCGCCATCGCAGCTATGCCCTGCAATGGTTTGGCTTTGCCGCCTCCAGCCTCGGCATCTGGGGCTATTTCCTGCTCCGCCGGCCATGAGCAGCCTCGCCATCGCCACCTCTCCCCGACGCCAAGGCCGGCTGACACTGGCGCTGATCGTCGGCCTGCTGGCACTGCCCTTCCTCATTGCAGCCGGCCTTTACTTCGGCGGCTGGCAACCGGCCGGAACGGCACATCACGGGCGGCTGATCAACCCGCCCCAACGGCTTCCGGCCCAAATGCTACGGTCGACTGCGGAAAACCGCGGAAAATGGATCATTCTGCTCAATGTCCGCGGCCCCTGCGCGGCCCAATGCGTCAGTCACCTCGATGAAATACGCCGCATTCACGTCGCCTTGTACAAGAACATGGGCCGCCTGAGTCGCGCCGTCCTGACCGACCAGCCAGACGATCCGGCGCTGCTCGCCCTGCGCCGCAAACAACCCGATCTATTGCTGCTGGCAGCCCCGGCCGACGAAACGGCAACGATCGCCGATTCCTTGCTGCTGGTCGATCCGCAAGGGCAACTGGTCATGACTTACCCCCCCGACGCCAGCGCCCAGGGCGTACGCGCCGACCTCGAACGCCTGCTCAAATACGCCTGGACCGGTTAGGAGATCCGTCATGCACACTACCGCCACCCCCAACCTGAGCTTTGCCCAACGTCTCGCAGCCTTCGGTCATTTGTGCAAACCGCGAGTCAACAGCCTGATTGTTTTCACCGCAATGATCGGCATGTGCCTGGCAACACCCGGCTTCCCTCCCCTGCTGCGCTTCCTCGTCGCCTCACTCGGCATCGCACTGGTTTCCTTCGCCGCCGCCGCCCTCAACTGCCTGGTCGAACGCACCATCGACGCCAAGATGGCGCGCACCAGTTGGCGAGCCACGGCCCGCGGCGACATTTCGCCGCTCGAAACCGTCACCCTGGCCACCGCCCTCGGTGCCGTCGGTCTCTGGCTGCTGCACAGCCTGATCAACGACCTGACGATGTGGCTGACCCTGGCCACCTTCGTCGGGTACACCGTCATCTACACGCTGATCCTCAAGCCGGCAACGCCGATGAACATCGTCATCGGCGGCGCCTCCGGTGCCATGCCGCCTCTGCTCGGCTGGACGGCGATGACCGGCCAGGTTTCCGCCGAACCACTGGTTCTCTTCCTGATCATCTTCCTGTGGACGCCGCCGCACTTCTGGGCGCTGGCCTGCTACCGGCGCGACGACTATGCCCGCTCCGGGCTGCCCATGCTGCCTGTGACGCACGGCATCGCCTTCACCTGCCAGCACATCCTCTGGTATACCGTGATGCTCGCCGCAGCCAGCCTGATCCCGGTCTCACTGGGTATGAGCGGCACCTTCTATCTGCTCGCCATCAGCCTGCTCGACCTGGTTTTCCTCGGTTACGCCATCGCCCTCTGCCGCAATTACAGCGACGCCCTGGCCCGGCGCTGCTTCCGCTACTCTATCCTCTATCTAACCCTGCTCTTCGCTGCCCTGTTTGCCGACCGCCTGATCGTCTTCTGACCATGCATCTCTACCGTCGCCTGCTGCTCGTCGCCACGCTGCTCGCCTTTGCTGTCATTGCGCTCGGCGCCTACGTCCGCCTCTCCGATGCCGGCCTCGGCTGCCCCGACTGGCCCGGTTGCTACGGCCACTGGCTGGGCGTCCCCGATGCACCGCACGAACAACTGGCAGCGGCGCAAGCCTATCCGGACAAACCGCTTGACCCCGGCAAGGCCTGGAAGGAAATGCTCCACCGCTATCTGGCCGGCACGCTGGGCCTGTTGATCCTGACGCTGTGCGGACTCGCTTGGCGAAAAGAATGCCGCAGCCAGCAGTCCCCTCTCCTCCCCACGGTGCTGCTCGGCATTGTCATGCTGCAGGCGGCGCTCGGCATGTGGACCGTCACCTTGCTATTAAAGCCGCTGATCGTCACCCTGCACCTGATCGGCGGCATGACGACCCTCTCCATCCTCGTCGGCATCACCCTTTCCGGCCGCCCGGCGGCGCCGGATCAAGGCCTCAGCCCCGCGACTCGCCTTCTCGCCGCCGGCGCCTTGCTGGCCATCATCGTCCAGATCGCGCTTGGCGGCTGGGTCAGCAGCAACTACGCTGCCCTCGCCTGCCTGGATTTCCCGACCTGCCAGGGCCAGTGGCAACCGACGATGGATTTCGCCCATGCCTTCAGCCTGCACCGTGAACTGGGACAAACAGCCGATGGCCAATTGCTGTCACTGGCTGCCCTGACGGCGATTCACTGGACTCACCGCCTCGGTGCCATCGTGGTCTCACTGATCGCGGGGGGGCTGGCCGTTACCCTGATCTGCCAGGAGCAGGATCGCTGGCGGGTTTGGGGAAGTGTGCTTCTCGGCCTGTTGCTGGCGCAGATCGGCCTGGGAATCGGTAATGTGCTTTGGTCCCTGCCGCGGGCGCTGGCCATCGCCCACAATCTCGGCGCTGCCTGTTTACTGACCACCACGCTCTCAATCAACATTCTGGCGCATCGGACAAGCCGCATCAGGCCCGCTACAGTCTCCCTGAACGGGCCGCCCTCGCCACTCGCCGGATATTGCAAGCCAGCCCCGTAGATTGTTGATCGCCAGATCAGGGAATTATCGGCAAGATCAGTAATCAAATCCAACGTTGTAGCGAGTTTTGATCGCTCAACGGCCACCCGTCGATGGGTGGCCAAGGGCCGGTAAAATGTATTTGTCCTTCCCATCCGGCCAAGGGAAGCCGAGTTGTAAAAGATGGCCACGTTTCTAGCCATTCCGCCAGTCGCCACGGCTGGCTTGGTAGTACCTCCTTCGGCAATCGCGGGACGCCTGCCGACGGCGCTTGATGCGTCGACAGTTTCCACGACCGTCGCCGCCAATTCGACCATCGTGGCCTTGTCGGATGCTGCGCGGATATTGTCGGCCATCGGCAGCACCGCGGATACCGTGACTAGCCCCCTCGGCAGTGCCGCGAATACCGATCTGACGCCGCAATTCCCAACGAGCAGCGACACAGTCGCCGGAGAACAACGGGCCACCAACGCCAGGCTTGCATTGCAGGCATTGATCGACGATCCTGGCTTGCGCGCCATCAAGAACCAGGCTGATCCGCTTTATTCTGCGCTCATCGCGGCTTCGCACATGAGCGACTTCGTGCCGGCAAGCGCTGCTGGGATCAATCTGAATGCCATCGCCAGCGAAATCCCTGCCCCGATCACCCCGGCCGCCGCATCTCGCGCCATCGATTTCTACCGCGAAACCGCCAGCGAATTCCAAAGGCAGTTGATCGCCTAAGAACCGCTCAGAACAGCGCCTGCGGCTTGATCTATCGCCAACATCTCAGACAGCAGGCGTTTAAAAAAGAATTTCGTGAAGCCAGAACCCTGTCCGGACAGGGAGATTCTCTGGCTGGGATTTAATTGAGCGTTATGACCGGCTTGGAATCCGCAGCCCCGCCCCCCTTGCCAGGCGAGGACACCCACAACTGGTGCTCATCGATCACCGTGCGCAAGGTATTGCGACCGGCTGCCTTGGCATCGTACATAGCCCGGTCGGCACGCTTGACAATATCATTGAGATTCTCGCGGTGGCCGCCAAATAGAGTGAGGCCGATACTGGGGCTGCTGTGATGGGTGACCGGCCCCAAGCGGTACGGATCGTTCAGGGCAGTCAGCAATTTCTCGCCGACCATTGTTGCAGCCTTGCTGGCACCAGTAGGATCTGGAGGAAGGCTTTCAAGAAGGACAACGAATTCATCTCCACCAAGACGTGAAACGGTGTCCTGTTCACGCACATTGTTGCGCAGACGTGAGGCCACCTGGATGAGCATGGCATCGCCCATGGCATGTCCATGGGTATCGTTCAATTGCTTGAAATGATCCATATCGAGGAACAAAAAAGCACCCAGGGTATTGTTCCGGCTGTTGCGAAGGATTGCCCGCTGCAGGCGGTCCATCAGCAATCGACGATTGGGAAGCTCGGTCAATGGGTCATAAAAAGCTAGCAGATGAATATCAGCCTCGCTGCGTTTTCGTTCATCGATGTTCTTGACGCAGCCCACCATGCGGAGGGCCTTGCCGTCGATATCTCGATCGACCACCTGGCCAGTATCCGACACCCAGACATAATTTCCGTTACCCTGCCGCAAGCGATATTCGGCGGTGAAAAGCGCGTTATCTTTTACGCTGACATCGAGCGCCTCTTGAACAGCAACAAGGTCATCGGGGTGAATGCGCTCCACATAACCCGCCAGAGAATGGCTGAGAAAGCTGCTATCCAGCCCCAACATGCGACACCAGGCCTCATTGTGGGTGACGCAATTGGCTTCAATCTTCCAGTCCCAAATGCCATCCCCGGTAGCCTCCAGGACGAAGCGCATGCGCTCTTCGCTGGCCTGCAATTCCCGATTGAGGCTGGTCAATTTGAGAATATTGCGGATGCGCAATTTTACGATATCCAGGTGAAAAGGCTTGGTAATGTAGTCGGCCACACCCAGGTCGAGCCCTGTCGCTTCCGACTCGACATCGGTGAGCGCAGTCAGGAAGATGATGGGGACCGCGGCCAAGCGAGGATCGCTTCGGAAATGGCGGCAGGTTTGAATGCCATCCATCTCCGGCATCATGATATCGAGAAGAACGAGATCGGGCACCGAATGTCGAGCCATAGCCAGGCCCTGGCTGCCGGAAGTGGCGATTTCCAGATCGAAGTCGTTGGCAAGTGCGATGCCTAGCGTATAAAGATTCCCCGGCACGTCGTCGATGGCCAGAATACGGGGCTTGGGTTGGGTCATGGTCTAGTCTCTCCGGGAACTAAGTTTTTCCAAGGGCTCGCAGGCGTCCCAGGGCAGTCTGAAACTGAAAGGTCTTGATTGAGTCTGCAATATCGTCAATTTCGCTGGCGATATCCGTATCGGCAGCACTCGATTGCAGTTCATCGAAGCGCTGGAGGGCATCGAATTTTCCCAACTCGAGAAGAGGTGTGAGTGCGTCGATAGCACTCTGCAATTGCACCCGATCAAAGATTCTCGTCTTGGCTGTTGAAGCATCAGCGCTTCCTGCGACCTCCGCATCAGGGTTAAAGATATTGCCGAGAATCTGGCGAAGATCGGAGAAGACAAAGGGCTTTGGCAGAAAATGATCCATACCGCTCTGAATGCATCGTTCGCGGTCTTCAGCAAAGACCGAAGCACTGATAGCGATCACTGGAATGCGTGGGAGGTCCTGCTGCACTTCGTAGTCGCGAATTTCCTTGACCGCAGAGCAGCCGTCGAGTCCTGGCATCAGGCAGTCCATCAGGATCAGTTCGGGACGCATGCTCGCACAGGAGGCACGGACCGCTTCCCGACCGTCATTGGCAAAGGAGACATTAAAGCCAAGGCGGGTCAACAGCGTGCCTATCACTTTCCGCTCGATGGCGTCGTCTTCTGCGACCAGCACATGACCCGAGAAGTTGCTGATGAGTCCGGACGGCACCTGGTTAACCGCCGTAGTCTCGCTGCCCACCGAGGTATCTGCTACCAGGGCAGCAGGAATACGGAACCATAGGCGGCTTCCCCTGCCTTCCTCACTGTCCAAACCAGCCCCGCCCGCCATCAATTCCGCCAGGTTGCGAACGATGGATAAACCCAGTCCGCTGCCTCCAAAGCGACGGGTAGTGGAACTGTCGGCTTGTGTAAATGGCCTGAAGAGTCCCTGCTGCTTGTCGGATGGGATACCAATCCCCGTATCGGTTACGGCAAACTCAAGGATTGCCAGCCCATGATGGCGCTCCACCTCACGCAGTCGAATATCTACCGAGCCGCTTGCAGTAAACTTGATGGCGTTGGAAACCAGGTTGGAAAGCATTTGCTGCAGCCGGTAGCTATCTGCCAGATATTTCTGCATGGCAGGTCCCTGCCACGTCGCAGTCAGGGCCAAGCCTTTACCTTGAGCCGTTCCCTGGAAGAGCGCAAGGATGTCTTGGGTCAGTTGTTGAGGTAGCCATGGTTTCATCTCTATCTCAACGCGACCGGCTTCCACTTTGGCCAAATCAAGTACGTCATTGAGAATGGCAAGCAGCGACCTGCCTGATTCATGGATGACACGCCCATACTCACGGCAGCGAGGATCGGTCACTTCCGGGCTGCAAAGAACCTGGGCCATGCCCAGAATGCTGTTCATTGGCGTACGGATTTCGTGACTCATAGTGGCCAGAAACTCGCTCTTGGCCCGATTGGCTGCCTCTGCCGAATCCTTGGCCAGCATCAGTTCAGTGATATCGACACGGAAACCGACGGTAGAACCATCGGCTGTCTTGCGCTCGCGGACATCCAGCCAGCGTCCGTCCGGCAGTTTCTGAACAAAATTGGATTCAGGCTGCCGGTGAACTTCAAGCCGTTCCTGAAGCCAGGACTTCGGGTCAGCCAGCGCTTCAGGGTATTGGCCGTGCTCGATACCGTAGCGGGTAATTTCCTCGAAGGTATTGCCGGGTACCAGGAAGGGTGCCGAGATCGGATACAAGCTTCGATACTGTTCATTGCACCAGGTCAGCCGATCCTCTGGGTCGTAAACCGAAAACCCCTCTCCGATAGCCTCAACGGCCGAATGCAGTACTCTTTCCAGATATTGGCGTTGCTCTTCGGCCTGTTTTTGGGCAGTGATGTCCAGATACACGCCATACATTGTGAGCGGTTTGTGGTCCGTGCTCCAGTTAATGACCTTGCCTCGCAACTGAATCCACAGCCAGTGGCCATCGGCATGCCGGATACGGTATTCACTCTCAAATCGCTCGCTGTCGCCCGCAAGATGGTCGGCCAGACGCTCATCCAACACCACTCGATCCTCCGGGTGAATACGGCTGCGCCAAGCCAGCAGGTGGTCATCGCCAAATTTCTCTAGAGAGAATCCGATCATGTTCGTCGCGATACCGTCCAGTTTCAGTTGGCCGGAAGCAATATCCCACTCCCATGGCGCAGCCCCGGTCCCCGAGAGCACGTTGATCAGCCGCTTTCTGTCGCGTACGATTTCTTGTTCTTGCTGCCGCAAGGCAGTGATATCCCGCTTAATCGCCACATAGTGCGTGACATTCCCGAAAGAATCGCGCAGGGGCGAGATGATTACCTGCTCGAGAAAGTCGCTACCGTCCTTGCGACGGTTGATGAATTCACCCCGCCAAACCTTGCCGTGACTCAGGGCAAACCACATGGCAACCTTGGTCGCCGGATGAGTGCGGCCAGAGCCGAGGAAAACTGCAAAACGGCCAATCGCTTCCTCCGCTGCATAACCTGAGGAATCGGTGAAGGCCGAATTGACGTAAACGATGCGTGTCCCCAGGTCCGTGATGACAATTGACTCCGGGCTCTGCTCGATCACTTGTGAGAGCCTCTGGGCTTCCTCCTCGGCACGGTGGCGGCTGGTGATATCGCGGCTGATCACGATGAAATGGTTTTCATTCGTTTCGATGGTGTCCTTCCTTGCCACCGATAATTCGAACCAAACATCACCCTGTGCCAACGACAGCTTGATTACCCTTCCATAGCTTTTTCCTTGCCGCTTTGCCTCAGCCAGGGCCTGATGCACGACGGCGGAAGCCTGAGGCGGCAATACATCGTCTACGGTACGGCCAAGCATGTCTTTGGGGGAAATAGCGAGCAAACTCTCGTCATTGGTGCGGACGACGAGGTAAGTACCGGCCTCGTCCATCTCAAAAAGAATGTCAGGAATAGCCGCCAGGGTAGCGTCAAGAGCCTCCTGGCTTTTTTTCAATTCCCGGTTTTTGCTGGCCAAGTCGGCAGCCATATCGTTGGCCTTCTGCTCTGCTGCCGTGGCATTTCGGACCAACAAGTCCTGTACTAGGCGGCTGACCGTCAGAAGCATGAGAATGATCGCTGTTACCTGGAGGCCGAGCTGACTCTGGAAGGCATTGGGAAACCGGTAGCAGATGAGGACGACCGTTACCGCGAAAACAAAAAGAGACCATCGGATATTGGTGACGGCCAGAGAGAGAATGAAGGGAATCCAGATTGCTTGCGGAACAGCGAAATCGAAAGCCCGGAGTTGCAAACCCGAAGCAATCGTAACGGCGGCGATCAAGGTACTGAGCTTGAGTGCCAGGACGTTGCCCCGGAGATAGCTCAAGAAAAGTGCCACAGCCATCACCAGCCCAAGCAGGACGCCATAAAAACGGAAATGAGCCTCGCTGTCACCCATGACCGGATGAATTTCAGGGCGGTAATTGGCGATCATGGCATTGACCACCATCGCCGCCACCATGACGGCGTAGAAGCCCAGCGACGCAAGGTTGTAAGTTCTTTGGTTTGCTTCGAGATGAAATAATTTCATGACTTCCTCGGCAAATCGGACTGGGGAGGCTCGACTTATTGATGGATAAGGAGACTAGTTATTCCGCATAGCGATAAATGTCATTTTCTCATCAAATGTCAAAATTAACAATTGATTGATGGAAGTTTGGCCTTTCATTGCATGCAATACGACAGACTCAAGAGTCATAATGCCTAGAAACGCGATAAGGCACAGTGAGACAAGGATCGATATCAGCGCGCCCAAAAAAGCAAAAGCCCCGCACTAGGCGGGGCTCCAGAACATCTTTCGACAAGCGGCCGATAGTTCAATCCGATGCCGAATCACTCCCA
>CAMLHL010000080.1 GCA_946479855.1 uncultured Pseudomonadota bacterium
ATTTCTCGGTGAGCCGGACGATGCGCGTCGTGACGACGGCGATCAAGTGCCCGCTCAAGTCGCTCGATTTCGTCACCCTGCGCGTCAAGGACGCCGTTTGCGACCGTTTCCGCGAGGATCTCGGCGAACGACCGAATATCGAGACGCACCATCCCGATGTCAGCATCCATGTCTTCCTCTCCGAGAATGAATGCACGCTGTACCTCGACACCTCCGGCCAGCCGCTGTGGCAGCGCGGTTTCCGCAAGGCCAGCGTCGATGCGCCGCTGAAGGAAAACCTCGCCGCCGGCATCCTGAAAATGACCGGCTGGCAGCCCGGCACGCCGCTGATCGACCCGATGTGCGGCAGCGGCACCTTCCTGCTCGAAGCGGTGCAGATGGCCCTCGACCGTGCGCCAGGGCTGGATCGCGGTTTCGCTTTCGAGTTGCTGAAGAGCTTCGCGGCGCTCGACTGGGCGAATATCCGGGCCGCCGCCGAGGCGCGGGTCAAACCGGCCGAGCCGCTGGATATTCGCGGTTACGACATCGACGACAAGGCCGTGCGCGCCACCCGGCGCAATCTCCAGGAAGCCGGTTTTGGCCAGATTGTCACGGTCGACCGTAGCGATCTGCTGGAAACGCAGCCGCTGACCGATCACGGTATTCTCGTCACCAATCCGCCCTACGGCGAACGCATCGGCGAGCAGGACGAACTGGCCGAGTTTTACCCACAGCTCGGCACGGCATTAAAGAAGCACTGGGCCGGCTGGAACTGCTTCTTCTTTACCGCCGATCTCCGTCTGCCCAAGCTGGTCGGCCTCCGGCCCAGCCGCAAGACGCCGCTCTTCAACGGGCCGCTGGAGTGCCGGCTATTCGAGATCCGCATGGTGGCAGGCAGTAATCGCAAGGGGTGATTGCCGCCGCGAAACGGGCATGGGATCATGATCGCCGTGGAATAATCGGCATTCTAAAAAGCTAATTCAGGGAGAGTAGCGGTGTCCGTCCAGGCCTTATATTTGCAAAAGCGCATGTCCGCCGCCGACGCCATCCGCGTCGTTCGCAACGGCGAGACCATCGTCGTGCCGACCGGGGTCGGCGAGCCGCCCGGGCTGTTGTCGGCCCTGGCCGAGGCGCGCCGTGATTTTCGTGGGGTCACGGTGGCGCAGCTCCTGCCGGTTTGCAAATACGCCTATTTCGATCCGGAAACCGCCGAGCACGTCCGGCATACCGCCTATTTCTTCAGTGGCACTTCGCGCCCGGGCGGCCTGGAGGGCTGGATCGACTACCTGCCGGCGTATTTCGCCGAATTGCCGATGCTGATCAGTCGCAACCAGATCCCGGCCGATGTCGTCTTCAGCATTGCCTCGCCGATGGACGAGCACGGCTATTTTTCGCTGTCGTTGGCCGCCGACTACACCATGGCGGCGGTGGACAAGGCGCGTGCCGTGGTCCTCGAGGTCAATCCCAATGTGCCCTTCGCCAACGGCGACTGCCACGTACATATCTCGCAGGTCACGGCACTGATCGAAAGCGAGGACCCCATCCTTGAAGTCGGTCTGCCGAAGATCGGTCCGGTCCAGGAGGCGATCGGCAAGTACGTCGCCGACATGATCCCCGATGGCGCCACCCTGCAGATCGGCTATGGCGGCATTCCCGATGCGGTCGTCATGCAGTTGACCGATAAGCGCGATCTGGGCGTGCATACCGAAATGGTCGGCGACGGCATCATGACGCTGGTCGAAGCCGGCGTCATCACCAACCGCCGGAAGAACTACCACCACGGCAAGATGCTGGCGACCTTCGCGCTCGGTTCGAAAAAGCTCTACCAGTTCATGCACCGCAACCCGGCCCTCGAAATGCACCCGGTCGACTTCACCAATGACCCGTACCTGGCTGGCCAGAACGACAACCTGCACGCCATCAATGCCACCATGCAGATCGACTTTCTCGGCCAGTGCGGCTCGGAAAGCCTCGGTCCGGCGCCGTATTCCGGCACCGGCGGCCAGGCCGATTTCGTGCGTGCCGCCAACCGCTCGAACGGCGGCAAGTCTTTCATCGTCCTGCCGTCGACCGCCAAGGACGACACCATCTCGCGGGTGGTGCCGACCCTCTCGGCCGGTACGCACGTCACGACGAGCAAGAACGACATCAATTACGTCGTCACCGAATATGGGGTGGCGCAACTGCGCGGCAAGACGGCCAAGGAGCGCTGTCTGGCGCTGATCGGCATCGCCCATCCCGATTTCCGGGCCGAACTGCGCGATGCGGCGCGGCGGATGAAACTGCTCTGATGGGTGCTTACAAACTGTAGCAATTTTGTCCGGCCGCTTTGCCGATAATTCGCTATCGTGTAAGTGAATGATTGGTAAAACGGGTGTGACAATGAAAGCGCGAAAATTTCTGATCCTGCTGCTCGCCCTGATGCTGGCTGGCATGGGCGGCGCCTGGGCGCACGGGGTGCGCGGCAATGTGGGCGTCTATATTGGCCCCGGCTGGGGGCCGGGTTGGTGGTATCCGCCGCCGTACTACTATCCCCCGCAAGTGGTCGTCATGCCGCCTGCGCAGCCGCCGGTTTATATCGAGCAACAGGAAGCGCCGGCAGCGGAGGGTCAGTCGTATTGGTATTTCTGCCGGAGCGCCAAGGGCTACTATCCCTATATCAAGGATTGCCCCGAGGGTTGGCAGAAGGTTTTGCCGCAACCGGA
The DNA here is from genome assembly GCA_946479855.1 of uncultured Pseudomonadota bacterium. The sequence continues at coordinate 2,685 of CAMLHL010000080.1, forward strand.
GAAGTGAAAAATGATTGAGCCAATGGTTTTTGCCAAACGCAGTGCCATCGTGGCAGGCACCCTGTTGCTGGGCGCCTGCGTCAGCTTGCCGAACGGGCCGAGCGTCATGGTTTTGCCGGGAAGCGGTCAAAGCATCGAGTCGTTCCGGGAGGACGACATGTATTGCCGTCAGTACGCCCACATCCAGATCGGTGGCAAGACGGCCGGCGATGCGGCGAAAGAGTCGGTGGTGACCAGCGCCGCGGTCGGAACGGCGGTCGGTGCCGTCGCCGGTGCAGCAATCGGCGGTGGCGGGCGCGGGGCGGCGACGGGTGCCGGTGTCGGCCTGCTGATGGGCAGCGCCGTCGGTTCCGATGCGGGACGTATATCCGGCATCAGCACGCAGCGCCAGTACGACAACGCTTACATCCAGTGCATGTACACCAAGGGGCATCGCGTGCCGGTGCCCGCCGGCATGGTGACGTCTTCCTCGCCATCCCGGGCGGTACGGGCGCCGGATGCGAACATCCCGCCTCCGCCGCCGGGCTCGCCGCCACCACCGCCACCCGGACGGTGATGGCCGTCTGATGGGTCAGGCCACGCCGGCGCTGTGCGCCTGCTGGTCGGCCCAATAGCTGGAACGTACCATCGGCGCACAGGCGGCGCCGGAGAAGCCCATTTTGAGCGCTTCGGTTTCGAACATCTTGAAGGTGTCGGGATGGACGTAGCGGCTGACCGGCAGGTGATGGCCGGAGGGGGCGAGGTACTGGCCGATGGTCAGCATCTCGACGTCGTTGGCGCGCAGGTCGCGCATCACTTCGAGGATTTCCTCGTCGGTTTCGCCGAGGCCGACCATCAGGCCGGACTTGGTCTTGACCTGCGGATAGCGCGCCTTGAACTGCTTCATCAGGGCCAGCGAATGGGCGTAATCGGCGCCCGGGCGGGCCTGCTTGTAGAGGCGGGGCACCGTTTCCATGTTGTGGTTGAGCACGTCGGGCAGGCTGGCGCCGAGGATGTCGATGGCGATGTCCATGCGGCCGCGGAAGTCGGGGACCAGGGTTTCGATGGTGGTCTTCGGCGAAGCCTCGCGCACGGCGCGGACGACATCGACGAAGTGCTGGGCGCCGCCGTCGCGCAGGTCGTCGCGGTCGACGCTGGTGATCACGACGTATTGCAGTTTCAGCGAGGAGACCGAGTCGGCCAGTTCGGCCGGTTCGTTCGGATTGGGCGGCAGCGGCTGGCCGTGGCCGACATCGCAGAAGGGGCAGCGGCGGGTGCAGATGTCGCCGAGGATCATGAAGGTCGCCGTGCCGCGGCCGAAGCATTCGCCGATGTTCGGGCAGGCGGCTTCCTCGCAGACGGTGTGCAGCTTCTTTTCGCGCAGCATCGACTTGATTTCGCCGAAGCGCCCGGCGCTGTTGCCGGCCTTGACGCGGATCCACTCGGGTTTGCGCAGCGGTTGGTCGACCGGGATGATCTTGATCGGGATGCGCGCGGTTTTCAGCTCGCCTTTTTGCTTGACGCCTTTTTCAGCCATGTTGTTTATCCAGTTGCTGTAGCAAGTGTTGAGAGAGTTGCTCGCCCGCCTCGTGAGCGGTGAGCGGAATGTTCAGGTCTTTGGTTTGCACGACTTTGAGGCCGGCATAGCCGCAGGGATTGATCGCCGCGAAGGGGGAAAGATCCATGTCGACGTTCAGCGACACGCCATGATACGAGCAGCCGTTGCGAATGCGCAGACCGAGGGCGGCCACCTTGGCCTCGCCGACATAGACGCCCGGCGCGCCGGTGCGGCGTTCGGCGGTGACGCCGTGTTCGCCGAGGAGGTCGATCACCGCCTGCTCGATGGCACTGACCAGTTCGCGCACCTTGATCTTCAGCCGGGGCAGGTCGAGCAGCAGGTAGATCACGACCTGGCCGGGGCCGTGGTAGGTGACCTGGCCGCCGCGGTCGATGTTGACGACGGGGATGCCGACATCGCGCAGGATGTGTTCCGGTTTGCCGGCCTGGCCGAGCGTATAGACCGGCGGATGCTCGACGATCCAGATCTCGTCGGGCGTGTCGCTGGTGCGCGAAGCCGTGAAATCCTGCATGGCCTGGAAGGTCGGGGCGTAGTCGACCCGGCCCAGGCGTTTGACGACGAGGTTCACCTAGAGGACGACTTTGACCAGCGGATGGCTGGTCAGCTCCATGTACAGCGCATCGAGTTGCGGCTTCGAGGTGGCAACCACGGTGCAGGTCAGGCTCAGGTAGTTGCCGCCGGAGCTGGCGCGCATTTCCATCGTCGCGCCGTCGAAATCGGGGGCGTGTTTGGTGACGATGGTCAGTACTGCCTGGGCGAGTTCGTCCTCGGCCTTGCCCATGATCTTCAGGGGAAAGTCGCAGGGAAATTCGAGCAGGGTGTCCTTGTACGAAGCCATCTCAGCCTTTGCGCATTACGGTGTTCTTGAAATCCTGGTACCACTGCCACATCTGCCCGGCGAGCGGGCCGGGCTTGCCGGTGCCGACCGGCTGGCCGTCGAGGGAGGTGATCGCCAGAATTTCCTTGGTCGATGAGGTCATCCAGACCTCGTCGGCACTGCGAAGTTCATTTTCGTGGATTTCGCCGATTTTTAGTGGTTGACCGTGGGATTCGGCCAGTTCGAGGATCACGTCGTAGGTGATGCCGGGCAGCATCAGCTGGGTCTTGGGTGGGGCGAGCAAAAGGCCGTCCCTGACCACGAAGATGTTGGAGGCGGCGCCTTCCTTCATCAGCCCGTCGCGGATCAGGATCGCTTCGGCACAGCCCTGGTCGACCGCCTGCTGGCGGGCCAGCACGTTGGCGAGCAGGGAGATCACCTTGAGATCGCAGCGCGCCCAGCGCAGGTCGGGGACGGTGATCGCCGAAACACCCTTGGCGCGCACCTCGGCCGGCGTAGTCACCAGCGGCGAGGCGAAGGCGAAGACGGTCGGCGGCACGCTGGCTGGCGGAAAAGCGTGATCGCGCTTGTCGTCAGCGCCGCGGGTGACTTGCAGGTAGATCGACTGATCGTCCCAGGGGGCAGTCTCGACCAGGCTCAGGATGACCGCTTTCCAGCTGTCGAGCGGCAGCGGATTGGTCAGGCGGATGCCGTCCAGCGTCGCCAGTAATCGCTGCAGGTGCTCGTCGATGCGGAAGGCGCGGCGCGAATAGACTGGGATGACCTCATACACGCCGTCGCCGTACAAAAAACCGCGGTCGAGCGGCGAAATGCCCGCCTCCGCCAGCGGCAGGAAGCGGCCATTGAGATAGACGGGATCGGCGACGTAGGGAGTCACGGGTTTAGGCGAACCAGAGGCGGATGGTGTCGATGATACGGATGAAGATGTTGCCGAGTGCCACATTTTCAAGGGCCATGACGGGATATTCGCCGTAGGGCTTGCCGTCGATGCTGACCTTCAGCAGGCCGAGCTTCTGGCCGGCCTGGATCGGCGCGATCAGCCGCGGTTCGGCGACAAAGTCGCTCTTCACCTTGTCGGCATACCCCTTCGGCACGGCGATGCTGAGGTCGCTGGTGACGCCGGCCTTGACTTCGCTCTGGGCGCCCTTCCAGACGCGCAGCGTGGCGACGACCTGATCCTTGGCGAACAGCGACACGGCGTCGTAGGAGATGTAGCCCCAGTTGAGCAGTTTCTGCGACTCGCTGGCGCGGGCGCTGTCCGAGCTGGTGCCGAGCACCACCGAGACCAGGCGGCGCTTGTCGCGCAGGGCCGAGGAAATCAGGCAATAACCGGCGGCTTCGGTATGCCCGGTCTTGAGGCCGTCGACCGTCGGATCGATATAAAGCAGGCGGTTGCGGTTCGGCTGGGTGATGTTGTTATAGGTAAATGCCTTCATCGAGTAATACGTCTTGTATTCCTCGGGGAAGTCGCGAATCAGGGCGGCGGAGAGCAGGGAAAGGTCGCGCGCCGTGGTGTAGTGCTGGGGGTCGGGCAGGCCGGTCGAGTTCATGAAATGGCTGTTCTTCATGCCCAGGCGCTGTGCCTCGCGGTTCATCATCTGCGCGAAATTCTCCTCGCTGCCGGCGATGCCTTCGGCCAGGGTGACGCAGGCGTCGTTGCCCGACTGGACGATCATGCCCTTGATCAGGTCTTCGACCGGTACCTGCGTGTCAACGCGGATGAACATCTTGGAGCCGCCGGTTCGCCAGGCTTTTTCCGAAACCGGCAGAGACTGGCCCAGGGTGATGGTCTTCTGGCGCATGGCCACGAAGGTCAGGTAAGCCGTCATCAACTTGGTCAGCGAAGCTGGCTCAAGACGCTCGTCGGGTTTTTCGGCGGTCAATACCTGATTCGAGCCCATTTCCAGCAGCAGCCAGGATTTTGCCGCCAGGGACGGCGGGATCGGCTGTTGTTGGGCCAGCGCCTGGCTGGCGACGATGAGGCTAAAGAGAATGAGGGTGATCTTGCGGAACAGCAACATGGAATTTTGACTTTGTTTGGCGTTGGGGGGAAACCATTATACCCCCGGCTCCAGGGTGCCCAGAGGCGCGGCGGCGCAGAGCGCCTCGACGGCCGGGTGACGGATGCGGCGTTCGCTGGAAATAGCGTAGATCTGCTCGCTGACGCCGGCCATGGCGCCGAGTGGCTGGGCCTCGAGCTGGGCGGCGACCTGTTCGGCGAGGGCGAGCGGGGCGGGAAAGAGCCCCAGTCCGCCGCGGCCGAAGGTGGTCAACAGCGCGCTGTCCTCGAATTCGCCGACGATTTTCGGGCGGATGCCGGTCTGTTCCAGCCAGCGATCGATACGGCCGCGCAGGGCGTTATGGCGCGTCGGCAGCAACATCGGTGCCCCATTCAGGCAGGCCGGGAACTCGCCGCAGTAACGTTCGGCCAAACTGCTGGTGGCGAACAGGCCGGTGGCGAATTCGCCGAGCCGGGTGCTGAACACTTTCAGGTTGCCGCCGCTCGGCGCGGCGCGATCGGTCAGCACGACATCGAGGCGATGCAGAGCGAGGTCGGCGAGCAGGGTTTCGAACTCGCCTTCGTCGCAGATCAGCCGAACGTCGGCCGGCATGCTGGTCACTGTCGATAGCAGGCGGTAGGCCAGCAGCTTGGGGATGCCATCGGAGATCCCGGCGCGCAGGCGAAGCGTGGACTCGCTGTCGCTGTGCTGGACGGCATCGAGCAAGGCGTCGCCGAGCTGGAAAATCTGGTCGGCGTAGCCCAGCGCGATCCGGCCGGCCTCGCTCAGCACCAGGCCACGCCCCTGGGCATTGAACAGTGCCTTGCCGATTTGCCTTTCGAGCTGGGAAAGCTGGCCGCTGATGGTTTGGACGGCGACGTCGAGACGTTCGGCAGCGCGGGTGATGCTGCCTTCCTGGGCGACGACCCAGAAGTAGTGGAGGTGTTTATAGTTGAGATGAATCATGGGTTCGGCAGAAAAAATCGAAGAGTTGTTCAATTTTGCTCCGATTTTTCACTTTGTTGCAACGCAATATCATCACGCTGTTTCTCTTTCGTGGAGTTCAAAATGAAACGTATCGTCCTTTTCCTGGCCACCAACCTGGCCGTCATGCTGGTGCTCAGCGTTGTTACGAGCCTGCTTGGCGTCAATCGATACCTGACCGCCAACGGACTCAACGTCGGCATGCTGTTCGCCTTTGCCGCCGTGATCGGTTTCGGCGGCGCCTTCATTTCGCTGCTGATGTCGAAGACGATGGCCAAGTGGAGTACCGGGGCCCAGGTCATCGCGTCGCCGAGTTCGTCGACCGAAGTCTGGCTGGTCGATACGGTGGCCCGGCTGGCCAAGCGCGCCAACCTGCCGATGCCGGAAGTGGCGATCTACGACGGCGAGCCGAATGCCTTTGCCACCGGTGCGACAAAAAACAATTCGCTGGTCGCGGTGTCGACCGGCTTGCTGCAGAGCATGACCCGCGAGGAAGCCGAGGCGGTGCTGGCCCACGAAGTGGCGCATATCGCCAACGGCGACATGGTGACGCTGACGCTGATCCAGGGCGTCGTCAATACCTTCGTCGTTTTCCTGTCGCGCATCGTCGGCTACGTGGTCGACGGCTTTCTGCGTCGCGGCGACAGCGAAAACAGCGGTCCGGGCATCGGTTACATGGTGACCAGCATGATCTGCGAAGTGGTCTTCGGCCTGCTGGCCAGCATCATCGTCGCCTGGTTCTCGCGCCAGCGCGAATTTCGTGCCGATGCCGGTGCCGCCGGCCTGATGGGTACGCCGGTGCCGATGCAGAACGCCCTGCGCCGTCTAGGCAACCTGCATACCGAACCCCTGCCGCAGAACATGGCGGCCTCGGGGATTGCCGGTGGCACGGGCGGCGTCATGGCGCTGTTCGCCACCCATCCGCCGCTGGAACAACGGATTGCTGCGCTGGGAGGACGTTGACCGCGTGCTGTTGATAGCGTGCGGTTTGCTGAACCGAATTTATGATGCGATGCACAAAAACACTGTTTTTTTCACTGGGTATGAGCGCGGCGCTGGCCGTCGCGCAGCCCGAATATGACCTGGCAAACCTCGAGAGGCTGGCGTTGGAGTCCAGTCACTCCGTCCTGGCGGCGCGTGAGCAGATCACCGCGGCACGCCATGCGGTGGAGAGTGCGGGGGCCTTTCCCAACCCCGAGCTGGAATACCTCGGCGGCACGCTGCGCTCCCGTGGGCCGGGCGGCAATCCGGGCAATGCCCGGAGCGTGACCCTGACGCAGCCGCTGGACATGCCCTGGCGGCGCGCAGCGCGGATTGCCGCGGCAGAGGCCGGGCTGGTGGCAACCGGGGCGCAGGTCCGTGCTTTTGAGGCCGATACGCTAGCCCGCTTGCGGCTGCGCTATTTCGACGTCCTGCGTCGTGATGCCGAGTTGAAAAATGCCCGAGAGGACATGGCATTGATGGAGAGTGTGCGCTCACGTATCGCACTCCGGGTCGAGACTGGCGAAGCCGCTCGTTTCGAGCTGATCAAGGCCGATGCGGAAATGCTCAACGCCCAGAAAACGGCCCAGGCGGCCGGATTCCGTGTCGAGCAGGCGCGTTCGCTGCTGCGCCAGAGCATCGGTGGCGCCTTGCCGGCCGATTTTGCCCTGCGCGGCCAATTGCGGGATGTGCCGGCGCTGCCGCCGTTGGATGGCCTGGGCCGGCAATTGGCGGAAACCAGCCCCGATTTGGCGCGCGGGCGCGCCGAAGTGGTGCGGGCGCAGCACCAGCTTGATCTCGAGCGGCGCCAACGCTGGCCGAATCTGGCCTTGAAGGCGAGCCTGGACGAAGACCCGGATGCGCGTACTTCGAAGCTTGGCGTGATTGTATCCATTCCCCTCTGGGACCGGCGTAGCGGGCCAATGGGCGAAGCGGCGGCCCAGCTCGTGCGGGCCCGTTACGAACTGGAGGCCCAGGAATTTTCGCTGGCCCAGCAACTGGAAGTGGCTGTCCAGCAATATGAAATTGCGGCGGCACAGGTGACGGCGCTCGAGTCCGGCATTGTCAGGCAGGCCGAATCTGCCCTGAAGGTGGCCGAGGCGGCGTATCGCTTCGGAGAGCGCGGATTCCTCGAAGTGCTCGATGCCCAGCGCGTTTTCCGGGCGGCGCGCGCCGAACTGATCGCCGGACGTTATGAACTGGCGGCGGCCTGGGTCGAAATTGAAAGACTACGGGCCATCCCCGAAGGAAAACAGGAATGAAAAAAGCCGTATTTTTGGGGTTGACCGTAGCTTTCCTGCTCGGCTGCAATCAGGAGCACAAAACAGTCGTCGACCAGCAGGTGCAGGACCCGATGCTGGTGACGCCGTCGAGCGAGCTGATGGCGCAGCTCAAGCTGGCCGAGGTCGGCACGCTGGCCGTGGCGGAAACCCTGCGCGTTGCCGGCCGGATCGATTTCGACGAACAGCGCCTGGCCCGCATTGGCGCGACGGTGACCGGCCGGGTGACCCAGATCGATGCGCTGCTCGGCCAGACCGTCGGCAGGGGCGAGGTGCTGGCCCGCCTGAACAGCAGCGAGTTGTCCAGCCAGCAACTGGCCTATCTCAAGGCGCGCGCCCAGCTGGAACTGAATCGGCGCAATGCCGAGCGGGCCAAGGCCCTGTTTGAGGCCGACGTGATCGGTGCGGCAGAATTGCAGCGCCGGGAAAGCGAGTTTCAGATTTCGCTGGCCGAAACGCGGGCCGCCTCCGACCAGCTGGCTTTGCTCGGCGTCAGCCCGGCGGCCATTGATCGTCTCGGCAGGCACGGGGCGGTGGACTCGGTGACACCAGTGGTGGCGACGATGAACGGCGTCGTCGTCGAACGCAAACTGGCGCAGGGCCAGGTGGTTCAGCCAGCCGATGCCTTGTTCGTCGTTGCCGACCTGTCGCGCCTGTGGGCGGTGGCCCAGGTCCCCGAGCAGCAGGTCGGGCAGGTCAAGGCCGGGCAATCGGTGAGCATCGAAGTGCCGGCCCTGGGCAATGAGAAATTGATCGGCAAGCTGATTTTCGTTGGCCAAACCATCGACCCGGAGACGCGGACCGTACTCGTCCGTACCGAACTGGACAATCGCG
>CAMLHL010000081.1 GCA_946479855.1 uncultured Pseudomonadota bacterium
GGATCTGCGGCCGCTGCGCCCGCGAATTCACCGTCGCCAACCTGCGCGAACTGACGGTGCACCACCGCGATCATAATCACGACAATAATCCGGCCGACGGGAGCAACTGGGAACTCCTCTGTATCTACTGTCATGACAACGAGCACCAGAAGCAGATCGAGGCCGACCGCGGCCATACCGACGCCCGCACGATGCACGGCGGTGGCGCCACGCACAACCCCTTCGCCGCACTGCAATCGCTGCTCAAGAAAGAGTAAGCCCACCGATGGCCGAGCAACATCGACTGAGCATTAGCACCCGCGGCCGCGGTTCGCTCGAGATCACCGGCGAAATAGCCGCGCTGGTCAGGAATACCACGGTCGACGCCGGCATTGCCCATATTTTCGTTCGCCATACCAGTTGCGGCCTGGCGATCACGGAAAATGCCGACGCCAGCGTCCGCCGCGATCTCGAAACCCTGCTGCAGCGCTGGGCGCCGGACGGCGACCCGGCCTATCGGCACGATCTTGAAGGTGACGACGACATGGCCGCCCATGCCCGCTCCCTGCTCACCGGCGTGGCGCTGGCCGTGCCCTTCGCCGACGGTCGCCTGCTACTCGGCACCTGGCAGGGAATTTACCTGTTCGAACACCGTGCCGAGGGGCAGCGGCGGGAGATCGTGCTGACCCTGTGCGGCTAGAAATTCGCTACCCACCCGACGGTATTTGCTGCCGGCCGCCACCGTGAAAAAGCCGCCCAACCGGCAAAGCGCTCGGCAAAACCGCTTCAATCCATTGATACAATAATTTCCAGCGCCATCTTTCCGGCGCATGAAAAGGAAGCCGCCTTGGATGATTTGAACTGCTCCATCCTTATCGTTGATGACTCAAAGATCAATGTGGCGCTATTTTCTGCGCAGCTGAACAGCGCTTCCTACACCACGCTCTTCGCCTACTCCGGCAAGCAAGCCCTGAAGATCGCCGTCGAGCAGCATCCGGACCTGATCCTGCTCGACGTGATGATGCCGGAGATGAACGGCTTTGAAGTCGCCAGCCAGCTCAAAGGCAACGAAGCCACCCGAAACATCCCGATCATTATGATCACTGCACTGGATGATCAGGAATCGATGCTCAAGGGGCTCGAATGCGGTGCCGAAGAGTTTCTGACCAAGCCGGTCATGATCACCGAACTCCTGCTGCGCGTCCGCAACCTGCTGAAGCTCAAGAAATACCAGGATCTTCTGAGCCAGCAGAGTAATCAACTGGAGGAACAGGTTGCCGAGGGACATCTTCGCCTGAGCCAAGCCCAGGAAAAACTGATCCAATCGGAAAAACTCGCATCGATTGGCCAGTTGGCGGCCGGCGTGGCCCATGAAATCAACAATCCGATCGGCTTTGTAAAATCGAACATTGGCAGCCTGAAATCCTACGTCAGCGATTTTCTGGAAATACTTGCGCAATACGAGGCGCTCGAATCGCTGCTGCCGGCCGATGCCGAACCCATCCGCAAACTCCGGGACTTGAAGAGGTCAGCCGATCTCGCCTTCATCTGCGACGATGTCCAGAACCTGATTGCGCAATCGCAGGACGGGATCGCCCGGGTGGCAAAAATCATTCAGGACCTGAAGGATTTTGCCCGCAGCGACAACAGCCCGTCCTGGGTCAAGGCCGATCTCCATGCCTGCCTGGACTCGGCGCTCAATATCGCCGCCAACGAAATCAAGTACAAGGCCGATGTCGTCAGGGAATACGGCTCGCTTCCCGAGATCGAATGCCTGCCCGCGCAACTAGGCCAGGTCTTCCTCAACATCATGGTCAATGCCGCGCAGGCGATGGCCGACGATGCCGGGCGCGGCACCATCACCATCCGCTCCGGCCGCCTGGCCAGCGATCGGGTCTGGATCGAGGTCGCCGACACGGGCTGCGGCATGGAATCGGCGCAGATCAAGCGGATTTTCGAGCCGTTCTATACGACGAAGCCGATTGGCCTCGGCACCGGCCTCGGCCTCTCCATCTCCTACGGGATCATCCAGCGCCATGGCGGCCATATCGAGGCTATTAGCGCCCCTGGACAGGGCTCGACCTTCCGCCTGGAACTGCCGGTGCACCAACCCGCCAGCGCGGATTCCTGAGCCGGCCGCTCTCAGTTGTCGGGATCGTCGATAATCACCGAGCCGTCGGGCGCCCAATTGACATGGGTGATACCGGGTTCCTCGGACTCGATCCGTTGTTTTTCGATTTCCTCGGTCAACTCGTCGGCATGTGAACGGCGCGCCCCCTCCGCCAGGAGTCTCTCTTCAAGCAGACGCTGATGTTCCCGGCAGGCCGCCTCGATGGTGGCGACAAAGTCCTCGTCGCCCCAGGGTTTGGCCAGATAGCGATAGATTCCGACTTCATTGACTGCCGTGACCAGCGCCTGAAAATCGGTTGCGGCAGACAGCAGCAGGCGGGTCGCATCCGGCTGGATGCCGCGGAAGCAGCGCAGAAAATTGACGCCATCCATCACTGGCATGCGGTAGTCGGAAACGACGACATCGAAGTCCACTTCGCTGGCGCGCTGCAATGCAGCCTCCGGATCGGTAAAGACCTCGACCACATAGTCCTTGCCGGCCAGGGTCCGGTTCAGCAGGCGCTTCAATGCTTGCAGCAGGTTGATCTCGTCATCAACGAGCAGCACTCTTTTCATGGCTTTCTCCAGAAGTACGCACGTGAATAGTCATCACGATATTTTCCGATGATGCATAGTCGCGAATCTGTCGGATCAGACTGGCGTCGAGAATATAGTCCGTTGCCAGCAGCAAGACACCGTCGCGAGTCACCAGATCGCGTGACAATATCATGCCGGGCTTCAGATCGGAGGCCCCCAGCTCGATCTCGCCGGTATCCCGAACCTCCACGTTGCCGACAATTTCCAGGAAGGCATCGATGACCTTCGGGTCATAGCGCTTGCCCCGCCCATCGGCAATCAGCTTTTTTGCGTCATCCTGAGAATAACGACGCACGGACAGGCTGCCGATCTGCAACCCGTCGTAGTCATTGGCAACGGACAAAATCCTGGCCCCCATGGGAATTCCCAGCCCGGAAAGTCCGTCCGGGTAGCCCTGCCCGTCGAAACGTTCATGGTGGGCGCGCACGATCATGGCCGCCCCGCGCAGCTCCTCGAGCGCCATCACCGACTGCTCGCCCTTGACCGGATGTTTGCGATAAAGCCCCAGTTCCTCGCCGGTCATCTGCGGCACCGGCTTGACCAGCAGATGATCGGGCAAACCGATCTTGCCGATATCGTGCAGCAAACCGGCCAGAAATACGTCCTGACTGTCGGCCGGACTCAGCCCCATGCGATTGGCGATCTTGCGCGCCAGATCGGCGACGCGGCGGGAGTGACCAGCCAGGTTCGAGCCGCGCAATTCGATCAGGTTGGCGAACACCTTGATCGAAGTCAGGAAGCTGCTTTTCAGCTTATCGTGGGCCTGGCGCAATTCGACGGTACGCTCCATGACCTTGAGTTCGAGATTGGCGTTCAGGTCGCGCAGCTCTTCGTTCTGTCTTGCGGTCAACAGTTCCAGGCGGGCTTTTTCACGCTCCAGCGCCTTGCGCTCCAGGGCTCGCCGGACGATCAGCAGAAGATCGTTATCGTCCCAGGGCTTGGAGATGTAACGATAGATTTCGCCCTTGTTGATGGCGTCGACCGTAGAGGTAATGTCGGCATAGCCGGTCAGCAACAGGCGCAAGGTATCGGGCCAGCGTTGTTTGACCTGCTCGAGAAAATGGGCGCCATCCATTTCCGGCATCCGCATGTCGGAAATGACCAAGTCAAAAGATTGCGCTTCCATGATGGCGAGCGCTTCGGCGCCGCCACCGGCGACGGTGATCCGATAGCCGTGCGGCCGCAGCAACCGGCGCAGGGCAGAGAGGATATTCGGCTCGTCATCGACGCAGAGCAGATTCCAAGGCTCCGCCAGCGTACCGGCCGCTTCGGGTTGATCCGGATGTATCTCGTTCATTGAGCGCCTCCCGCAGTTTCAAGGCTTTTGGGCGAATGCTGGATGGGCAGGACGATACGGAAAGTACTTCCCCGCCCGACGGCACTCTCCAGTTCGATTTTGCCATCGTGGTTCTGGATGATTCCATAAGAAAGCGACAAGCCCAGGCCGGTCCCCTTGCCCACCGGCTTGGTCGTGAAAAAAGGATCGAATATCTTCTGGCGGATCTCTTCCGGAATGCCGCAGCCGGTATCCGAAAATTCGAGCCAGACCTTGTCGCCACTGACGCCCGTCCGGATCGTGATCCGTCCGCGCTCCGGACCGATGGCATGCGCCGCGTTGACCAGCAGATTCATGAAGACCTGGTTCAATTGCGACGGCATGCATTCCACTTCGGGCAGGCTGCCGTACTCCTTGACGACATCGGCCTTGTACTTGATTTCGTTGGCGGCGATATTGATCGTCGAGTCCAGCCCCTGATGGAGATTGGACCATTGCCACTCGCGCGTGCTGTCCACCCGCGAGAAATCCTTCAAGTCCTGGACGATCTTCTTGACGCGTGAAATGCCTTCTTTCGACTCCTGCATCAACATCGGAATATCTTCCTGCAGAAAATCGAAATCGACCTCCTGGCGCAATCCGGCCAGCGCTCCCGCCTGCGGCTGAGGGATCGCCGCCTCGGACGCTGCATAGGCGTTCATCAGACGGAACAGATCGTTGATATATTTTTCCAGGGCGCCGATGTTGGAGTAGACGTAGCCGATCGGATTGTTGATTTCATGGGCCACGCCGGCCGCCAACTGGCCGATCGAGGCGAGTTTTTCCGATTGCACCAGTTGTTCCCGGGTGTCGGAAAGCTCGATATTCAACTCGGTCAGCTCGACATAGCGCCGACGCAACTCCGTCTCTGCCCTTTCCCGTTCGGCATTGTCCAGTGCCAGACGATTGTTCGCCTCCTGCAACTGACAGGTGCGTTTCTGGACCAGTTCTTCGAGCTGGGCCTGGTACTTGCGGAGTTCATCCTCGGCCTGATGGCGCTCGGTGACATCCTGCAAGGTTTCAATGGCGCCGATAATCCGGCCGTTTGCATCTTTCAGCGGTGCTGCCGTGAAGTACAACCAGCGCCCGTTGCTGCCGAAGTGCGGATAAAAATCCTCGGCTTCGAAAGCCCCTTCGACGATCGACGACGGTCGGCATCTCCCCTTGTAATAGCTCTCGAAACCTTCCTGGAGCGAACCATTGACGATCAGGTCGGCCAGAATGGGACGCTCGGTTGGATAAAACGGCGCCCACTGGCGGTTGGTTCGCAACATTTCGCTGGCCTCCACACCGGTCACCAAGGCACAGGCCTTGTTCCAGTGCGTTACCTTGTGCTCGGCATTGATGACCAGGGTCGGCACAGGATCACCGTCGACAATCTGCGACAGCAACTGTTGCATCATGCGCTGAGCCCCCAGGCTGGCGCTCTTGCGTTCTGACTCGACCAACTGCTTTTGGGTACTTTCCAGATTGGCCATCGCCTCCCTGAGCTTGCTCTGCTCGGCCCTCAACTCTTCATTGGCGTCCAGTAATTCCCGTGTTCGTTCGCTGACCCGCTCTTCGAGTCGGCGGTTGAGATCGACCAGGGCCTGATTGCGCCCGGCAATGACCCGATACAGCGAATTGAGCGCATCGAGCAGGCTGGCCGTCGCCGGGTCGGTGACCAGGGCAAGCTCGGCTTCATAGGCCTCAGCCGGCGTCATGCCTCTGCGGATATTCTGCACCTGCCTGGCCATCGCCTGATCAGTGCCCAGAATATGGTAAGCCAGCCAGTTGGTCAGGAAACGCAACAGGAACTCGGTATCCGACTGGCCGGTATTGATCGTCCGCATGTTGGTGATCTGCTGGGCAAAGTCACGATGGATGCGCTTGTGCAATTCAAAGTGCCGCACATCGCAGCCGGCTTTCGCCATCAACTCTTCCTCGTGGGAAAAGTGAACGACGGCATACTGAACCAGTTCTTCGAGAATCGTCTCGATTTCTTCAGAGCGGGCATCTTTTGCGTGCAGGTTGCCGACCCAGTTGATGATGCGAACCAGCTCCTTGTGTTCGCTATCGACGACGGCCTCCCCGGTGATGAAGCGATCGCTCCAGACAAAAGTCTCCATGCTTTTCCCCAACGGCATCATTCAGTTCAACAACACTTTACTGAGCGCCGAAAATTCCTGCTCGACCTCGGCAAATATTTCCTGGCTATCCTGCCAGGCCAGATCGGCTTGTCGCCAGCAGCGCTCGGAAATACGAGGGACCGCATCAAGCGGGTCGCCGGCCAGATCCATGGTATGCGCAAGCACGTCCCCCAGATGGACGATACAGGCCAGTACCCCGCTGTTGTTTGCATCGGGGCGATGGTGATTGGCGATGGCATCGCAGATGGCCGGCGGGAAATGCCAGCGTTCGCCGAGAATGGCGCCGATTTGCCCGTGGTCCATGCCGGCCACCGCCAGTTCGGCTTCATGCGTCGTGCAGTCATGTGCCAATCGGTAGCTGTTCACTGCGGCCGTATGTTCGGGAAAGGCGCAGGCAAACATCAGGCGGCCAATATCGTGCAGCAGCCCCGCCACGAATGCGCCGCCTTCTCCGGCAAGCATGCGGCGCGCCAAAGCCCGGGAAGACAATGCGCAGGCAATGCTGTGCCGGTCGTAGGCTTGCACATTGAATCCCGAATCGCGGCTGGCCGGGACAGCCGAAAATGTCCCGCAAAACGCGGAGGCGGTTGCCAGGCCATGCACCGCGCGCAGCCCCAGGACGGCGATGGCACTGGGAATGCTTCCCACCTGCCCGCGCAAGCCATAAAACGGGGAATTGGCAACGCGCAGCAGGCGAGCCACCAATGCCTGATCGCGCCCGATCACCTTGGCCAGTTCGGCCGCGGTGGCGTTTTCGTCATCGAGGCAGCGTAACAGATCGCCGATGATGCCGGATGGCCGCGGCAGACAGTTGATGTTATCGAGCACCATGTCGGCGCTGATCGCTCCGAATGTCGGTGAATTCATTGCACCTTCTCCGTGAGGCGATAGGTCATGATCTGCTGCCTGAGTTCCACGGCTGGCGGATTGTTGCCGGCCAGCCGGAAGAGATAGTTTATCCGCTCGATGAGCTGCTCACGAGGGACAGCAAACTCCTCCCCGCTCGCGGGAGTAACGGTCCCCTCGTCCGCCGGTTCAAGACTCATGGCCGGTCCCCCTTGATACGGGAAATAGAATGAGCAGCCCCCCGCTGGCGCCGCTGTGTTCTCCCAAGCGCCGATACTGGGCCTGCCAGAGGCGTGTCGCGGATTGCCAGACCAGCATCCCGCCATCTCCCCCCCGGACCAGATCCATCAACGCCTCGGGCAGCGAATCCCCCAGCTCCGCCCCGAGGAGTGCCCCGCCTCCGCCGATAAGCTGCTCGGCCTCCTGATTGGCGAACACGATCACCCCATCATCGTCAAACCCCAGCACGGGGAACGGCACGCACTGGAGAATTTCCTGGGCGACATTCAGCGTCGTTTCATCCTGCTCGATGCGCCTGTCCTTTTCGGCCAAGGTCCCGAGCAGTTTTGCGTTGGCTTGAGCCAGTTCCTTGTTGGCAATCTGGATTTCCGAATTCAGACGACGGTTTTCGTCGGCCAGTTCCTTGTAACGGAAGGCTTCCTCGATGTTTGCCCGCAGCAGGTCGTCTTCCCACGGTTTGGTCAGGAACTTGTAGATGGCGCCTTCGTTGATGGCATCGGTGATCGACTGCAGTTCGGTGTAGCCGGAAAGCACCATGCGCACCGTGTGCGGATGGATGGTCTTGACGCGGCGCAGAAATTCAACCCCGGTCATGCCGGGCATGCGCTGGTCGGAAACGATGACATCCACTTCATGCTGGGCCAGCAGTTCAAGGGCGGCGGCACCACTGTTGGCAGTCAGCATATGGTATCCATCGCGACGCAGAATGCGGCGCAACGAGGAGAGGATGTTCTCTTCATCATCGACCAGCAAAATGGTCCGCCGAGGTTTTTCCAAGCGCATCGGCAAACCGGGGATGCGGCAGCGATCGGTGAGAATTTTTTCCATCTCGGCGGCATCGACCGGACGGCTGAAGAAATACCCCTGGATCTGGTCGCAATGATTGGCAATCAGCAATGCCAGTTGCCCTTCCGTTTCGACGCCTTCGGCGATCACCTTGAGTTTCAGGTTATGCGCCATGGTGATCACCGCCCGGGTAATCGAGGCATCGTCCGGATTGGCCGTAATATCCTGGACGAAGGAGCGGTCAACCTTGACGGCATCGATCGGGAATCGTTTCAGGTAGGAGAGGCTGGAATAGCCGGTGCCGAAATCATCGACGGAAAAACGCATCCCCAACTGGCGCAGTTCCGACAGGGTGGCGATCACCCGGTCGACGTTGCGCATCAGCACGCTTTCGGTCAGCTCCAGCTCCAGGCAATCTCCCGGCAGACCGCTTTCGGCCAGCGCCTCGCGGACGGAATCCGCCAGTTCATTGTCCTCGAACTGGTTGGCCGAAATATTGACGGCGATGGTCGGGCGCCCCAAGCCAAGGTCAATCCAGCGTTTCAACTGGCGGCAGGCATCGCGCAACGCCCAGCGCCCGACACTCTTGATCATCCCGCTTTCCTCGAGCATCGGGATGAATTCGCCCGGCATCATCAGACCACGTAGCGGGTGACGCCAGCGCAGCAGTGCCTCGACGCCGACGATCTCGCCGTTGGAACAGCTGACCTTGGGCTGATAGAACAATTCGAACTCGTCGCGCACCAGGGCCAGACGCAGATCGGCATCGAGACGCAGGCGCTCCATGACGCCCTGGTTCATGGTCGCGGCGTAATACTGGTAGCAGTTGCGCCCCGCCTCCTTGGCCAACCTCGCCGCCGTCTCGGCGTAGTGCAGCAAAGTTTCGGCATCATCGGTATCGGTCGGAAAGGTCGAGATCCCCATGCTGATCGTCACAACGACATCCTGATCGGCGATCCTGAGCGGCCTCTCCAGTTCGGCCATCAACTTCCTGGCGACGACTGCCGCCTCACTGTCGCCAGCCATGCCCGAAACGATGATGGCGAACTCGTCCCCTCCCAGGTGGCCGGCGCTATCGCTCTTGCGCAGCAAGCCGGTGACGCGTTCGGCCAGCATGCCGAGGAGTGCGTCCCCCGCATCGTGGCCCAGCAGATCATTGGTGCTCTTGAAATGATCAACATTGAAGAAAACGACTGCGCAACCGGTGTTGTGGCGCTTGGCCAAAGCCAGGCTACTGGCCAGCCGGTCGAGAAAAAGCAGGCGATTCGGCAAGCCGGTCAGGCGGTCGAAATGAGCCAGCTCGAACAGTTTCCACTCAAGCAGCACATCGTGGGTGACATCGAAGTGCATGGCCAGCGCCCCCCGTTCGCCGGCGAAGTCGAGGTGGGAAATATGGACGCGGAACCAGCGGCGCTCTTCGCCGGCAGGGCAGGAATAAACAAAGGACGCCACATCCCGGGTGGCGGCGAGAACGCCATCCAGCCTCTCGGCAGCAGAACTCCGGGCCTCGCCGGCGTCGATGCCGGCACTTCCGAAGATGGCGAGGTATTCCGTACCCGCCGCCGCTCCCGCCAAGGGACCAGCGCTCTCGCAACTGGCTGCTTGCCAGCGCTGATTGGCGGCCACGATGCGCCCCTTGGCGTCAATCTGGGCGACACACCCGGGAATCGCGTCAAGCAGCGATGGGGCGAGGCACGGATTCTGGCCGGGGAATGCGACGTCGAGCAGCGGAATATCCGTTCTCGCACGGCCTGATTGAGGTTCCGCCATGTAGATCTCCTCGTCGCTTTATATATTTTGCTATTTTAGCTATTTATACATCGCCTTGGCTGGCCTGATTCCCCAGCCATAGTTATCCGGTTTCAGCCCTTGACGCAAATCACCTGCTTCAAGGTGTGCCTGATTTCCGTCAGGTCGCACTGATTCGCCATGACCTGGTCAATGTCCTTGTAGGCGCCGGGAATCTCGTCGATGACCCCCTTGTCCTTGCGACAGACGACACCGTCCGTCTGTTGCCGTAAATCGGTTTCGCTGAAGGCGCGAACGGCGGCATGCCGGCTCATCCGGCGACCGGCGCCATGGGCGCTGGAGTCGAAGCTCTCCGGACTGCCCTTGCCAGATACGATGTAGCTGCGCACCCCCATACTGCCTGGAATGATGCCGAGGTCGCCGAGCCGGGCACGAATGGCTCCCTTGCGGGTGACCCAGACATCGGCGCCATAGTGATGTTCGCGCGCCACATAGTTGTGGTGGCAATTGACCACTTCGCTGGTCACGGCGAACGCCGGCAGATGGCGCTGCAAACCGGCCAGGACGAGGTCGATCATGCACTGGCGATTGGCGTAGGCATATTCCTGCGCCCAATGCACGGCCTCGACGTAATCCGCAAAATTCGCGCTACCTTCTTTGAAATAAGCCAGGTCGCGGTCGGGCAACTGGACCTGCTGGCGTTCCATGTCACGCCGGGCCAGTTCGATGAAATAGCTGGCCAGCGCATTGCCGATGCCGCGGCTGCCCGAATGCAACATGACCCAGACCTGGTCGGCCTCGTCGAGGCAGACTTCGATGAAATGGTTGCCGCCCCCCAGGGTGCCCAGCTGATTGACCCACTTCGAAAACTTGCCAAAGCGCTTGAGCAGTTGCGGGTGCTTCTGCAGCATCGCCTTCAGGCGCGGCTCGAAGGGCCGTGCCGCCAGGGTCGGTGCCCGCTCGTCGTCATGCTGCGCCGGGCCGACCGGCACATCGTGCGTGATTTGGTCAAAAATCTTTCTCAGCGCCTTTTCGCTGAGTTCGTTGGCGCCAATGGAGAGCCGGCAGGCGACCATGCCGCAGCCGATATCGACACCGACCGCGGCCGGCACGATGGCTTGCCGCGTGGCGATGACCGAACCGATGGTGGCGCCGATGCCGAGGTGAACATCGGGCATCGCGGCAACGTGATGATGAATGAAAGGCAGGCTGGCGATATTGGCCAGCTGCTGGCGCGAACGGTCATCGACATCGTCGGTCCAGATCTTGACGGGAACCCCCGCCGTGCGCAGGATTTGGCAAACTGGCATCGGCTGGCCTAGGGCGACCGCGAATCTCGGCAAGCGAGCGGCAG
>CAMLHL010000082.1 GCA_946479855.1 uncultured Pseudomonadota bacterium
GCGACAATCCGCACCAGTTGATGATGTCGGCGACGCCGATCCCGCGCACGCTGGCGATGAGTTATTACGCCGATCTCGATGTCACCGTGCTCGACGAACTGCCGCCGGGACGGACGCCGATCAAGACGCGGCTGGTCGCCGACAGCCGGCGCGACGACGTGGTCGGCTTCGTCAAGAAGCATGTCGAGGAAGGCCGGCAGGCCTACTGGGTCTGCCCGCTGATCGAGGAGTCCGAGGCGCTGCAGTTGCAGACGGCGCAGGAGACCTATGAAACGCTTTTGGCCGATTTGCCGGCGTTGACCGTAGGATTGGTGCATGGCCGCCTGAAAGCCGACGAAAAACAGGCGGTGATGGCCGCTTTCGCCGCTGGCGAGATCGACGTCCTGGTGGCGACGACGGTGATTGAAGTCGGCGTCGACGTGCCCAACGCCAGCCTGATGGTCATCGAGCACGCCGAACGCTTCGGCCTGTCGCAGCTGCACCAGTTGCGTGGCCGGGTCGGCCGCGGCCAGTACGAGTCGAGCTGCGTGCTGATCTATGCCGGGCCCTTGGGCGAGATTGCCCGGCAGCGCCTGAAGATCATTTTCGAGAATACCGACGGCTTCGAGATCGCCCGCCAGGACCTGCAGATCCGCGGCCCCGGGGAATTCGTCGGAGCCCGGCAAAGCGGCGTGCCGCTGTTGCGCTACGCCGATCTGGAAATGGATGCCGACCTGGTCGAGATGGCGCGCGCGGTGGCCGAGGAAATGCTGGGCGAACACCCGGAACTGGCCGAGCGGCATTTGAAACGCTGGCTCGGTTCGCGGGAAGAGTTGCTCAAGTCCTAGGTCGGGCTCGTCGCCGGTGTCGGGGCGGGTTGGCTTTCGGCCTGTTCCGGCGGGCTGCGCACGACCCGATTGGCGGCGATGACGGCATGGCTCAAGGTGCTCAGCGCCACCATCGGCGGTGCCTCGCGCAGATAGATCATGCCGGTGGGGACCCGGTTGAATTCATCCGGAACGCGCTCGACCACCAACTCCGGGGCGTGGCTGGATTGTTCGACGACGCGCCGCGGCATCAGGCTCCAGCCGAGGCCGACGGCGATGCAGCCGAGTATCCCCTCCAGCGTGCCGAACTCCATGGCGTCGGACAAGGCATGGCCTTGGGCGCGTTGCCAGGCGAGCGCCCGCGTTCGATAGGCACAGCCTTCGCGGAAGAGGATCAGCGGTAGTTGCACCGGATCGGTGCCGGCGGCGTGGACTTGCACCAGTTCCTCGCTGACCAGTTCGTCGAAGGCGAGATCAGGATGGATGACCGGCCCGGCGACGAAGGCACAGTCGAGTTTGTGGGTCAGCACTTTTTCGGTCAGCGTGATGGTGGTGTCGGTGCAGACGCGCAGTTCGAGGCGCGGATGGCTGGTCCGCACCGCCTTCAGCGCCCCTGGCAGATGCAGGGCGGCAAAGGTCTCCATGGCGCCGATGCGCAGTTCGCCGGCGCTTTCGCCGACCTGGCGGACGGCGGCACTGGTCTGGCGTTCGAGCAGCAGCATCCGGCGCGCGTAGTCGAGCAGCACCCGGCCCGAGGGCGCCAATTCGAGGCCGCGGCCCTTGCGAAAGAACAGTTCGGCGCCGAGCTCCTCTTCCAGCCGGCGGATACGGCCGGTGACATTGGATTGCACGGTGTTCAACTTGCGCGAGGCGGCGAGGATGCCGCCTTCTTCGACGACGGCCTGGAAAGTTCGGAGGGCGATGAGTTCCATCTGGTATCTCAAAAAAAGAACGATGTATTCTAAACAAATCACTTGTTTGGATACTTTACGCTGTTTATCGTGGCGCTATCAATAGCCACGGAGAGACCGATGAATTCACGGATAGAACGCCTCAAAGTGCTCGGTGCCGGGATTTTCAGCCTGATCCTGGCCATGGGCGTGGCCCGCTTCGCCTATACGCCCTTGCTGCCGATCATGCAGCAGCAGGCCGGGCTCGGCATCGGCGAAGCCGGCTGGCTGGCGGCGCTGAACTATGCCGGCTACCTGAGCGGTGCGCTGATCGCCTCGCTGATCAGCGATCTGGTGCTGAAAGACCGGCTGTACCGGATCGGCATGGTGGTCGCCATTCTCAGCACGGCGCTGATGGGTCTGACCAGCGATCCGCTGGTCTGGATGCTGTCGCGCTTCGTCGCCGGCCTGAGCAGTGCGGCGGGCATCCTGCTCGGCAGCGGGCTGATCCTCAACTGGCTGATCCGGCACAATCACCGGCCCGAGCTGGGCATTCATTTTTCCGGCATCGGCCTGGGCATTGCCGGCTGCGCCGCCGCCGTCTGGCTGATGAACGGTAGTCTCGACTGGCGCGAGCAGTGGTTTGCCTTCACGGCCATCGGCTGCGTGCTGGTCGTGCCGGCGCTGGCCTGGCTACCGGCGCCCGATAACAGCCCGCTGACCCGGAGCGGCCAGGCGATGCGCGATAACCCGCCGAGTCCCTTGTTCCTCAGCCTGTTCATGGCCGCCTATTTCTGCGCCGGCTTCGGCTACGTGGTCAGCGCCACCTTCATCGTCGCCATCGTCGATCGCCTGCCGGGGCTGGCCGGGCAGGGCACGCTGGTCTTCATGGCGATCGGCGTCGCCGCGGCGCCGGCCTGCATCAACTGGGACCTGATCGCCCGCCGGACTGGCGAACTCAATGCGCTGATCGTCGCCGCCGTGCTGCAAATCGTCGGCATCGTGCTGCCGGTGGCAGTCGGCGGACTGTTCGCCGCCCTCTTCGGCGCCCTGCTGTTCGGCGGAACCTTCATCGGCATGGTCAGTCTGGTGTTGACCATGGCCGGGCGCTACTACCCGACGCGCCCGGCCAAGATGATGGGCCGGATGACCCTATCCTACGGTGTGGCGCAGATTATCGGGCCGGCCGTGGTCGGCTGGCTGGCGACCCGCCTCGGCAATTATTCGGTCGGGCTGTACCTGGCCGCCGGGATGATGGTGCTTGGCGTCCTGCTGCTGGCTATACTCAAGCTGGTGGAAAAGCGGGATACGGCAATCGCGCTCGAACCTTGCCTGCAGTGCTAATACGGAGAAAAAACGATGTTCAAGGGAATTCTGATCGAAAAGGATGACGCCGGTTATCGCGCGGCGGTCAAGGAAATCGACGACAGCCAGTTGCCGGAAGGCGACGTCACCGTGCGTGTCGCCCATTCGTCGCTGAACTACAAGGATGGCCTGGCGATCACCGGCAAGGGGCCGGTCGTCCGCAAGTTTCCGATGGTGCCGGGCATCGACATCGCTGGCACGGTTGAAAGCAGTAGCCATCCCGACTACCGGGCCGGCGACCGTGTGGTGCTCAATGGCTGGGGCGTCGGCGAGACGCACTGGGGCGGCCTGGCGCAGAAAGCCCGCCTCAAGGGCGACTGGCTGGTGCCGCTGCCGGCGGCTTTCACCCCGCAGCAGGCCGTCGCCATCGGCACGGCCGGCTATACCGCGATGCTTTGCGTGCTGGCGCTGGAGCGTCAGGGCGTCAGGCCGGCCGATGGCGAGATCGTCGTCACCGGCGCCGCCGGCGGCGTCGGCAGCGTCGCCATCGCCGTGTTGAGCAAGCTCGGCTACACCGTCGTCGCGGTCAGCGGCCGACCCGAGGAAGCCGCTTACCTGAAGCAACTCGGTGCGGCGGAAGTCATTGAGCGCAGCCTCTTTGCCGCGCCCGGCAAGCCACTCGGCAAGGAACGCTGGGCTGGCGCGGTCGATGTCGTCGGCAGCCACACGCTGGCCAACATTTGCGCGACGATGAAGTACCGCGGCGTCGTGACCGCCTGCGGCCTGGCCGGCGGCATGGATTTCCCGTCGACGGTGGCGCCCTTCATCCTGCGCGGCGTGACGCTGGTCGGTATCGACAGCGTGATGTGTCCGCGTCCGGAACGGTTGGTCGCCTGGCAGCGCCTGGCGGCCGATCTCGATGTCGGCAAACTCGGCCTGATCACGCACGAAGTTTCGCTGGCCGAGGCCATTCCGATGGCGGCGCAGCTGATGGACGGCAAGGTACGCGGCCGCGTCGTGGTCGACGTCAATCGTTAAAACGGGAGCGCTGTGATGCCTTACGTCAATATCAAGATCACCCGCGAGGGAGCCACCGCTGAACAGAAGGCGCGCCTGATCCAGGGGGCGACGCAATTGCTGGTCGATGTGCTGGGCAAGAATCCGAAAACCACTGTGGTCGTCATCGATGAGGTCGATACCGATAACTGGGGCGTCGCCGGCGAATCGATCACCGTCCGGCGCGCGCGCGGCGAATAGGACGTCGCCGCTATTTATCGAATGCTTACGGTCAACCCGGAATTTTTGCAAAAAACCAAAACATGAGCCACTTGTTCGACCCCCTGAAACTACGTAGTGTCGTTCTCAAGAATCGCATCGGCATCCCGCCGATGTGCCAGTACTCGGCGCAGGACGGCATGGCTGCCGACTGGCACTTCGTCCATTACGGCAGCCGGGCAGTCGGCGGCGCCGCCCTGATGATTCTCGAAGCGACGGCCGTCACCCCGACCGGACGGATCAGCCCGGGCGATCTCGGGCTGTGGCGGGATGAGCAGATAGCGCCGCTGGCGAAAATTACCCGCATGGCCCGGGAGCAGGGCTGTGTGCCGGCCATCCAGCTCGCCCACGCCGGACGCAAGGCGAGCGCCGGCCTCGGTTGGGAGGCGCAGCGGACCTTGTCGGCCAGCGAAGGCGGCTGGCTGCCGGTGGCCCCCTCGGCGCTGGCTTTTGGTGAGGGCTATGCGGTGCCGCACGAACTTACCCTGGCCGAAATCGGCGAGATCGTGACGCTGTTCGTGGCGGCGGCCAAACGCGCCGTGACGGCGGGTTTCCAGGCGCTCGAAATCCACGCGGCGCACGGCTATCTGCTGCATCAGTTCCTGTCGCCGCTGGCCAACCGGCGGGCCGATGCTTACGGCGGCAGTTTCGAGAACCGGACTCGCCTGTTGCGCGAGGTGGTCGTAGCGGTGCGCGCCGTGTGGCCGGATAATCTCCCCCTGCTGATCCGCCTCTCGGCCACCGACTGGGTCGAGGGCGGCTGGTCGGCCGACGAGACCGTCGAACTCTGTCGCGGCCTGCCGGCGCTCGGTGTCGATCTGGCCGATATCTCCACGGCCGGCCTGGTGCCGACGGCGAAAATTCCGGTGGGGCCCGGCTTCCAGACCGTATTCGCGGCCCGGGTCCGCCACGAGGCCGGGCTGCCGGCTGCGGCTGTCGGCCTGATCACCTCGGCGGATCAGGCCAACCAGATCGTTTGCAATGGACAGGCCGACATGGTGTTGGTCGGCCGGGAAATTCTCCGCAACCCGTACTGGCCGCTGCAGGCCGCCCAGGCGCTCGGGCAGGCACCCTGCTGGCCGAAGCAGTACTTACGGGCGGCCCCGGAGGGATCGGTCGGGCGCTGAGCACTGCTGGTTTTTGCGATTTTTGGACGTAGACCGCAGTAATCCTAGGGGCGTCTGCTCGGGCGGTGCGCCCCGCCGTTCAGGCAAGAAAATCCTCGATCAGCCGGGCCACAGCCTCGGGCTGGTCGTGGTGCAGCATGTGGTCCGAGTCCTCGATCCAGCTTTCCGAGAGGCTGGCAAAGCAGGCCTGGCGCGCCGCCCAGTCGCCAGGACGGGTGGCGTAGTCGCGCACCACCCACGACTGCCGGCCGGCCACCCAGAGGACCGGGCAGGTGATCTGCTTCCAGATCGCCATCGATTCTTCCAGGCGGAATAGATAGGGTGAGCTGGCTTTGTGCCAGGGATCGCCGTTCCAGATGATGCCGTGGTGCCGGCTGCCGCTTCGGGTCTCGCCGTCACCGACCCGGGCCAGGTGGCGGGACAGGAAGTCGGCCCGTTCGGCGCTCAGGAAACGGTCGCTGTGCAGCAGTCGGCGGGCAAAGGCGGCGCGATCGGGGTAGGCGTGCATGCGCGGCGGCTTGTTCAGCGTGTCGAGCCATTGCCGGTAACGCTCCGGTGCCATGTCCGGGGTGGTCGGCGCAATGCCGAAACCTTCCAACGAAATGACGTGCGCCATGCGTTCGGGGCGCAGGCCGGCATAGAGGCAGGCAAGAATGCCGCCCATGCTGTGACCGACCAGCGTTACCTTGCCGGTCGGGGCATAGCGGTCGAGGACAGCCTCCAGGTCGCCGAGATGCTCGGCGAAGAAATACGGCCGGTGCAGCCAGGTCGAACTGCCGAAGCCGCGCCAGTCGGGGGCGATGATGTTCCAGTCACCTTCCAGTGCATCGACGACGAACTGGAAGGAGGCCGAAACATCCATCCAGCCGTGCAGCAGGAAAAGGGTCGGGGCCTGCGGCTTGCCCCAGCGCCGAATGTGCAGGCGGACATCGGGCAGGTCGAGGTTTTCGGAACGGGAGGGGTGCATGGGCAAACTCGGCTTTCGGGCCAGAAAGGCAGTCGACCGCAACGGTCGATCATGGTTGCCGATTTTAGCCCGGGATGGGCCTGCCGCCACTAGGCGTCGGACGGGGCGTCGATTGGGGGCTGCCGTCGACGCCGTGTGATGCTCGGCAAGCTAGGGCGCGTCCAAGCGCCCGAGCGAGATGTCCTCCTGGACGATATGGCGCTCGAACCAGTACTCGATATAGCGCAGCACGCTAAAGACGTCGGCCTGGCCAGCCACGGCACTGTGCAAGGCCCGGGAGACATGATTCAGCATCTCCTGGTGTCGGCGGGCGTGCTGGGAAAAATCCACCTTGCCTTCCACCGCGAATCGCGCCTCGGTCGCAAAATGCTCGCGCAGGTAGGCGAGCAGGCTCTCGGCATCGTCGGCAGAGAGGCAATTGTTTTGCAGACACTGGCGCTTCAGCCAGATCAGGCGACGGAATAGGTTGGCGTGCTGGGCGTCGATGGTGGCAACGCCGATATGCAGGGAAGGCGGCAGAAAGCGGTGCACCTCGTCATGGCCGATGGCGTCGCTGGGGCTCGACGGCGGATTGGGTTCGCCTGCCGGGTGTGGAGGGATGGGTTCTTTTCCTGTGGAACGGGACATCTTGACTCCTCCCTGGCCCCGGATCGCGGGACCCCGATGAAATGCCCAAAACATGAAACAGGGCAGGCTTTGCTTGTATTTATATTGATTTTCTCAGTTTAATAAAATACTAATTTGGTTTCAAGCGGGCTGGATATTATTGGCCTGGGCGCTCTGTGAGATGCGCGATAAGTCCTTCGGGGTTGCCGCCATGTGGGACAGCCTTTCTTCGATTGCCCTTGGGTCTCCAGCCGAGGCATCGCTCCGTCTTGGCTTGTCATGCGCCACCACCCGCATGACCGGCGGTTATGAGCGTGGAAGCGAGCGCAGGCAAGCCCAAGCTTCCCGCGGCTGCTTTGACTGTTCGGCTATTCCCGCTTGGCGCCTACTGCGGATGGGGGGGCATTCGGTGTCTCTGACCCAGCGGGGAAGCTTGCGGGCGAGTTTTTTGTTTCTGACGGATTGGCGCCACACCAGGTGCGGCAAGCTTTCCGATTGCAGGATATGGCTGCGCCGGGTCGGCAAAAGGACGGCAAATTTTCGACGCATCGGCTTGCCATCGAAAATGGCGTCGGCGTGACGATCGTGCTGCGTCCCCTGCCGCTGGAAAAAAACCCGCCAGCGGCGGGTCAAGGTAGCGCAGTTAAAACGATAGTCAGCCGATGGTATAGCCGCCATCCACGACGATTTCCTGGCCATAGATGTTCTTGGCGCTGTCCGAGGCCAGGAATACGGATAGGTCGGCAATATCCTCGGGCTGGCCGAATGTCCCGGGCATGAGCCGGGAGGTGATCTTTTCCGCAACGGCACCCAGTACTTCCGGCGGCAGCCCGACCGTACCCCACAGCGGCGTACCGATGGGGCCCGGCGCGATGGAGTTAACCCGGATGCCCTGCGGGGCTAGTTCCGCTGCTAGGGTTTGGGACAGGGACTTCAGGGCCGCCTTGCTTGCGCTGTAAATAGCCAGGCCGGGGAAGCCCACTTGGGTCAGGAAAGTCGTGATGAACTGAATCGACCCTCCCTTGCGGATATGGGGGGTGAACAGGCGGGCAGTTTCCGCCGCACCGAAGAGATTGACCGAAAACTGGGTGTTGAAGGCTTCGGCGGTGCTGTCCTCGAAAGATACGACACGCGCAATTCCGGCGTTCGGAACGACGATATCCACGCCGCCAAAAGCCTGGACGGCTTCGTCGACCAGGCGCTTCAGGTCTTCCAGCCGGGTTACGTCACCCACCACCGCCTTGACCTGCCCGGGATAGGCCGCCTCCAGCGCATTCAGAGCGGCCGCGTTGCGGGCGAAGGCGACGACCTTGGCGCCTTCTTCAGCATATTTTTCGACGATCGACTTTCCGATCCCGCTACTGGCGCCCGTGACTACTGCAACCTTGCCTTCAAGCTTCTTCGCCATACCTTGCTCCTCAGAATATCCCGTGATCCGGGAATGCAAACAAGGATGGTGGAGATGACAATAGTTCTCATTGATGCCCATCAAAAAGATCCGGTACCGGCCGGGTATCTACGGCCTAAGCCGCCTGCCTGCTGTCGAGCGCTCCTTGTACCTGATCGCCGCAGACGGCAGCTGGCCGGCGGGTCCTTCCTGACCGAAAGAAGGCTAGGGAGAGCAATCAAAATATGTGTCCGTCGGGAGTTTACGCAATGCGTTCCTGTCTGTTTTTCGCAAGAAATGGCCGCCAGGCGTATGCAATTAAAGCCTGCGCCGCGTGTTGTGCGCGCACTGCTCCCGTTGAACAGGAGAGTGCGCTTGATGTCAAACGAGTTGTCATAGCCAAAGGGAATTCGAAGGAACACTATCGTTAGCGCCGTAATCGCGGCGGGCATTGGGATGGAAATGGCTGACTACTAAACCTTGGGCGGGGAAGCGTGCAAAACTACGATTGCTTTCATTCCGCCCGCGATTGACAGGAGCTGCACCTTGGAACATCGGCATCCTCGCATCGGCCTCGCATTGGGCAGTGGCTCGGCGAGAGGCTGGTCACATATCGGGGTGATCAGGGTCCTTGAGCAGGCGGGAATATCGCCCGAGATCGTGTGCGGCACTTCGATCGGCTCGCTGGTTGGGGCGGCCTATGCCGCCGGGAAGCTCGATAGCCTGGAGCATTGGGTAACTGCCTTGAACTGGCAAACGGTCGTCGGATTACTTGACGTGAAAATGGGTGGGGGGCTGATTGAAGGTGGCAGGCTGGTTGGCTTCCTTCGCAAGCAACTGGATGACCAAAGGATCGAGCAGTTCGCAAAGAAATTTGCTTGTGTCGCGACTGACCTGGCCAACGGTCGCGAAATCTGGCTGCGTGACGGGGCTGCGGTAGACGCCGTACGCGCGTCGATTGCCATGCCCGGCCTCTTTACCCCCGTCCTCAATGATGGGCGGCTGATGGTGGATGGCGGTCTGGTCAATCCGGTACCGGTGTCGCTGTGCCGGGCCATGGGGGCGGATATTGTCATCGCCGTCGATCTGAACTGGGATTTGCTCGGCCAGGGCAAACGAATCTCGGGCAAATCCGGAAAAGCGCCGATATCGGCTGGGAACGGCAGGCTCAATGCTGTCCTCGCCAAGTTCTTGCCGGCTTCCGGTATGGCAGGAGCGCCGAAGTTGGCGTCGAGCATGCCGTCGATGCTTGACGTAGTGAGTGCCAGCCTCAGCATCATGCAAGTCCGCATCACTCAAAGCCGGTTGGCCGGCGAACCGGCTGATGTCATGATTCATCCGAAGTTGTCCACCATCGCCGCCATGGACTTCCACCGCGCCGCAATCGCAATTGCGGAGGGGGAACGGGCGACACGGCACACCTTGCCGATGATTCATGAAGTGCTTCGACAATTGGAATAGTCGATTCCTGATAAGAATTTTCTCCGCGGATGCCCAGGCCATCTGGCAACCGGGCCGCACGCCCGGTCTTTGAAGCCTGAGCGCTGTTCGGCCGGTGCGCTCTAGCGAGGCTGCGACGTCCGCTTCTCGCTGAGCCTAGCGGATGACGGGGGTGATGGACATTGACCGGCGGGGATCGCGCCCCTTGCGGAAGTGGCTATCTTGCAAAAGCAGGCACCTTGGGAGCTTGCGGCGGACCACCGTGTAAAAGCACGCGTAGCCGCCGGAAGCCCCTCCGGATGCCCCGCGGACGAGGCCCGGTCGTTTAGAGATCAGACCTGAACCTATTATTGCCGGACGATATCGACTGATATTTCCACCGCCGGCATCGTTCCCCTGTTCTCAAGCCAGTGTGTGGTGTTCCTGTCCTCGGGCCAGCCGACCCCCGGCCCATAGTCGGTAGCGATGCCATTTCGATGGTCAGTGATCGTTCCTTGCAGGATGTAGACGGTGCCTGGCCTGTCTTTATGGTCATGAAGCGGGCCGAAGACCCCGCCAGGATCGATGGTCACCATCCGCATTCGAAGTTGGCGCCCTGTCATGCCCTCGATCTCAGGGCCAAGGTCAACCGTTGCCAGTAACTCCACCTTCACGCCCTTTGTCTCAGGTGCCGCCTGTTCGTTGCTCATCGTGAACTCCTCTCAGCGCTTCCAAAGTACTCACTGATAGTAGACGACAGAACGATCGTTTGCTCCGAAACAAGCAGTGTTCAAAAAACTTGACGCAATATATCGATATAACTAAGATTGTCGATATGAAAAATAACTACAGCCAAACTATCCCGCCCGAATGGCAGGCGATGTCACGGATTTTCGTGGCCCTCGGCGATGAGCACCGGCAGCGCATCCTGCTGCTCTTCGAACCGGGCGAGCGGCTCAACGTCGGGCAGATTGCCGAGGTGTCGACGCTGGCCCGCT
>CAMLHL010000083.1 GCA_946479855.1 uncultured Pseudomonadota bacterium
GCCTGGCCGGCTTCCGGCTTGGCCCCGGCGCCGAGGCCGGTCTTGCCGAGCGACAGCTTGCTCGCTGCGGCACTGCGGCTGAGCGCCTGGGCATCGGTATTGGCAGCGATGAATTCAACGCCGCTGACGCCTTCGCGAATCATGTGCTCGATGGCATTTCCGCCGGCACCGCCAACGCCGAACACCTTGATGATCGTACCGGATTCTTCGTCTTTCTCGATGATCTCAAACATGGTGACTACCTCCTCTGAAAAAGCTGTTCAATGACAAATCAAAAATTCTTGGCAAACCAGGACTTCATGCCCTCAAAGACATCCTTGAAGCCCTGCTTTTCCTGGATCTTCTGGCCGCGCTTGCGCTGGGCCTGGGCTTCGAGCAGCAGCCCGAAGGCGGTCGAGAAGCGCGGGCTCTGCACGACATCGGCCAGGCTGCCGGCATATTTCGGGCTGCCGAGGCGAACCGGCATGTGGAAGATTTCCTCGCCCAGCTCGACCATGCCCGGCATGACGCTGGCGCCGCCGGTGAGCACGATGCCCGACGACAGCACCTCCTCGAAACCGGCGCGGCGCAGTTCGTTCTGGATCAATTCATAGAGCTCCTCGACCCGCGGCTGGATGACATCGGCCAGCGCCCGGCGGCTCAATTTACGGCTCGGCCGATCGTCGACGCCGGCCACTTCCAGGTTTTCGGCGGCATCGGCCAGTTGCGACAAGGCGCAGCCATATTTGCACTTGATGTCTTCGGCCTCGCGGGTCGGCGTGCGCAGCGCCATGGCGATGTCGTTGGTGATCTGATCACCGGCGATGGGAATCACCGAGGTGTGGCGGATGGCCCCCTGCGTCCAGACAGCGATGTCGGTCGTGCCGCCGCCGATATCGATCAGGCAGACGCCGAGATCCTTCTCGTCCTCGGACAGCACCGCGTAGCTGGAAGCCAGCGGCTGCAGCACCAGGTCATTGACTTCCAGGCCGCAGCGGCGCACGCACTTGACGATGTTCTGGGCAGCCGACACGGCGCCAGTCACGATGTGCGTCTTCACTTCCAGGCGCATGCCGCTCATGCCGATCGGCTCGCGGATGCCGTCCTGGCCGTCGATGACGAATTCCTGGGTCAGGATGTGGAGGATTTCCTGGTCGGCCGGGATCGGCATCGCGCGTGCCGTTTCGATGACACGGTCGACGTCGCTGGGCGTCACTTCCTTGTCCTTGATCGCCACCATGCCGTTCGAGTTGAAGCTCTTGATATGGCTGCCGGCGATACCGGTATAGACGTTGCTGACCTTGCAGTCGGCCATCAGCTCGACTTCCTGGACGACCCGGCTGATGGTGTGCACCGTTTCCTCGATGTTGACCACGACCCCCTTCTTCAGACCGCGCGAATCCTGCGAGCCCATGCCGATCACATTCAGATGGCCCTCGTTGTTGATCTCGGCGACCAGCGCGACGATCTTCGACGTCCCGATGTCCAGACCGACGACCAGATCCTTGTTGTCCCTGCTCATATGCTTACTTTCCCTTCGCCTCGCCCGCGACTCGCATCGCGAAACCATTCGGATACCGCAAATCCACCACCGCCGGCCGGACCGCCCGCTTGGCGACCGTTTCCGGATAAATTTCGATAAAACGCGCCAGCCGGACGCCCACCGGCGACTTCGGCTGCTCGCGGCCGATATCGACCAACATGCCGTTCTGCAGCTTCAGTTGCCAGGCCAGGCGCGGCGACAGCGTGACCTGCACCGGCGTCTCGCCGACTGCCTTGAAGACGCCGATGAACTCGCCGTAGTGCTTCAGCACTTCCTGCGCCGTGCCCTGCGGCCCGAACAACAGCGGCAAAGCCGTCGATTCCGGCTCCGGCAGCAGCGCCGCGAAAACCTCGCCGTAGCTGTTGACCAGTTCGCCCCGCCCCTCGCCCCAGCGGGCCACCGGCTTGTGTTCCTCGATGCTGATTTCCAGCCGGTCCGGCCACTGCCGGCGTACGTCCACCTTGCGCACCCAGGGCAGCTTTTCCAGCGCCCCGCGCACGGCTTCCAGATTCAGGCTGAAGAAATTGCCCTTCAGCACCGCCGGCAACGCCTGCTCCACTTCGCCGCGCTTGGTATGCGGCAGCGGATCGGCAAAAACGACATGGCGAACCGGCAGCGACGGCACGCGCACCAGCCAGACCGCAGCGGCGGCCAGCAACGCGGCCGAAGCGGCCAGCATCAGCAGGTCGGCGATCGCGTTCAGCAGGTGCGGTTTGTTCCACATGCATCGTTCTCAGTCGTTCTCAGTCGTTTGCGGCCAGTTCGAGGACGCGACGAACCAGCGCCGGATAGTCCAGGCCGTTGACGCGGGCCGCCATCGGCACCAGCGAATGGTCGGTCATGCCCGGCGCCGTGTTCACTTCCAGGAAGTAGTAATTGCCTGCCTCGTCCATCAGGAAATCGACCCGGCCCCAGCCGCGTCCGCCAAGGACGCGGAAGGCTTCCAGCGCGCCCTTGCGGATTTCCATTTCCTTGGCTTCCGGCAGGCCGCAGGGGCAGAGGTAGCGGGTGTCGTCGCGGTTGTACTTGGCTTCGTAGTCGTACCACTCGGTGGCCGGCTCGATCTTGATGATCGGCATGGCTTCGTCGCCGATGATGCCGACCGTGTATTCGCCGCCCATGACGCCCTTTTCGGCGATGACCAGCGGATCGTGGCGGGCGGCTTCCTCGTAGGCGGCCTTGAGTTCGCCGCGCGCCTTGACCTTGGTGACGCCGATCGACGAGCCTTCACGGGCCGGCTTGACGAACAGCGGCAGGCCGAGTCGTTCCTCGATCTCGGCGAAATCCGAATCGGCGGTGAGCAGCGCGTAGTCCGGAATCTTCAGCCCGGCCGCCTGCCACATCAGCTTGGTGCGGAACTTGTCCATGGCCAGCGCCGAAGCCAGCACGCCGGAACCGGTGTAGGGAATGTGCATGACTTCGAGGGCGCCCTGGATGGTGCCGTCCTCGCCGTGGCGGCCGTGCAGCGCGATGAAGGCGCGGTCGTAGCCCTTCAGCGCGTCGAGCGGCTGCTCGGCCGGATCGAAGGCGTGGGCGTCGATGCCCTGGCCCTGCAATGCGGCCAGCACGCGCGAACCGCTGTTCAGGGAAACCTCGCGTTCGGCGGACGTGCCTCCGAACAGGACGGCAACTTTGCCAAAATCAGACATGCTTTGCTCCAGACTGCTTTTCATTTTTGGGCATTTTTTGCGGTTGACCCTGGGGCCAGCGCTTGTTTCTATGGTCGTAGGCGAGGCTCATATCTGCCCCACCAGCTTGCCGGGAACGGCGCCAATCGAGCCGGCCCCCATGCACAACACGACGTCGCCGTCGCGGGCGACATTCATAATCGTTTGCGGCATCGCCGCGATGTCCTCGACGAAAACCGGCTCGACCTTGCCGGCGACGCGCAGGGCGCGGGCCAGCGAACGGCCGTCGGCGGCGACGATGGGCGCTTCGCCGGCGGCATAGATTTCGGCCAGACACAGCGCATCGACCGTCGACAGCACCTTGACGAAATCCTCGAAGCAATCGCGGGTCCGCGTGTAGCGGTGCGGCTGGAAGGCCAGCAGCAAGCGGCGTCCCGGGAAGGCGCCGCGGGCGGCAGCGAGCGTCGCGGCCATTTCGACCGGGTGATGGCCGTAGTCGTCGACCAGCGTAAAGCTGCCGCCGGCCGGCAGCGCGACTTCACCGTAACGCTGGAAGCGGCGGCCGACCCCCTTGAACTCGGCCAGCGCCTTGACGATGGCGGCATCGGCCACCTGCACCTCGGTGGCGACGGCGATCGCCGCCAGCGCGTTGAGTACGTTGTGCAGGCCCGGGGTGTTGAGGACGACAGACAGCCGCGTCGTCGTGCCATTGACGCGGACGCAGTCGAAGCGCATCCGCCCGTCCTCGGCGACGATATTCTCGGCGTAGAAGTTGTTTTCCTGGGACAAGCCGTAGGTGATGATCTGCTTCGGCACGCGCGGCAGGATGTCGCGGACATTGGCGTCGTCGCCGCAAACCACGGCAACGCCGTAGAACGGCAGGCGATTGAGGAAATCGACGAAGGCCGACTTCAGGCGCTCGAAGTCGTGGCCGTAGGTTTCCATGTGGTCGGCGTCGATATTGGTGACGACCGAGATGACCGGCGACAGGAACAGGAAGGAGGCGTCCGACTCGTCGGCCTCGGCGACCAGAAAATCACCGCTGCCGAGCCGGGCGTTGGCGCCGGCGGCGTTCAGGCGGCCGCCGATGACGAAGGTCGGATCGATGCCGCCTTCGGCCAGGATGCTGGTGACCAGGCTGGTCGTCGTCGTCTTGCCGTGCGTGCCGGCGATGGCGATGCCGCTCTTCAGGCGCATCAGTTCGGCCAGCATCTGGGCGCGCGGGACGACCGGAATCTTGCGCTCGCGGGCGGCGACCACTTCCGGATTGTCGGCCTTGACCGCGGTCGAGATGACCACGGCATCGGCGCCGGCGGCATTCTCGGCGGCATGGCCGATCATCACCTTGACACCCTCGCCTTCGAGGCGGCGGGTCGTCGCACTGGCCGCGATATCGGAGCCGCTGACGGTGTAATCGAGGTGGGCCAGCACTTCGGCGATGCCGCTCATGCCCGAACCGCCGACCCCGACAAAGTGGATGTGTTTAACTTTATGTTTCATTGGGCGCTCACTTGGCAATTTCCGCGCAAATATTCGCCACGTCGGCGGTGGCCTCCGGCTTGGCCAGGCTGCGGGCCTTTTCGGCCATTTCCAGCAGTTGACCGCGGGAATAGTTGCGGATCAGGGCGATGGCCTCCGGCGTCAGCTCGCTTTGCGGCAACAGGAAGGCGCCGCCGGCATGGACCAGGAACTTGGCATTACCGGTCTGGTGGTCGTCTACGGCGTGCGGGAAAGGCACCAGGATGCTGGCCACGCCGGCCGCCGCCAGCTCGGCGATGGTCAGCGCGCCGGCCCGACAAATCACCAGATCGGCCCATTCGTAGGCGCCGGCCATGTCCTCGATGAACGAAACGCAGTGCGCCTGGACGCCGACTGCGGCGTAGTTGGCCTTCAACGCGTCGAGATGCTTCTCGCCGGCCTGATGAACGATCTGCGGCTGCTCGCTTTCGCCGAGCAAGGCCATGCCCTGCGGCACCATTTCGTTCAGCGCCTGGGCCCCCAGGCTGCCGCCGATGACCAGCAGGTGCAGCGCGCCGCTGCGCCCAGCCAGACGCTCGGCCGGCGGCGCGATCTGCCCGATCTCCGGGCGCACCGGATTGCCGACCCAGCTGCCTTTGCTGAAGACGCCCGGGAAACCGGTGACGATACGGTCGGCGACGCCGGCCAGCACGCGGTTGGCCAGACCGGCCACCGAATTCTGTTCATGGACGACCAGCGGCTTGCCGAGCAGGGAGGCCATCATGCCGCCCGGGAAGGTGATGTAGCCACCCATGCCAAGCACGACGTCAGGTTGGACCTGACGGATGGCCTTTTGCGCCTGCCAGAAACCGCGCAGCAGATTGAGCGGCAGCAGCAGCTTGCGCACAAGCCCCTTGCCGCGCAGGGCGGCGAACTTCAGGTTGACCATCTCGAAGCCGTGCTGCGGCACCAGTTTTGCCTCCATGCCGTCCGGATTGCCGAGCCAGACCACCCGCCAGCCGGCATCGCGCAGCTGGTGCGCGACGGCCAGCGCCGGGAAGATGTGACCACCGGTGCCACCGGCCATGATCATGATGGTCTTGCTCATAGCTGGCCTCCGCGCGAAAGGAGGATGTTTTGTCTACGGCCGCGCTGCGCGCTTAACACCGGCTGCGCCGGGTTAACCTGCGACGAAATCGCCAATTGATGCGAATACATAACCGGCTGCGTCATAGCTTGCCTCCGCGCATCAATTGGCGATTTTCCCAATCGACGCGAAGCAGAATGGCCAGCGCCACGCAATTGGCCAGGATGCCGGAACCGCCGAAGCTCATCAGCGGCAGGGTCAGGCCCTTGGTTGGCAGCAGACCCATGTTGACGCCCATGTTGATGAAGGACTGAACGCCGAACCAGATGCCCATGCCCATGGCGACCAGCGCCGGGTAGAGGCGGTCGAGTTGCACGCACTGGCGGCCAATGGCGAAGGCACGCTGGACGACCAGGGCGAACAGCGCGATCACCGCGACGACGCCGAAGAAGCCGAGTTCCTCGGCGATCACGGCGAGCAGGAAGTCGGTGTGCGCTTCCGGCAGGTAGAACAATTTCTCGACGCTGGCGCCGAGGCCGACGCCGAACAGTTCGCCGCGACCGAAGGCGATCAGCGAATGCGACAACTGGTAGCCGCGACCGAAGGCATCGGCCCACGGGTCCATGAAGCCGAATACCCGATCGCGGCGGTAGGGCGAAACGATGATCATCACCGTAAAGGCGATCAGCAGGCCGACGATCAGCATCGCGAACAGGCGGGCCTTGAGTCCACCGAGGAACAGGATGCCCATGGCGATCGAGATGATCACCACGAAGGCACCGAAGTCCGGCTCTTTCAAGAGCAGCATGCCGACCACGGCCATGGCGCCGAACATCGGCAGGAAGGCCTGCTTCAGGTCGTGCATGACGCTGATCTTGCGCACCGTATAGTCGGCGGCGTAGAGCACGGCAAACATCTTCATCAGCTCGGACGGTTGCAGGTTGGCGAAGCCGAGGGGCAGCCAGCGGCGGGCACCGTTGACGTCGCGGCCGAGGCCGGGAATCAGCACGACGGCGAGCAGGGCGACGCCGATCATGAACAGGTAAGGCGCATTCTTCTGCCACAGCGAGAGCGGCACCTGGAAAGCGACCGCACCAGCGACCAGGCCGATGCACAGGAAGACACCGTGGCGGATCAGAAAATAGGCCGGCTGGTGATTGGTAAAACGCCCCCCCTCGGCGATGGCGATCGAGGCCGAATAGACCATGACCAAACCGGCGAAGAGCAGGATCAGCACGCTCCACAACAGCGCGTAGTCGATTTCCGCCACCTGGCGGCGGGGAGCGTCGAGGGCGCCGATCATCATGCTGACAACTCCTGCACGGCGTCGATGAAGGCCTCGGCGCGGTGCGCATAATTGCGGTACATGTCGAGGCTGGCGCAGGCCGGCGAGAGCAGCACGCAATCACCGCTTTGCGCCTGGGCGGCCAGCCAGCGCACGGCGGCGGCCATGTCGCCGAGGATGCGGGTCGGCACGCCGCTGCCTTCGAGGGCCATGCCGATGGCGGCGGCGTCGCGGCCGATCAGGGCGACAGCGCGGCCGTGCTTTTCCAGCGCCGGCTTGAGCGGCGAGAAATCCTGCCCCTTGCCGTCGCCGCCGAGCACGATGGCGACCTTGCGGCCCATGCCTTCGATGGCGGCCAGCGTGGCGCCGACATTGGTGCCCTTGGAGTCGTCGACGTAGAGCACGCCGCCGATCTCGGCCACCGTCTCGACGCGATGCGGCAAGCCCTTGAAGGCCTTCAGTGCCGACAGCACGCGGGCCGGCTCGACACCGATGGCTTCGCACAGGGCCAGCGCGGCCATCGCGTTGGCCGCATTATGCAGGCCGGACAGCTGGAGGTCGGCCAGGGCGACCAGCTTTTCCTGGCCGCGCTGAATCGCCCCGTCGGCAAAACCGTAATCGACGCCGCGCGGTGCGGCATTGAGGCCGAAAGTCACCATCGTCCGGCCGCAACGGCCGTTGGCCATCGACCAGTCGTCGTCGCGATTGAGCACCATGACGCCCTTGCCCTGGAAGACGCGCGACTTGGCGGCGGCGTAGTTGGCCAGGCTACCCTCGTAGCGGTCGAGGTGATCCTCCGAGACGTTGAGCACGGTGGCGGCAGCGGCATTCAGCCGATGCGTCGTTTCGAGCTGGAAGCTGGACAGTTCGACGACCCAGACTTGCGGCAAAGTGCCGGCATCCTGGGCATCCATCAGCGCATCGAGGGCCGACGGCGAGATGTTGCCGCAGGCGATGGCCGGCACGCCGGCGCCGTTCAACAAATGGGCGGTCAGCGCCGTGGTCGTCGTCTTGCCGTTGCTGCCGGTGATCGCGACGATCCGCGAGGCCGGGACCTGCTGGCGGACGCCGGCGGCGAACAGTTCGATTTCCGAGACGATCGGCAGGTCGACCGTAGCGATCGCCGGTGTCGCCTTGGGCACGCCCGGCGACAGGGCCACCAGGTCGCAGCCGGCGAAGGTAGTGGCGGCAAACGGCCCGGCGATCAGCTCGGCGCCCGGCGCGACGCACTGCAGGGCCTCGACGTTCGGCGGGTTGGCGCGCGAATCGGCGACGCGGACGAAGGCGCCCTGGCGATGCAGCCATTTGGCCATCGCCAGTCCGGACTCGCCGAGCCCGATGACCAGTACGCGTTTGCCCTTGAGTTCCATTTAGCGCAGCTTCAGGGTAGAGAGCCCGATCAGCACGAGCATGATGGTGATGATCCAGAAGCGGACGACGACCTGCGTCTCCTTCCAGCCGGTTTGTTCGAAGTGGTGGTGCAGCGGCGCCATGCGCAGGATGCGCCGGCCCTCGCCGTATTTCTTCTTGGTGTATTTGAAGTAGCCGACCTGCAGCATCACCGACAGCGTCTCGATGACGAAAACGCCGCCCATGATCAGCAGCACGATTTCCTGGCGGACGATCACGGCGACGGTGCCGAGCGCGGCACCGAGCGCCAGCGCGCCGACATCGCCCATGAAGACTTCGGCCGGGTAGGCGTTGAACCACAGGAAGCCGAGCCCGGCCCCGGCGATGGCGCCAAGCAGGATGCACAGTTCGCCGGCGCCCGGCACATAGGGAATCAGCAGATACTTGGCGTAGACCGCGTGGCCGGTGACGTAGGCGATCAGCGCGAAGGCGGCGGCGATCATGACGGTCGGCATGATCGCCAGGCCGTCGAGGCCGTCGGTCAGGTTCACCGCGTTGCTGGTGCCGACGATGACGAAGTAGGTCAGCGTGATGAAGCCGACGACGCCGAGCGGGTAGGCCATCGTCTTGATGAAGGGGATGATCAGTTCGGTCTGCGCCGGGCTCTTGGCCGAGAAGGCGATGAACAGCGCGGCGCCGATGCCGAGCACCGACTGCCAGAAGAATTTCCAGCGGCTGGCCAGGCCGTTCGGATCGCGATAAACAACCTTCTTCCAGTCGTCGTACCAGCCGATGATGCCGTAGCCGAGCGTGACGACCAGCACCGTCCATACGTACTTGTTGGTCAGGTCGCCCCACAACAGCGTGGTGATGCCGATGGCGATCAGGATCAGCACGCCGCCCATGGTCGGCGTGCCGGATTTGACGAGGTGGGTCTGCGGGCCGTCGTTGCGCACCGCCTGGCCGATCTTCTTGGCGGCCAGCCAGCGGATGACGCGCGGCCCGGCGGCCAGCGACAACAGCAGCGCGGTCATCGCGGCGAGCACCGTGCGCAGCGTGATGTAGTTGAAGACGTTGAAGAAGCGCACGTCCTGGGCGAGCCATTGGGCCAATGCGAGCAGCATCAGTGTTTCTCCTCGGGAGCGGCGGGTGCTGCCAGCGCGTCGGCCACCCGTTCCATTTTCATGAAGCGCGAGCCCTTGACCAGCACCGTGGTTTCGGGCCCCAATTCCTTGTCGACCGCCGCAATCAGCTTTTCGACGTTGCAGTAATGGCGGGCGCCTTCGCCGAAATTACGCACCGCCAGCTGGGCCTGGTCGCCGAGCGCGAACAGGCGGTCGACGCCCTGGCTCTTGGCGTAGCCGCCGATCTCGTCGTGGTACTGGCCGCTGGCTTCGCCGATCTCGCCCATGTCGCCGAGGACCAGCAGCTTGCGGCCGATGGTCGCGGCCAGCACGTCGATGCCGGCGCGCACCGAATCCGGGTTGGCGTTGTAGGTGTCGTCGAGGATCTCGGCGCCCTGCTTGCCGGTACGCCGCTGCAGGCGGCCCTTGACGCCGGAGAAAGCCTCCAGCCCGGCGACCACGGCGGCCAGCGGAACGCCGGCGGCGAGGCAGGCGGCGGCGGCGGCCACCGCGTTGCGGGCGTTGTGGCGGCCGGGGATGCGCAGGGTCAGCGTCGCCGAGCCTTCCGGCGCGGCCAGGTCGAGGCCGATTTCCAGGCCGTGCTGGCGCACCGTGCCGGCCACGTCGGCCGGGCAATCGATGGCGAATGTGCGTACCGGACGGCCGCCCGCCATGTCGCGCCAGAAGGCGGCATAGGCGTCGTCGGCATTGATCACGGCGATACCGTCGGCCGGCAGGCCGCTGAAGATGGAACCCTTTTCACGCGCCACTTCGTCGAGATCGCCCATGCCTTCGAGGTGGGCGCGCTGGGCGTTGGTGATCAGCGCCACGGTCGGCGC
>CAMLHL010000084.1 GCA_946479855.1 uncultured Pseudomonadota bacterium
CTGAACAAGATTTTCGAAAAAATGGGTCAGGCCTAAGGGGGAATCATGTCAGCCAATAACGACTCTGCTGATCTCGAAGCTCTTTTCGACTCTATCGCCGCTGATTTCGCACCCACTCCCTCTGTCCGAGTGCCGCCAGCCCCGGTGCCTGCCGGCCAGTCCGATGCAGACAATGATGATCTGCAAGCATTATTCGATAGTGTTTCGCAGGAAGCGCAGGCAGCACGGCAAGCGCCGGTTCCGGTGACAGGGGCAGATTCGCAGACAACGGGGAGTAGCGAAGCCTGGCCACAGCAGGAGGCAGTGTTCAATCGAATTGGGCATATGGCTCGTGAGTTGCACGATACGCTCGGCCAGCTTGGTTATGACAAGCTGCTGGAAAAAACCGTCGCGGTGCTGCCTGATGCGAAGGATAGGTTGGCGTACGTAGCTAACCTGACTGAGCAGGCAGCTTGCCGGGTTCTTAACGCGACAGATATTGCCAGCCCCTTGGTTGACGATATTGAAACCAGCTCTCTGGCGTTGGGCCAGCGCTGGGATAAGGTGTTTGCAAACGAGTTGGGGGTTGAAGAATTCAAGGTATTGGCCGCCGAAACGCGTACCTTCCTGAATGAGAAACTGCCTCAGCAGGCCCGTGGCACCCATGCCCAATTGACTGAGATCATGATGGCTCAGGACTTTCAGGATCTGACCGGACAAGTCATCAAGAAAATTGTTGCTCTTGCACAGGACCTTGAGGCCGGTCTGATGTCTGTTCTCTTGGAAGTTTTGCCGGACACAAAGCGCACTGATGAGGTGGCCAATCTTATGAACGGCCCAGTGATAAATGCCGAAGGGCGTACCGACGTCGTGGTAAACCAGGAGCAGGTTGACGATCTGCTCGACAGCCTCGGATTCTGAGGAGGGCGAGAATGAGTGACTTTGGCGGAATGGAAGATCTTCTGCAGGATTTTCTGCAGGAAGCTCATGATTTGTTGTCGGATGTGGACAACAAACTCGTTGATCTCGAAAAAATGCCCGATGATTGCGGGCTGCTGAATGACATATTTCGTGGCTTTCACACCGTCAAGGGGGGGGCTGGTTTTCTCAACGCCTCCGAACTAGTTACCCTGTGTCATCTGACGGAAAATCTGTTTGACCGTTTGCGCAATGGTGAGCTTGAACTGACGCCGGAATTGATGGATGTCATCATGGCAGCCACCAAAGGTGTTCGCGACATGTTCGGCGAATTGGGGCAGATGGTGCAGCCGCAACCTGCGGCACCTGAAATTATTGCTGCTTTGCAGGGGGCGTTGAGTGGAGAGGCGCCGGTTGCCTTGTCGCCAGCCCCCCCTTCCGCTCCTCCAGTCTCGGCCGAGCCTTCTGCGCCGTCTGGTGAGCCGAACTGGACTGAATTGCATTCTGCGTTGACGGGGGCATCGGTTCCGGATCGGCCGTCGAGCGAATTGATTACCAAGTCTGAATCAGCGGCAATAGAGACTGCCGCCGCTCCCGCCGTCACTACCCCTGTTCCGGCAACTGTTCAGCCGGCGGCAGCCTTCGGTCGGCGGGCGACAGATCGTCCGGGCGGGCAGCCGGTCGCTGCGCGGCGTTCCGAAGAACGAGTGCGTGAAAATACCATCCGCGTCGACACCTCTCGCTTGGACCAAGTCTTGAATCTGTCTGGCGAAATCGGCCTGACCAAAAATCGGCTGACCAGCCTGCGTGCCGACATCCTGGCGGGCAAGAACGATTCGGAAACCTTGCATGCACTGGATCAGGCTGTTAGCCAACTCGACCTGCTGGTTTCCGATTTGCAAAATTCGGTGATGAAAACCCGGATGCAGCCAATTGGTCGGCTGTTCCAGAAATACCCCCGGATTGCCAGAGACTTGGCGCGCCAGTTGGGCAAGGATGTCGAACTGGTGCTGGCAGGTGAGGAAACCGAGGTCGACAAGACGATGATCGAGGATCTGGCCGACCCGCTGATACACTTGATTCGCAATGCGGTCGATCATGGTGTCGAGATGCCGAGCGAGCGCCTTGCCGCAGGCAAGCCGGTCAAGAGTCTGGTTCGCCTCGAGGCGCGCCAGGAGGGGGACCACATCGTCCTGATTATTGCTGATGATGGCAAGGGGATGAGCGCCGAGCGCATTCGTGCCAAGGCGATCGAGAAAGGCTTGATTTCCGAAGAGGAGGCCAACACCCTCGATGAGCGGCAGAGTCTGAATCTTATTTTCCTGCCCGGTTTTTCCACCAAGGCCCAGATTTCCGATGTCTCTGGTCGGGGCGTCGGAATGGATGTGGTGAAAACCAACATCCAGAAGCTTAACGGCTCTATCGATATTCGCTCCGAGCCGGGCAAGGGATCGGTCTTCATTATTTCTCTGCCCTTGACACTGGCTATCCTGCCCGTGCTTTTGGTATTGCTTGGTGACCAGCCGTTTGCCCTGCCGTTGTCCCTGGTTCGTGAAATTTTGCCGATAGAGCAGAACCGAATCCAGGAGGTCGGAGGTAAGGAAACGCTCGTTGTTCGTGGTGAAGTGCTGCCCGTGATCACCTTGGCTCGCCTGCTTGGCTGGCCGCTTGTCCGGGAGCCGGAGTACGGCGTCTTCATGCAGACGGCGGAGCGCAGTTTCATTTTGGCCGTCGATAGTTTTGCGGGCCGAGATGATGCGGTGATCAAATCGCTGGAAGATTTCCGACCAAAGGGTGTGGCTGGCGTGACGACGCTTTCCAATGGGCAAATCGTGCTGATTCTTGATATGAAGGAGTTGCTGTCCGACCTGGGGCAGCACGTAGACATCGGGTCCGCTGTCAGGTCGCTCGACTTCGCCTGATTCTCGTTCCAAGTCAACGAGTTGAGAGGGGGCTATGCCCCCTCTTTTCTTTTTGTAGGTTTACTCTGTTGTCATGTGCTTGCGAGCGTCATCTAAGAAACAGGCTAAATAAACTAACGTACCTCTTTAATTTTTCTAGTTTTTTCCTATAATAGCCACAATACTAACCAAAGACGGCTATGGCGGAAGATAGCGACCTCGAGAAAACCGAAGAGCCTTCAGGCAGGCGAATCGAGCAGGCCCGCGAGCAGGGCCAGGTCCCCCATTCCCGCGAACTTTCCACTTTTCTGGTTCTTATTGTTGCCGGAGCTTCCTTCTGGATGATGGGGGGCTGGTTCATGCAGCGCTCTATGGCAATCGTTCAGAAAGGTTTTGTCGTTGAGCCGGAGGTCATGCGTGATCCCGCGTTGATGTTGCCGCGCCTGGCAGAAATATCGGGGGATGCCCTTTTCGCCTTCTCGCCGCTTTTGGCTTTGCTCTTGGTGGCGGCAATTTTGCCGCCATTCCTCCTGAATGCCTGGGTATTTTCTCCCAAGGCCCTCGTTCCCGATTTGAATCGCCTGAATCCGCTCTCCGGGTTTGGCCGGATGTTTTCATGGAACAGTTTGATGGAACTGGGCAAGGCAATTCTGAAGGCTGGCCTGGTTGGAGGAGTGGCGGTTCTGTTGATCTGGAAGGAACGTGACGAAATTTTTGGCTTGCTCGCCGAGCCGCTTGAGGCGGGCCTTGCTCATTCCGGACATTTGGTCTCCTTTTCATTCCTCATGCTGGTTGGGGCTTTGGTTCTGGTGGTGGCTGCGGATGTGCCCTTCCAGCTTTGGCAGTACTTCAACAAGCTGAAGATGACCAAGGAAGAGGTCAAGCAGGAAATGAAGGAAATGATGGGCGATCCGCATGTCAAGGGCCGTATTCGCAGCCTGCAGATGCAGGCTGCCCGCAAGCGGATGATGGCGGCGGTACCCAAGGCCAATGTGGTGGTGACCAACCCGACGCACTATGCGGTCGCTCTCGCTTACCAGACAGGCATGGGGGCGCCCAAGGTGGTCGCCAAAGGGGTGGGGGCGGTTGCCTTGAAAATACGGGAGATTGCTGGAGCGCACGCAGTACCGATCATGGAGGCGCCGCCACTGGCGCGAGCTCTTTACAAGCATACCGAGATCGACTCCGAAATTCCCTCCGCCCTGTATAACGCAGTTGCGGAGGTTCTTGCTTATATCTACCAACTGGCCAACTGGCGCCAGACGGGGGGCGTATACCCGGTGCCGCCACGCGATCTGCCGGTGCCGCCCGAACTCGTTCCGGAGGCCGTGTAAA
Source organism: uncultured Pseudomonadota bacterium (assembly GCA_946479855.1). The sequence goes on from CAMLHL010000084.1 coordinate 4,134, forward strand.
TGGCCACCTCGTCGCTCGGCATGCAGAATTTTCTGGCGCGCATGAACGTCAGTCAGATGGCAGCACCGATTCTGATTCTGATGATTCTGGCGATGATGGTGCTGCCGCTTCCGGCTTTTGTGCTGGACGTGTTCTTTACTTTCAATATCGCCATCTCGGTGCTGGTCCTTCTGGTTGCGGTCAACACTCAGAAAACACTGGAATTCTCGGTCTTCCCGACCGTGCTCCTGGTCACGACCTTGTTGCGCCTGTCGCTCAATGTGGCTTCAACACGGGTGGTGATGCTCGAAGGGCATACCGGCCCGGATGCGGCCGGCAAGGTGATCGAGGCTTTTGGCCATTTTCTGGTCGGCGGTAATTTTGCAGTCGGGATCATGGTTTTCCTGATCCTCGTTGTTATCAATTTCGTGGTGATCACCAAGGGTGCCGGCCGGGTTGCCGAGGTCTCGGCCCGCTTTACGCTGGATGCAATGCCGGGCAAGCAGATGGCGATTGATGCCGATCTGAATGCCGGGCTAATCGGTGAAGATGACGCGCGCAAGCGCCGGACGGAAATATCGCGAGAATCGGAGTTTTTCGGTTCGATGGACGGTGCGTCGAAATTTGTGCGGGGCGACGCGGTTGCCGGCATCATCATCATGTTGCTGAATGTGGTTGGTGGCCTGATTGTTGGTGTTCTCCAGCACAACATGGAACTGGCGCAGGCAGCCAAGAACTATACGCTGCTGACGATCGGTGATGGTCTGGTGGCGCAGATTCCTGGGCTGATTATTTCCATTGCCGCCGGTATGGTCGTTACCCGGGTGTCCGATGATCGGGATATTGGGCAGCAGGTCATGGGGCAAATGTTCCGCAATGGCAAGGTGATCGCACTGACAGCTGCCATTCTCGGATTTCTGGGCATGATCCCCGGGATGCCGAATATGGTGTTCCTGATGCTGGCTTCGGCCTTGGGCTGGTTTGCCTGGACGATGCTGCGGCGTGAGAAGCAGATTGTCGAAACTCCGGTTCCGGTGGCTCAGGCGCCGGTCCAGGAGGCCCTGGAGGCGAGTTGGAACGACGTGGCACCGCTCGACGTGCTAGGTCTGGAAGTGGGCTATCGATTGATTCCCTTGGTCGACAAGTCGCAGGATGGCGAATTGCTTCGCCGCATCCGCGGCATCCGCAAGAAATTTGCACAGGAGGTCGGCTTCCTCGTCTCGCCGGTGCATATTCGCGACAATCTCGAACTCAAGCCGAATACCTATCGTATTCTGCTCAAGGGAGTGGAAATTGGGCAGGGTGAGGCGTATGCCGGGCAATATCTGGCTATCAACCCGGGGCGGGTTGCCGGGACACTCAACGGCACGACTACCAAGGATCCGGCCTTCGGATTGCCGGCTACCTGGATCGATGCCGGCCAGCGCGAACAGGCTCAGGCCTATGGCTACACCGTGGTCGACGCCTCGACGGTCGTCGCTACCCACCTCAATCACCTGATCCTGACGCATGCCGCAGAGTTGCTGGGGCGCCAGGAAGTCCAGCAGTTGCTCGACCATCTGGCCAAGGAGATGCCCAAACTGGTCGAAGATCTGGTCCCCAAGATTCTGCCGCTCGGCACTTTGCAAAAAGTACTGCAAGGCATGCTCGAAGAGGGGGTGCACATTCGCGACATGCGGACGATTATCGAAACGGTGGCAGACCATGCCACACGGACGCAGAATGCCGACGAGTTGTCGACCCAGGTGCGCATTGCACTGGGGCGCGCCATCGTCCAGCAGCTATTCCCCGGCGGTGGCGAGATGCAGGTCATGTCGCTCGATCCGACACTGGAGCGCCTCCTCTCCCAGGCGGTCGCTGGCGGCTCGGAAAACACCAGTTTCGAGCCAGGCCTTGCCGATACCCTGGTCCGTGAAGCCGCCGCAGCCGCTCAACGCCAAGAAGCGCTCGGCCTGCCGGCCGTGTTGCTTGTGCCGGCCAGCCTGCGCCTACTTCTTTCCAGATTCCTGCGCCGCACCATTCCTTTGTTGAAGGTGCTGTCGCATAACGAAGTGCCCGAAAACCGGATTATCAAGGTGACCTCGATCATCGGAGGTAGAACATGAACGTCAGAAAATTCATTGCCGCCAACGCCAGGGATGCCCTGAGAAAAGTAAAAGAAACGCTGGGAAACGACGCGATTATTCTATCCAATCGGGGCATTCCCGGCGGGGTGGAAATCATGGCTGTCGCCGCTCGCGATATGGCGATGATTGTCCCTACTCCGGTTTCCGACCGGATGCCGGCCGAAAAGCGTCCGCCGTTATCAGAGCCTGAAGATGACTACCGTGTCGTGTTGAACTCGGCGCGGGCGCGTATTTCGCAACCTGCCCCCCCATCCACCGTGTCGCCGGCACCAATGCAGCGGCCTGTTTTTGCCCATGCTTCGGTGCAAAAACCGGCAGCTCCTGTCAATGCGGGCATTCCGAAAAATGCAGCCCTGCGAAATTTGGAAATCGGTCGTTCCGAAGCGTCGACCGTAGTTCCGCCACGTCCGGCCCAGAATCCTGCTTCAGTCGCCCCGGCGCCAACCCAGGCCGCGCCACAGCGCCGCCCTGAGGCGGAAGTGGTGCCGATGGAAGTCATGGATGAAATCCGCTCGCTCCGCAAGATTGTCGAGCAGCATCTGGCCGGTTTCGCCTGGGGCGAGGCGGCGCGCTCAGAGCCGGTGAAGACCGATATTCTTCGTCAGATGCTTGATGCGGGTTTTTCGCCCCAATTTGCTCGCGACCTGCTCACCGATCTGCCTCGCGACATGAACAACGTCGAGGCCATGGCCTGGGTAAAGGGCGCAGCCGACCGCTCGCTAACCACGATCGGCAACGAAAATGACATCGTTGATCGCGGTGGTGTTTACGCGCTTGTCGGCCCGACCGGCGTCGGCAAGACAACGACGACTGCCAAACTGGCAGCGCGCTGCGTTTTGCGTCACGGCCCAAGCAAGGTGGCGCTGGTAACCACCGATGGATATCGTATTGGTGCACACGAGCAATTGCGCATCTATGGCCGTATCCTCGGCGTCTCAGTGCATCTGGTCAAGGATGCCAGAGAGTTGCGCCAGACGCTGCTCGAGCTGCAGCACAAGCATATGGTTTTGATCGATACCATGGGCATGAGCCAGAAAGACAAACTAGTCCCCGAACTGACCGATATGCTCGCTGGCTGCGATGTGCAGCGCCTGCTGTTACTGAATTCGACGTCGCGCGGCGATACCCTGGACGACGTGGTGCGTGCCTATGCCGGCGACACACTGGCCGGTTGCATTCTGACCAAGATCGACGAAGCTGCTAGCCTGGCGACTGCGCTCGATGTCATCATGCGCCATCGTCTGAGGCTGCTCTATGTGTCGAATGGTCAGCGTGTCCCGGAGGATCTGCATCTGCCTAACCGCAGTTACCTGTTGCATCGCGCCTTCAAGGATGTCCCGGAAAGTTCGCCCCACAAGTTTGATGGCATCGAACCGGCAATGATGATGGCCAACGCCGGCATGATGGCAGTTGGGGGGCGTCGTGGCTGATTTCCGTGTTGATCAGGCCGCAGGCCTGCGTCGCCTGTTGGGGGGCGGTCAGCAACTGCAGGTGGTGACATTCGTCGCTGGCTGCGAGGGGGTTGGGCGCAGTGTGGCTGTGGCCAATCTCGGCGTAGCGCTGGCGCGTCTTGGCAAGGAAGTGCTGATCATCGACGAGCATGCTCCAGGTGACGACATTGCCTCCACCTTCGGCCTAGTTGCCAGGAACGATCTATTGAACGTGGTGCAGCGCGAACTGCCGTTGTCGCAGGTCCTGCTGCAGCCGATGTTTGGCCTGCGTGTGCTGCCTGCAGCGCGGGCCGTTAAGAAACTGGGGCGCTTGTCGCTGCCGCAACAACAGACCTTGCTTGATGCCATGTCTGGTCTAGAGCGCCCGATCGACGTCATCCTCGTCGATGCCAGCATGGCTCATCCGAACGGATTTTCACCGTTCGGGCTTGCCTCGCAGGAAGCGGTGGTCGTTCTTTCAGGCAGCAGTGCGTCGATTACCGAGGCTTACTCGTTGATCAAAAAAGTCAGCCACGCTTTTTCGCGCAAGCATTTCCGCATTCTGGTCAACAAGGTCCGCAGTCAGTCGGATGCGCGTTCGATTTATGAAAACATCGCCCAGGTCGCAGCGCAGCGGGGTATTGCCCGGTTGGACTACGCCGGGGCCATTCCCCTTGATGAGGCATTGCGTCAGTCGGTTCAACTGGGTCGTCCGGTTCTCGTCCAGGCGCCAGATTCCCCGTCGGCAGCAGCCTTTCGCGACATTGCATCTGACCTGTTGTACTGGCAGCGCAGCGACAGCGAGGCGGGAGGCGTCGAGCAATTCATGCAGCAACTGTTACACTTGAGCCAACGTATAACTCCCAACGCACTTCGAGCTTGATGTATACCGCTGCCGGGCAGCCAGACAGGGGACAGTTGGTTCAGCGCTTCGTGCCGCTGGTGAAGCGTATCGCCTATCACTTGCTGGCCCGCCTGCCACCCAGCATTCAGTTCGACGACCTGGTACAGAATGGCATGATTGGCCTGCTCGACGCGATTGATCGCTATCAGGAAGGTTTTGGCGCTCAGTTCGAGACCTACGCCACCCAGCGGGTCCGTGGTGCAATGCTCGACGGCTTGCGCGAGAATGACTGGTTGCCGCGCAATCTGCGTCGTGAATTGCGACGCATCGAGAGCGCGATCAATCAGCTGGAGCACGAACATGGTCGTGCTCCAACGGAGCGGGAACTGGCGGGAGCCCTCGGCATGTCGCTTGCCGACTATCAAAAAACGCTCCAAGACGCCCGCGGTCACCAACTGGTTTATTTCGACGACTTCGCAGGTGACGGTGAAGAGGATTTTCTCGAGCGCCACTTTACCGATAACGATGCCGATCCGGCGGCCATCCTCGAAGACAAGGGGGTCCAGGAGTTGTTGGTGACAGCGATCGGCAATCTTCCCGAACGTGAAAAGATGATGATGGCTCTGTATTACGAACAGGATCTCAATTTGCGGGAGATTGGCGAGGTCATGGGAGTCACCGAATCCCGCGTCTGCCAGCTGCACAGTCAAGCCATAGCGCGCCTGCGCAGCCAGATCGTGGGCGAGGTTCCGAAGGCTGCCAAGCGTCGCAAGGAGAAAACGGGTGGATAAGATCAGTCTGGCCGGGCTCGCCATTGGATTGTTTGCGATTGTCGGCGGGCAGTATCTTGAAGGCGGCCATGCGGGTTCGTTGGTTCAGCCTACGGCATTGCTGATCGTCCTCGGCGGGACGCTGGGCGCGGTGTTGTTGCAAAGTCCGATCCATGTATTCCGACGCGGCATCCGAATGGCCAAGTGGGTCTGGGTGCCGCCGGTCATCGAGCAGAAGCGTCTGATCGATCAGATCATGAGCTGGAGCCAGCTTTCCCGACGGGAAGGCTTGCTGGCCCTCGAAAATCATCTTCCCGGCATCAAGGATGAATTCGTCCGCCGTGGTCTGCAGTTGCTGGTCGATGGGGCGGACCCGGAACGCATCCGCGAGCTGCTTGAAGTCGAAATCAATACGTTCGAAGATGAATGGCGCCAGGCGGCCAAAATCTGGGAGGCCGCCGGCGGCTATTCGCCGACGATCGGTATTCTCGGCGCGGTGATGGGCCTGATACACGTCATGGAAAATCTCTCCGATCCGACCAAGCTCGGGGCCGGGATTGCCGTGGCCTTTGTTGCAACGATCTATGGCGTGGGCTTGGCCAATCTTGTCTATTTGCCAATTGCCGGCAAGCTAAAGTATTACATTTCGCACATGGTGGCGACCCGAGAAATGCTGATCGATGGTTTGGTCGGTATCGCAGTTGGCGACAATCCGCGGATTATCGAGGGGCGTCTTAGAGGGTATCTGCACTGATGGCGCGTCGCAAACGCCGTGAAGAAGAGCATGAAAACCACGAGCGCTGGCTGGTTTCATACGCCGATTTCATTACGCTGCTGTTTGCATTCTTTGTCGTGATGTATGCCATTTCCTCGGTCAATGAGGG
>CAMLHL010000085.1 GCA_946479855.1 uncultured Pseudomonadota bacterium
ACCGGCTTCAGCCGGGCGACCGGCGTGATCGCGCCGGTGCGGCCGACCTGGACGTCGATGCCGAGCACCTCGGTCAGCGCCTCTTCCGCCGGGAACTTGTGGGCAATGGCGAAGCGCGGCGCACGCGAGACGAAGCCGAGCCGGGCCTGCCAGTCGAGGCGATTGACCTTGTAGACGACGCCGTCGATGTCGTAGGGCAGATTCGGGCGTTTCTCGCCGATCTCGGCGAAATAGCCGAGCATCCCCCGCGCACCCTGGACGACACGGCGCTCGACCGCGACCGGAAAGCCCCAGGTGGCGAGTTTGTCCATCAATTCACCATGCGTCCTGAGGGCCAGTCCATCGCCCCCGGCGCCAACCCCGTAGGCGAAAAAGGACAGCGGCCGCCCGGCGGTGACCCGCGAATCGAGCTGGCGCAGGCTGCCGGCGGCGGCATTGCGCGGATTGACGAATTCCTTGTCGCCGCGTTCTCGCTGGCGAGCGTTGAGTTCGGCGAAATCGGCCTTGTACATCAACACCTCGCCGCGAACCTCGATCAGTGCCGGCCAGCCTTCACCCTGCAAGCGCAACGGAATGCCGCGCAAGGTGCGCAGGTTGGGCGTCACTTCCTCGCCGGTAATGCCGTCGCCACGCGTTGCGCCGTAGATGAAAATGCCATGCTCGTAGGTCAGGCTGATGGCCAGGCCGTCGAATTTCGGCTCCACCGCATAGTCGACCGCAGCGATCGTTTCCAGACCGTCGCGGACGCGCTTGTCGAAGGCTTCGACTTCCTCCGGGGCAAAGGCGTTGTTCAGGGAGAGCATCGGCAGGCCATGCCGACGCGACGGAAATTCCTTGAGCGGCGCGGCGCCAATCCGCTGGGTCGGCGAATCGGCTGCCAGCAGTTCCGGATATTCGGCCTCCAGCCCTTGCAGTTCGCGGAACAGCTTGTCGTACTCGGCGTCCGGAATGGTCGGCGCATCGAGGACGTAATAGGCGTGGTTGTGACGTTCCAGCTCGGCGCGCAGCCAGGCCGCGCGCTCCACCGCCCCTGCCGGTGCCGCCATCAGGAGAACAGCCGCAGCGCCTGGGGCGATCCGGCGGACAGACCGAAGCTGGCCATCGTTGTCTGCGGCTTGCCGATGAATTCGCGCCGGATGTGTTCGAGCTGCGATTCACTCAGCGGCTGGCGATTGTCATCGACCAGGACGCCCTGCAGCGTCTCGGCGAAGCGCCTGGCGATCTCGCTCATCTGCATGAAGACGCGCTCGCCGTGATCGACGCGCGGCACATCGAGCAGGAAGGTCAGGCCGTGCGTCGTCAGGGTACGCAAGGCATCGGCCGAAAACTGGGTGCTCTCGTAATTCTGCAGGCTGAACTGGGCGCGACCGTTATCGTCATAGCGGGTGAATAAACCGTCGATACCGAGCACCATGCCGGCCGCTTCGGCCAGGGCGCGAATCTTGGTGCCGGAAAAGGCGCTGGCGCGGCTGACCAGATTGAGGCCGATTTCAAGGTCGACCGCCGCACAGAAGCGGTCGATTTCCGCCGCCTGATCGAGCACGTTCAGCGGCGGCATGTCGGCCACTGCCATCAGTTCGTCGGCGAGCGCCTGCATGGCGTTGGTGAAAATGGCGAGATCGCCTTCGGAAACCGGACCCAGCCGGTTGACCAGTTGCAGGCCGACCCGCAGCCGGCGCAGGCTCAGGTCGCTATCCGTCGTCAGGCGCTGCCATTCGCGGGTCCGTTCGTTAAACGCCACCCAATGCACCGGCTTGTTCAGGCGGACCAGTGCCGAGCGCTGCGAGTGCAGGATCTGCATGGCCGATACCGGCTCGACCAGTTCCATGGCAACGATGAATTCCAGGCGCGGATCGAGCAGCTCGGCCGGCAGATCGCCAGCGAGCACCTCGGAAAAATCTTCGGCCGCCGGCGCCGGCGACACGGATTCGGCCGGTTCGGCGACGCGCTGCACTGGCTGCACTGGCTGCACTGGCTGCACTGGCTGCACTGGCTGCACTGGCTGCACTGGCTGGACGGGTTCGGTCGGCGCGGCGAACGCCGGCATGTCAGGCAATTCGACATCCGGCCGGGCCATCCGCATGTCGTCGCTCGGCTCGGTCGGCTGCGGGTCCACGAACATCGGTTCGACACGCTCCTCGACATAGGCCGACGCCTCGACACGAATTTCCGGTTCGCTGCGTTCGCCCGCGCTCGGCGCCGGTGCGATTTTCGGCCCATCGCCAAGCAGGGCGTCGTGCTGATGCGGCTTCAGCACCGCCTCGGCAAGCTTGCGCTGGCGATATTCCAGCCACTTGTTGTAACCAAACACGCCGACCACCGCCGTCGTGCCCAGGCCAATCAATCCCATCTGGAGTTCGGTCATTTAAGCCGCATCCCTCATTTTTAAGGCTTCCTCGATATCCACTTCGACCACACGGGAGACACCGGACTCCTGCATGGTGACGCCGACCAGCTGCTCGGCCATTTCCATTGCGATTTTATTATGGGAAATGAACAGGAACTGCGTTGCTCCTGACATTTTCTTGACCATGGCGCAGAAACGCTCGGTATTGCTGTCGTCGAGCGGCGCATCGACCTCGTCGAGCAGGCAGAACGGCGCCGGATTCAACTGGAACATAGAGAAGACCAGCGCAATCGCCGTCAAGGCCTTTTCGCCGCCGGACAGCAGGTGGATGGTCGAATTCTTCTTGCCCGGCGGCTGGGCGATGACCTGGACGCCGGCATCGAGGATTTCCTCGCCGGTCATCACCAGCTCGGCGCGGCCACCGCCGAACAGTTCCGGGAAAAGTTGCCCGAAATGCCCGTTGACCGTATCGAAGGTGCTCTGCAGCAGGTCACGCGTTTCGCGGTCGATGCGGCGGATGGCGTTTTCCAGCGTTTCCATGGCCTCGTTCAGGTCGGCCGCCTGCATGTCGAGGTAGCCCTTGCGCTCGGTCGCCGTTTCCAGCTCCTGCAGCGCCGCCATATTGACCGCACCGAGTTCGGCGATGGCGTTGGTCAGCCGGGTGATTTCGCCCTGCAGCGCCGGCGGTCGGGCGGTGCCCAACTCGCTTTGCAAGGCAACCTCGTCGGCGCCGGCTTCCAGCAATTGCTGGGCGTACTGCTCGGTATTGAGTGCCGCCGCCTGCTCCTTCAGTTTGAGGTCGCCGATGCGCCCGCGCAGCGGCTCCAGCCCCTGCTCGATACGCAGACGCTGCTCCTCGAAGCCGCGCAGCGCGTTAGTCGCCGACTCCAGCGTATCGCGCTTCTCGGCCAGCACCTTCTCGGCCGCCTGCCGCGCCTCCAGCGCCGCCTGCAAGGCACCTTCCATGATATCCGGCGGCGCCGCCTCGACCTGCTCGGCGCATTGCGCCCGGTCTTTCTCGATGCGGTTCAGTTCGCGCTGGGCCGTCGCCTGCTGGGCGAAGACATCCTGCAGCTTGCCGTCGGCCTCGCGCAGCGAGAACTGCGCCTCGCGCAAGGCGCGGTCGAGATCGGCATTGCGTTCGCGCTCGGCGCGCACGGCGCGCTCGCATTCGTCGAGCCGCGACTGGGCGCCATGGACCAGCACGCGAATGCGGCCCAAGCCGTCGCGGATTTCCTCGATCCGTTCGTCGGCCGACATTTCGCGTTCGCGCTCGCCCTCTTCCTCCTCGGCCAGTTCGGCCAGCTGCTCGGCGATCCGTTCCTTCTGTTCCTTGTAGCGCTCGATGGCCTGGCTCAGCTTGAGCACCTCCATCTGCACCGCATGCACGCGCTGCTGGCGATCCGCAACGTACTGGCGGATCTCGCTCATTTCTTCCTGCTTGTCGTCGAGCTGCTCGTCGAGCATCGCCTGCTGCTCGCGCCGGCTGTCGGCCTGTTCCTCGGCCCGGGCGATGCCTTCAGCCAGCGTCTCGATCTCGCGCTGGCGTTCGAGCAGGCCGTGCTCGCCCTGGTCCGGCGCGAAGAAAGTAACGCTGCTGCGGGTCAGCAGGTCGCCGCCCCGCGTCACCAGCAAGCCGCCATCCGGCAAGTCGCGGCGCAAGCCCAGGCCATCGGCCAGCGATTCAGCGGTACGCACGGTGCCCAGCCAGTCGGCCAGCACGGCGCGGATCGCCGGGTCGTCGCTGCGCACGCGGGCGGCCAGCGATTTGGGGTCAAACTTGACGTCGACCGCAGCATTGGCCCCGAGCATCACCGCCAGGCGCGCTTGCGGCCGGTCATGCAGCCATTCGTCGAGCTTGGCCGGGTCGCTGCAGGCGATGGCACTCAGCCGCTCGCGCAGCACGGCCTCGACGGCCTCTTCCCAGCCCGCCTCGACGTGAATTTTCTGCCACAGCGGCGGCGCGCTTTCCAGATTGTGGCGGCGCAGCCATTCCGGCAGCTTGCCTGTCTGCTGGGTGCGCGCCTGCATCTGCTCCAGCGCCGCCCGGCGGGCCTGGCCGGCGGCCAGTTCGCGTTCGATGCGCTGCATCTCGGCCTGCGCCTCGCGGCGCCGGGCTTCCAGTTGCGGCAGTTCCTGCTGCAGTTGCTGCAGGTGATCCTGGTCACCGGCCAGTTCTTCGCGCAGCAGGGCGAGTTCTTCTTCCTTCTCGGCCAGATCGAGTTCGTCCGGCGCTTCGCCGAAGGTTTCCTCACGTAGCCGTTCACGGCGCTGGATGATGGCCTGCAGCGCGCGCTGGGCGTGCGCCTTGTGGGTCAGCTCGACTTCCAGCTTCTGCTCACCGTTGGTGGTCCGCGTCCGCAAGCGTTGCAGTTCTTCCTGTGCCTGGGCATGGTCCGCCTCGACCTGCGGCGCGATGTTCATCTGCTGGTGCAGGCGCTCCTCGGCCTCCTCGACGCGCAGCCGGGTGACTTCCTGCATTTCTTCCCATTTTTGCCGGTCGACCGCCAGCTTTTCGGCGGTTTCGCTCCAGTGCTTCAGTTCATCCTCAAGCTGGGCCAAGCGGGCTTCGAGCTGGCTGCGCGATTCGCGGCGATGGCGGATTTCCGCCTCCAGTCGGGCGACTTCGGCGTTGGCGGCGTACATCTCGCTCTGTGCGTTGTGCAGCGCATCGCCGGCGGCGAAATGGGCTTCGCGGGTTTCCTCGGCGCGTGCCTCGGTTTCGCGCAGCGCGGCGCTTTGCGCTTCCAGTTCGGTGACGGCGCGCTCGACTTCCAGCGACAGCCGCTGCCGCTCGGCCTCGGCCTCGCGCTTCCTGAGCAGCCACAACACCTGCTGCCGGAGGACCAGTTGTTCGTTCAGCCCCTGGTAGCGGCGCGCCACTTCGGCCTGGGCTTCGAGGCGCTCCATCTGGTGGCCCAGTTCGAGGCGGATATCCTCGACGCGCAGCAGATTTTCGCGGGTATCTTCCAGCCGGCCGTTGGTTTCCTTGCGCCGCTCCTTGTAGCGGGTAACGCCGGCCGCTTCTTCGAGGAAGACGCGCAGGTCGTCCGGCCGCGCCTCGATGATCCGCGAGATCATGCCCTGGCCGATGATGGCGTAGGCGCGCGGTCCGAGGCCGGTGCCAAGGAAAAGATCGGTAATGTCCTTACGACGGACCTTCAGGTTATTGATGAAGTAATCCGACTGGCCCTGCCGGGTCAGCGTGCGCTTGACGGACAGCTCGGTGTATTGCGACCACTGGCCGAGCGCCCGGCCGAGCAGGTTCTCGAAAATCAGTTCGACCGAGGCGCGCGACACCGGCTTGCGGTTCGAGGAGCCGTTGAAGATGACGTCCATCATCGACTCGCCGCGCAGTTCGGAAGCTTTCGACTCGCCGAGCACCCAGCGCACGGCATCCATGATGTTGGATTTGCCGCAGCCATTCGGGCCGACGACGCCGACCAGTTGCCCGGGCAGGGAAACAGCGGTCGGATCGACGAAGGATTTGAAGCCGGCGAGTTTGAGCTTGGTGAGACGCATGCCTGATTCCGGCGGGAGAAATGCCCCCGCCATGTTGGGGGCCGTATAATAGCATCGCGTTATTTGATCGCCCCTGGGGCAACCTCGCGACAAACAGGAGAACTCGGCAGATGAACCCGGATGACCAGTTTCTCGCCCGCGCCATCGAACTGGCGCGGCAAGGCAGCGAAAGGGCCGAAGGCGGCCCCTTCGGCGCCGTCGTCGTACGCGACGGCAAGATCATCGCCGAAGGCTGGAACCGCGTCGTCGTCAGCCACGACCCGACCGCCCACGCCGAAATCGGCGCCATCCGCGCTGCCTGCGTCAAGCTCGACCACTTCCACCTGCCCGGCTGTACGCTCTACGCCTCCAGCGAACCCTGCCCGATGTGCCTGTCTGCCGCCTATTGGGCGCGCATCGAGCGCATCGTCTTCGCCAACAGCCGAATCCAGGCCGCCGCCATCGGCTTCTGCGACGACGAACTGTACAGCGAACTGAACCGCCATTTCTCGGCCCGCAGCATCGTCATGGAACACCGCCCGCTGCCCGGCGCCCTGGAACCGCTGGAACGCTGGGCCGCCAACCCCGGTCGAATCCCCTATTGATCCGCGCCCCGACCAAACTTGTCCATGCCTCCCGCCTCCATTCCCCAGCGTGCCGAAACCCTGCAGGTGCTCCGCCTGATCAGCGAGTTCGAGCCGATGCTGATGCTGAGCGGCGATGACGAAGGCTATGGCTCGCGCTGGACGCTTTCCGGCCAGCAGGTCCAGCCCGCCATCGCCCGCTACCTGATGGAATCCGGCTTCGTCACCGAGATCGGCCAGACCGAATTCGGCGCCCGGAAGCTGGCCCTGACTGAGAGCGGCAACGAATTCCGGGAAAAAGGCCTGCATTGGTGGAGCGGGCTGAATTTCCTGGAAAAACTGAAGATCACCCTGTTCGGCTAGGGAGCTTCGACGACAACAGGCTATTTGCTGCGGTCGACCCGAAAAATCAGCCGATTTCCGGATTTATCCTCACCGCTGCCCTCGAACGACCGGCAGGTGATCGCCGTCCAGCGTACCGGAATTTCCCGACCGTCGGTACAGCGGACGATCCCCGGCCCGCTTTCGCCTGCGCAACTGCCGGAATTCGGCGCATTGTCCGCCGGCCGCATCCGGCCATCGCATTGCACATCGCCGGCGCGGTCGGCCAGCGCAAAGCGGCCGCCATCACCGACGTTGCCCGGGTAACCCTTGCCCCGCATCTCGCCCGCCACGTCGCTCAGGCTGCCGCTGGCCTGATAGCCGATGGCACAGCCGGCGAGTAGCGCCGGGACAATAATGATGATCAAGGGCAATGCGCGTTTGTTCACAAGGCAGGGAAAGCGTTTTCAGGGATAATCCGCTTTTTACACCCATTCGACGTCCGACGTGAATCCACACCTCGCCCAACTCCAGCCCTACCCCTTCGAAAAGCTGCGCGCCCTGTTTGCCGGCGTGACGCCGAACCCGCAATATAAAGAGATCAAGCTCTCCATCGGCGAGCCGCAGCACCCGACGCCAGCCTTCATCATGGATGCGTTGGCCAATGGCCTAAAAGGTTTGGCCAACTACCCGACGACCCAGGGTATCCCGGCCCTGCGCCAGGCCATCGCCGCCTGGTGCCAGCGCCGCTACGATCTGGCGCTGAACCCGGAAACCGAGATCCTGCCGGTCAACGGCTCGCGTGAGGCGCTGTTTTCCTTCGCCCAGACGGTCATCGACCCCAGCCGCGGTCACATTCCGCTGGTCGTCAGCCCCAATCCGTTCTACCAGATCTACGAAGGCGCCGCCTATCTCTCCGGCGCCGAGCCGCGCTTCCTGAACAACCTGCCCGACAACGACTTCGCCTTCGACTACGCCAGCCTGAGCGAAGAAGAATGGTCCCGCGTCCAGCTGTTCTACGTTTGCTCGCCGGGCAATCCGACCGGCAAGGTGCTGTCGCTGGCCGACTGGAAGACCCTGTTCGCGCTGTCCGACAAGTACGGCTTCATCATCGCCTCCGACGAATGCTATTCGGAAATCTATTTCGACGAAGCCAACCCGCCGATCGGCGGCCTCCAGGCGGCCAAGCTGCTCGGCCGCTCGAACGAGCGGCTGGTCATGTTCTCCAGCCTGTCGAAGCGCTCCAACGTACCGGGCATGCGCTCCGGCTTCGTCGCCGGCGACGCGAAGATCCTCAAGAAATTCCTGCTCTACCGCACCTACCACGGCTGCGCCATGGCGCCCCCGGTGCAGACGGCTTCCATCGCCGCCTGGAACGACGAGGCGCATGTGCTGGACAACCGCCACCAGTACCGCGAGAAGTTTGCCGCCTGCACGCCGCTGATGGCCGAAGTGCTCGGCACCGGCATGCCGGACGCCAGCTTCTACCTGTGGGCCAGGACGCCGATCAGCGACACCGAGTTCGCCCGCGGCCTGCTCGAACACTATAATGTCGTGGTCCTGCCCGGCAGTTTCCTGGCCAGAGAAGTCAGGGGCGTCAATCCGGGCGCCAATTTCGTTCGCATCGCATTGGTGGCTTCGCTCGACGAGTGTCTCGAAGCGACCCGGCGCATCCGCGAATTCGCCCAACAACTGTAACCTGAGAGAGAACATTCCATGATCCATCCCCTGCAAGCCACCATCGAAGAACTCTGGGAACGCCGCACCGAGTTGTCGCCGCAATCCGCCCCGACGACCATCGCCGCCATCGAATCCGTGATCGGCGACCTCGACGCCGGCAAGCTGCGCGTCGCCGAAAAGATCGCCGGCGAATGGTTCACCCACCAGTGGATCAAGAAAGCCGTGCTGCTCTCCTTCCGCGTTCGCGACAACCGCGTGCAGCAGTCGGGCGACGTCCGTTTCTACGACAAGGTCGACACCAAGTTCGAAGGCTGGACCGAAGAGCAGTTCCGCCAGGGCGGCTTCCGCGTCGTGCCGGGCACCATCGCCCGCAAGGGTTCCTTCGTCGCCAAGAATGCCGTGCTGATGCCCTCCTTCGTCAACATCGGCGCCTACGTCGATGAAGGCACCATGGTCGACACCTGGGTCACCGTCGGTTCCTGCGCGCAGATCGGCAAGAACGTCCACCTCTCCGGCGGCGTCGGCATCGGCGGCGTGCTCGAGCCGCTGCAGGCCAACCCGACCATCATCGAAGACAACTGCTTCATCGGCGCCCGTTCGGAAGTCGTCGAAGGCGTCATCATCGGCGAGAACTCTGTGCTGTCGATGGGCGTTTACATCGGCCAGAGCACCCCGATCTACGACCGCGAAACCGGTGAAGTGACCTATGGCCGCGTACCGCCGGGCTCCGTCGTGATCAGCGGCACCTTGCCCAAGGCCAACGGCGCCTACAGCCTCTACGCGGCCATCATCGTCAAGAAGGTCGACGCGCAAACCCGCTCGAAGACCAGCATCAACGAACTGCTGCGCCCGTAAGTCAAACCACACCACGAAGGTCTTGCGATGATCCTCGACAAACTGTTCCAGTTGATGGCCGAAAAGCAGGCCTCGGATATCTTCATATCCGCGGGCGCGCCGATCCACATCAAGATCCAGGGCAACACCATCCCGGTCAACCAGCAGATCATGCTGCCGGACATGATCGAGAAGATCGCCTACGAACTGATGTCGCCGGAACAGATCAAGACCTTCGAAGCAAGCTGGGAGATGAATCTCTCCTTTGGTGTACCGAACGTCGGCAACTTCCGGGTCAACATCTTCCGTCAACGCGGCTCGATCAGCATTGTCATCCGCTTCATCCTGGGCAACATCCCCGCCCTCGATGCACTCGGCCTGCCGACCATCCTCGGCGAACTGATCATGGAAAAGCGCGGCCTGATCCTGATCGTCGGCGCCACCGGCTCGGGCAAATCGACGACGCTCGCCTCAATGCTCGATCACCGCAACGCCAACCGTTCCGGTCACATCCTGACCGTCGAGGATCCGATCGAATTCCTGTTCAAACACAAGAAGTCGATCGTCAACCAGCGCGAAATCGGCATGGACACGCTGGACTGGCAGGCGGCGCTGAAGAACGCCATGCGCCAGGCCCCGGACTGCATCCTGATCGGCGAAATCCG
>CAMLHL010000086.1 GCA_946479855.1 uncultured Pseudomonadota bacterium
TTTGCTTTCGGAGTGCATCTTGGCACGTCGCAGAGTCGTCATTACTGGCCTGGGCCTGATTTCCCCGGTCGGCAACAGCGTTGAAGAAGGTTGGCAGAACATTATTGCCGGCGTTTCTGGCATCGCTCCCGTCACCCGTTTCGATACGTCCACCTTTCCGGTTCAGTTCGCCGGCGAAGTGAAAAATTTCGATATCACCCAGTACATTTCCGCCAAGGATGCCCGCCGTATGGATAGATTTATCCATTACGGTCTGGCAGCCGGTATTCAGGCCGTGCGTGATGCCGGCTTGGACAAGGAAGGTGCCGCTGATCCCGAGCGCATCGGCGTTGCCATCGGTTCCGGCATTGGCGGTCTGCCGCTGATTGAGGAAACCAAGGAGGAATATATCGCCGGTGGCGTGCGCAAGGTATCACCGTTCTTTGTGCCTGGCTCGATCATCAACATGATTTCCGGCAACCTGTCGATCGAGTTTGGCTTCAAAGGCCCTAATCTGGCCATCGTTACCGCCTGTACTACCGGTACCCATTCCATTGGCGAGGCAGCACGCCTGATTGAGTATGGTGATGCAGATGTAATGATTGCCGGTGGTGCCGAATCGACCGTCTCGCCGCTCGGTATGGGCGGTTTCTGTGCGGCTCGTGCGCTGTCGACCCGTAACGATGATCCGACAACGGCCAGCCGTCCGTGGGACAAGGATCGCGATGGCTTCGTGCTGGGTGAGGGGGCTGGAGTGCTGGTCCTCGAAGAGTACGAACACGCCAAGGCGCGTGGTGCGAAAATTTATGCAGAAGTCGCTGGCTACGGCATGAGCGCTGACGCCTATCACATCACTGCCCCGAACATGGATGGCCCGCGTCGTTCGATGGTCAATGCGCTGAAGAATGCCGGTGTTGCGCCTTCGGAAGTGCAGTATGTCAATGCGCATGGTACTTCGACGCCGCTTGGCGACAAGAACGAATCGGACGCTATCAAGGCCGCGTTTGGCGATGCCGCCTACAAGATCGTGGTTAATTCGACCAAGTCGATGACCGGTCACCTGCTGGGTGGCGCGGGGGGGGTCGAGTCGTTGTTCACGGTGCTGGCCATCCATCACCAGATTTCGCCGCCAACCATCAATATCTTCAACCAGGATCCGGAATGTGATCTGGACTACTGTGCCAATGCAGCTCGGCCAATGAAGATCGATATTGCGTTGAAGAACAACTTCGGCTTCGGTGGGACTAACGGGTCTCTCGTTTTCAAGCGCATCTAAGCCGCTGCCGCAAGGAATTGAACGGTGCAGTTTCCGATTACCTTCGGACTGCACCGTTCCCGTTTTCTGGATACCGCGCTAGGTGTGACCGCCTTCGCCGCTGGCGTGACAGGCTTGGCTTGGCCGCTGCCGATTGTTGTCCGCCTGACGATCCTGCTGGGTATTTTAATTTTCTATATTTCTACTAGGAAAAAACTCAGGCCGCTATTCTCTGCCATCCGGATCGAGCGTGACGGGCAAGTCTCCATACAGGAGGCGGGGAAGACGGAATTTTTTTCCGTCGAGCTATTGCCCGAGGCGATTGTTCACCCGTTTTTGACCATCGTTCGGCTAAGAACAGAGAATGGTCGTCTGTATTGGCTGATTGCTGCGGTCGACACCCTTGAGGGGCAGGATTTCAGGCGCTTGCGTGTGTTCCTGCGTTGGCGGGCAAAGTTCAGCGGACAGGCTGGCGACGTCTGAGAACGGTATTTCTTGGTTTATCAAGCATCTCCGGATAATCCCGAGAGAAATGCAGGCCACGGCTTTCCTTGCGCTGCATGGCGCAACGGACGATCAGGTCGGCTGTTACCACCAGATTGCGCAATTCGATCAGGTCGTGACTGACCCGGAAGTTGGCATAGAACTCGTCGATTTCCCGCATCAGCAGACGGATGCGATGTTTGGCACGCTTCAGACGTTTGGTTGTGCGGACAATGCCGACGTAGTCCCACATGAAACGCCGCAACTCGTCCCAGTTATGGGAAATGACGACTTCTTCATCGGCATCGGTAACCCGGCTCTCATCCCATAGCGGCAGGGCTGGAATGGTCTTGCTTTCTTGACTCAAAATATCGTTGACCGCAGCTTCGGCAAAAACCAGGCACTCAAGCAGTGAATTGGAGGCTAGTCGATTGGCTCCATGCAGGCCGGTGCAGGAAGCTTCGCCGGCGACGTAAAGGCCGGCAACATCGGTACGGCCATGCAAATCACTGACGATCCCCCCGCAGGTGTAGTGAGCGGCGGGGACGACCGGAATGGGGGTCTGCGTGATATCAATGCCAAGTTCCAGGCAGCGGGCATGAATATTCGGGAAGTGACCGCGGATGAATTCCTCGCTCTTGTGGGAGATATCGAGGTACACGCAATCCAGGCCACGCTTCTTCATCTCGAAATCGATCGCCCGGGCAACGATGTCGCGGGGAGCCAATTCGGCGCGGTCATCGTGCTCCGGCATGAAGCGCGTGCCGTCCGGCAGGCGGAGCAGGCCGCCTTCACCGCGGACCGCTTCAGAAATCAGGAAGGACTTTGCCTGCGGGTGATACAGGCAGGTCGGGTGGAACTGGATGAATTCCATGTTCGATACCCGGCAGCCGGCCCGATAGGCCATGGCGATACCGTCGCCCGTCGAGGTGTCGGGGTTGGTGGTGTAAAGATAGACCTTGCCGGCACCGCCGGTGGCGAGCAAGGTATTCGACGCGCCAAGGGTTATGACTTCACCGTTGCGGTTATTCAGCAAATAGGCGCCATAACAGCGCCCGTCGCCCTTGCCGAGCTTGCTGCCAGTGATCAGATCGATCGCGATGTGATCTTCCAGCACGGTGATGTTGGGGTTGGCGCGAACTTTTCTGGTCAGGGTGTCCTGAACTGCCAGTCCGGTCGCATCGGCGACATGGATGACACGGCGAGCACTGTGGCCGCCTTCGCGAGTCAGGTGATAACCGGAGGCATCCTTGGTGAACGGAACGCCCTGTTCGATGAGCCAATCGATGACGCGACGGCCATTTTCGACGACATGGCGAGTGGCCTTTTCGTCGTTCAGCCAAGCGCCGGCAATCAAGGTGTCCTGAATATGTGCCTCGATGGAGTCTTGGCTGTCCAGCACGGCGGCAATTCCGCCCTGCGCCCACCCGGAGGCGGAGTCTTCAAGGCTGCGCTTGCTAACCAGTGCCACGCGGCAATGAAGCGCCAGTCTGAGGGCGGCGGACTGGCCGGCGAGGCCACTACCGATGATCAGGACATCAAATTTCTGCACGGCTGTTCTCTGTCGAGGTTGTTTTCCGCGAAATATAGCATGTAGAAAAGCAATCATCCCGTTACAGTTGGTCACAAATAAGGATAATTACCTGTATTCTGTCCAAAAACGGCTGCGCTATACTGCGTCCCATAAACATACTAAACCAGCCCCAGGGAAAACGAGAGCCATGAGTGAGCGCGAAGTCGATCAGTTGCTGGTCGAGCGGGCGCAAGGCGGAGATCAGCACGCCTTCGACCAGTTGGTGAGCAAATACCAGCGCAAGTTGGGGCGCTTGCTGTCGCGCTTTATCCGCGATCCGGCAGAAGTCGAGGACGTGTCGCAGGAAGCCTTTATCAAGGCCTATCGCGCCTTGCCATCCTTTCGTGGCGAAAGCGCGTTCTATACGTGGCTTTATCGCATTGGCATCAATACGGCTAAAAATTATCTGGTTTCGCAGGGCCGGCGGGCGCCGACAAGTACCGAATTCGATACCGAAGAAGCAGAGTCCTTTGAAGATGCCACCCAGCTGCGGGATATCAACACCCCAGAGAGCCTGCTTCTTTCCAAACAGATTGGTGAAACCGTCAATGCGGCGATGGATTCACTGCCTGAAGAGTTGCGCACAGCCATCGTCTTGCGCGAGCTTGAGGGGCTTTCCTATGAGGAGATCGCCGGTATCATGAACTGCCCAATTGGTACCGTTCGTTCGCGGATATTCCGTGCCCGAGAAGCTGTGGCAGCAAAATTGCGCCCGTTGCTCGACACGGCGCCGGACAAGCGTTGGTAGAGATGGCCGAGGAACAGATAACGATCCGTGCAGTAGTCCGAGCTCTGGACGGACAGAATGCCCTCGTTGAGGTGGAGCATGGCGGATGCGGCCGATGCCATGAAAAAGGTGGATGTGGCGGTCAACAATTAACACAGATGTTTTGCAGCGGGCCGAAAATTTACCAAGTGGATAACACCATTGGTGCTGCGATCGGAGATCGTGTAACGATTGCCGTGCCTCCTGGCAGCGTTAGTTATTCGGCCAATTTGGCCTATATTTTGCCGTTGACCGTAACCATAGCCGGCGCAGCCCTTGGTTCACCATTGGGTGGCGATGCGGGCGCCATACTTGGGGCTATCGCTGGTTTAATCGCATCCTTCCTGTACATACGTTTTCATTCCCGGTGCAATGCTGGAAATTCGGCTGGGCGCCCCCATATTATTTCCAATTCCTAGTTGAATCAGGAGGTTATATTGCCCATGAAACGTTTGCTTGCGTTTATTTTTCTTTGGCTACTATGTGTGCCGTCATTCGCGCAGATGCGTGGTCTGCCGGATTTTTCAGAATTGGCCGAGAAACAGGGGCCTGCGGTGGTCAACATCAGCACGACACAGGTTGTTCGCGGGCAGGCGCAAATGATGCCGTTTCCGTTCGACGAGAACGATCCGGCGTACGAATTTTTCAAGCGCTTCATTCCGCGCACGCCTGGCGGCCCTGTTCCCCGCGACTTTGAAAACAAATCGCTCGGCTCGGGATTCATCATCAGCGGGGACGGCTTCATCCTGACCAATGCCCATGTGGTTGAAGGGGCGGACGAAGTTTCCGTACGCCTGACCGACAAGCGGGAGTTCAAGGCCAGGATCATCGGTACCGACAAGCGAACTGATATCGCGTTGATCAAAATCGATGCTGCCGGCCTGCCGATGGTTAAACTAGGCGATCCTGCCCAGCTGAAGGTCGGTGAATGGGTAGTGGCCATCGGATCGCCGTTTGGTTTCGATAATTCCGTCACTGCAGGCATTGTCTCGGCCAAGGGACGTTCGCTGCCGCAGGAAAATTATGTGCCTTTCCTGCAAACTGACGTTGCAATCAATCCCGGTAACTCCGGTGGTCCGCTGTTCAACATGCGTGGTGAAGTAATCGGTATCAATTCCCAGATATATAGCCGCAGCGGCGGTTATATGGGGGTGTCTTTCGCCATTCCGATCGACGTGGCGATGGATGTCCAGAATCAGTTGCGCCACTCGGGCAAGGTCAGCCGC
Source organism: uncultured Pseudomonadota bacterium (assembly GCA_946479855.1). Next base: position 5,283 of record CAMLHL010000086.1, read on the forward strand.
GGGCGGCTCGGCGTGGTCATTCAGGAGGTCAGCAAGGAGTTGGCTGATTCACTGGGCCTAGCCAAGCCGATGGGGGCTGTGGTGAATTCGGTCGAGAAAGGTGGACCTGCCGAAAAAGCAGGGCTGGAGCCTGGCGACGTCATCCTCAAGTTCGACGGCAAGACCATCAACAACACCGCCGATCTGCCACGTATGGTTGGTGCTACCAAGCCGGGCAGTCGTTCGGTGGCTCAGATTTGGCGCAAGGGCGCCACGCGCGAGATCAGTGTGATCGTTGGCGAGATTCCTGATGAAAAGCTGACGGGTACAAAACTGCAGCGGGGTGTCAAACCCTCCGAACAGGCTGCCAATCGCCTTGGTCTGGTGGTTAGCGAACTTTCTGCCGAACAGAAGCGCGAGCTGAAGATGAGCTCTGGCCTGCTGATTGAAGAGGTGCGCGGTTCACGTTCCGAGTTGCGTCCGGGCGATATCATCATTGCGCTGATCAGCAAGGGCGCAACCACAGAGGTCAGAACGGTCGATCAGCTCAACAAAATGCTTGGCCAGTTCGAGAGGGGCAGTAATGTCACGTTGCTGGTTCGTCGCGGTGAAATACAAACTTTCATCACCATTAAAGGGTTGAATGGCAATTGAACTGACGCTGATGAGTCGTGCTTATTGCCACCTCTGTCACGATATGGAGGTGGCCTTGGGGCCGCTGGCTAGCGAATTTGGCGTTACGGTCATGGTGCTCGACGTTGACGCCGATCCGGTACTGGAAGCCAGATACGACGAACTGGTGCCGGTCTTGCTCCACGGCGATACCGAGCTTTGTCATTACTTTCTGGACGAAGCCAAAACCCGTGAATATTTGGCTGGAATCCGCTAGAATTCAGGGTCTTCTGAAAAGGGAAGGGCGCCGGACAGCGCCCTTTTTTACTGGCAGCAATGGATCACATTAGAAACTTCTCCATCATCGCGCACATCGACCACGGCAAATCGACGCTGGCCGACCGCATTATCCACCTCTGCGGCGGCTTGTCCGATCGCGAAATGGAGGCGCAGGTGCTCGATTCGATGGATATCGAACGCGAACGCGGCATCACTATCAAGGCGCAGACTGCCGCCCTGAATTACAAGGCGCGTGACGGCAAGGTCTACAACCTAAACCTGATCGACACACCAGGACACGTGGACTTCTCCTATGAGGTGTCCCGCTCGCTATCAGCCTGCGAAGGCGCTCTGCTGGTGGTCGATGCTTCGCAGGGGGTTGAGGCTCAGACCGTCGCCAACTGCTATACCGCACTTGATCTTGATGTCGAGGTCGTGCCAGTGCTTAACAAAATCGATCTGCCGTCGGCTGATCCGGACAATGCCCGTCAGGAAATCGAGGATGTGATCGGTATCGATGCTTCCCAAGCGGTGCTTGCTTCGGCCAAGACCGGGCTCGGCGTCGCCGATATCCTGGAAGCGGTGATCGCCAAGGTGCCCCCGCCCAAGGGAGATCCGACGGCACCGCTGAAGGCGCTGATCATCGATTCCTGGTTCGACAACTACGTCGGCGTGGTCATGCTGGTGCGCGTCGTCGATGGCGAAATCCGCTCCAAAGACAAGCTGCACTTCATGGCTACGGGGGCCAACCAACTGTGCGAGCAGGTCGGGGTGTTCACGCCCAAGTCGCTACAGCGAGACGCCCTGCGCGCTGGCGAAGTCGGCTTCGTGATCGCCGGTATCAAGGAACTGAAGGCGGCTAAGGTGGGTGACACTATCACCCATGCCGACCGCAAGGCCAGTGCGGCCTTGCCCGGATTCAAGGAGATCAAGCCGCAGGTTTTCGCCGGCCTCTATCCGGTCGAGTCCAACCAGTACGATTCGCTGCGTGAATCGCTGGAAAAATTGAAACTCAACGACGCCTCGCTGCAATACGAGCCGGAAGTGTCGCAGGCTTTGGGTTTTGGCTTCCGTTGCGGCTTCCTCGGGCTACTCCACATGGAAATCGTCCAGGAGCGCCTGGAACGCGAATTCGACCAAGACCTGATTACCACCGCGCCCACGGTGGTCTATGAAGTCGTTCAGCGTGATGGCAGCGTCGTTCAGGTTGAGAATCCGGCCAAGCTGCCGGAGATTTCCAAAATCGAGGAGGTCCGCGAACCGATCATCACCGCGACTATTTTCGTGCCGCAGGATTATCTCGGCAATGTCATCACGCTGTGTAACCAGAAACGTGGTAATCAGGTGGATATGCACTATCACGGCCGTCAGGTGAAGCTGGTCTATGAAATGCCGATGGCTGAAGTGGTGATGGATTTCTTCGACAAGTTGAAGTCGTGCTCCAAGGGCTATGCCTCACTTGACTACGATTTCAAGGAGTATCGTGCCGCCGACGTGGTCAAGCTCGACATCCTGATCAACAGCGAGAAGGTCGACGCTTTGTCGCTGATCGTCCACCGCGCCAATTCTCAGTATCGCGGCCGCGAACTGGCGAGCAAGATGCGCGAGCTGATTCCGCGCCAGATGTATGACGTCGCGATCCAGGCGGCGATTGGTTCGCACATCATCGCTCGCGAGAACGTCAAGGCAATGCGCAAGGACGTGCTGGCCAAGTGCTACGGTGGTGATATTTCACGGAAAAAGAAGCTGCTCGAGAAGCAAAAGGCCGGCAAGAAGCGTATGAAGCAGGTCGGTAGCGTCGAGATTCCACAGGAAGCATTTTTAGCTGTGCTACGCGTCGATAACTGAGAATAGCGATGAACTTTGCCCTGATTCTTTTTGTGCTGATGATCATCACCGGTGTCCTGTATGCGGTCGATGTGCTGAAATTCAGAAAATTGCGGGTTGCAAACGGTAAGGAGCCGCTGTGGGTAGAGTGGGGTGCCAGTTTCTTTCCGGTCATCCTGATTGTCTTCGTGCTTCGTTCTTTCCTGTTCGAACCGTTCAAGATCCCCTCGGGCTCAATGATTCCGACGCTGCTGGTTGGCGATTTCATCTTGGTTAATAAGTTCACCTACGGTATTCGCCTGCCGGTGATCAACAAGAAGATCATCGATATCAATTCGCCGCAGCGTGGCGATGTCATGGTTTTCCGCTACCCGGAAGATCCTTCGCTTGACTACATCAAGCGCGTGGTTGGTCTGCCCGGGGATACGGTTTCCTATCAAAACAAACACCTGAGCATCAATGGGCAACCAGTGGCAAGCCAGAAGATTGGCGACTATCTGCACCCAGAACGCCTGTATTACTCTGAACAGTTTCTGGAAAAACTGGGCGAAGTGGAACATCGCGTCCTTAATGACAGCGATGCACCAGCCTTCATACCGGATCCTGCCCACTTTCCGCACCGAGAAAATTGCACTTACAATGCGGCAGGTGTGATTTGCAAGGTGCCTCCTGGTCATTATTTCATGATGGGGGATAACCGTGACAACAGCCGTGATAGCCGTGCCTGGGGTTTCGTGCCCGAGGAAAATATCGTCGGCAAGGCATTCTTTGTCTGGTTGAACTTTAGTGATTTCAGCCGGATTGGCTCTTTCCGGTAAGGGAGTACAGATGAAAAAACAGCGTGGTGTAGCACTGTCCGGGCTTTTGTTCTGGGGAATTATTCTCGTTCTTGTCTCGGTGCTGGGGATTAAGGTGGCCCCAACCTATATTGAGTACTACAAGATTTTGAAAGATGCCAAGGCTACTGTTGCCAAGGCTGGCCCGGATTCGACGGTTTCGGATATCCGCAAGTCTTTTGATAAGTTTGCCGAAATCGACGCACTGGATTTTCCGTCAAACCAGCTGGATGTATCTAAGGATAGCGGTCAGATCGTCATTGAGTTTGCCTACGAAAAACGTATCCACCTATTCCGGAATGTTAGCCTTGTAATCGACTACAAGGGATCGACAGCTGGCTAGCAAACCATGACCGCTCAGTCGGTGGCCAGAAAACTTGGTCATTCTTTTTCTGATCAGGCCTTATTCCGGACGGCGTTGACCCATCGCAGTTTTGGGACGCCGAACAATGAACGCCTGGAATTTCTCGGTGACGGTATCCTGGATTTTGTGATCGCGGGGGCGCTGTTTCATCGCTTTCCAGATTTGCCGGAGGGTGATCTGTCGCGTTTGCGGGCCAATCTGGTTCGCCAGGAAACTTTGCACCAGCTTGCCCAGGCCATGTGCCTCGGCGATTTCCTGCGCCTCGGCGAGGGTGAGTTGAAAAGTGGTGGCGCGCAGCGGCCGTCGATTCTGGCCGATGCACTTGAAGCCTTGTTTGGTGCAATCTACCTTGATGCTGGATTTGAAACAGCGCGGAGCGTTATCGAAAAACTGTATTCGCCGCTACTGGATCAACTGAAACCAGGCCACTTCCAGAAGGATGCAAAAACGCGTCTTCAGGAGTGGCTGCAGGGGCGCAAAAAAGCCCTGCCCAGGTATCAGATGCTCGAAGCAACTGGCGCTGCCCACGAACAACGCTTTGAAGTGGCCTGTGAAATCGAAAATCCCGCTGTGCGTACCGTCGGCCATGGCTCAAGCCGGCGCATTGCCGAACAGGTTGCAGCCGAGAAGGCCTTGAAAGAACTCAACGTATGAAAAA
>CAMLHL010000087.1 GCA_946479855.1 uncultured Pseudomonadota bacterium
GAATGCCACATGGCCTACCACTTCCCGCTGATGCCGCGCATGTACATGGCGATCGCCCAGGAGGACCGCCACCCGGTCGTCGAAATCATGCAGCAGACGCCGGACATTCCGGACAGTTGCCAGTGGGCGATCTTCCTGCGCAACCACGACGAACTGACCCTGGAAATGGTGACCAGCAAGGAGCGCGACTACATGTACCAGATGTATGCCGCCGACCGCCGCGCCCGGATCAATCTCGGCATCCGCCGCCGCCTGGCGCCGCTGATGGACAACGACCCCGAGCGCATCAAGCTGATGAATGCCTTGCTGCTGTCGATGCCCGGCTCGCCGATCATCTACTACGGCGATGAGCTCGGCATGGGCGACAACGTCTATCTCGGCGACCGCGACGGCGTGCGGACGCCGATGCAGTGGAGCCCGGACCGCAACGCCGGTTTTTCGAAGGCTGACCCGCAACGCCTCTATCTGCCGCCGATCATGGACCCGGTCTATGGCTTCCAAGCGGTCAATGTCGAGGCCCAGACCCGCGATTCGTCCTCCCTGCTGAACTGGACACGGCGCCTGCTGGCCGTGCGCAAGAGTCACAGCGCCTTCGGCCGCGGCAGCCTGGTCTTTCTCAATCCCGGCAACCGCAAGATACTGGCCTTCCTGCGCGAATATGGCGAACAGACGCTGCTTTGCGTCGCCAACCTGGCGCGCTCGGCGCAACCGGTGGAACTCGACCTGGCGGCCTACAAGGGACGGGTGCCGGTTGAACTGCTCGGTCGCACGGCTTTTCCGCCGATCGGCGAATTGCCTTATCTGGTCACCCTGCAAGGCCATGGTTTCTACTGGTTCCGGCTGGCCACCGGCGAGGCCGCCCCGAACTGGCACGAGGAACGCCTGCCGCGGGAAGAGGCGCCGGTGCTGGTTTTCTTCGACGGCTGGCACAGCCTTTTCCGCGAGCGCGTCGTCCCCTGGCGCATTGGCATGGCCGAAAAACTGCGCGCCCAACTCGAGCGCGAAGTCCTGCCGCGCTTCATCGTCAAGCAGCGCTGGTATGCCGCGCAGGATGGGCCGGTGCGTCAGGTCGCGCTGCTCGACCATGCCGAGTGGAACGATCCGCCTGGTCGCTGGTTTCCTGCACTGTTCCGCGTCGATGCCGGGGCCAGTGCCGCCGACTACTTTCTGCCGCTGGCCCTGGTCTGGGAGAACGAAGAAGAGGGGATGCACGCCATGCTGCCGGCTACCGTTGCCCGGGTGCGCATGCAGGCGCAAATCGGCGTCCTCGGCGATGCCTTGGCCGACGAATCTTTCGTCCGCGCCCTGGTTGAATCGATCGCTGCCGGGAGGGTGTTCCATTGCGCCCATGGCAGTATCCGCTGCACGCCAAGCCGCGCCTTTGGCCAATTCGCCGGCGATGATTTGGCGACGCTGCCGGTGCGACCATCGGCCGCGCACAGCAGCAACAGCGTTCGTGTCCTCGGCCATCGCCTCTTTCTCAAGCTCTATCGTCGCCTGTCGACCGGTATTTGCCAGGAACTGGAGATCGGCCGCTTCCTGACCGAAGTGGCGCACTTTCCGAACTGCGTGCCGGTCTTCGGCGCCATCGAGTATTGCCCGACGGCTGCTGAAGCCGGCAAGGGCAGTGAAAAAGGCCCGGAAAACCCGGTTGACCGTATGACCCTGGCCCTGCTGCAGGGTTATGTCGAAAACCAGGGTGACGGCTGGAGCTACACGCTGGCCTATCTGGAACGTTTCTTCGAACACCTCGAAATGACCAGCGTGGCGGCGGCCGACACGCACGGCGCCTATCTCACCCTCGTCCGCACGCTCGGTCGGCGCACGGCCGAACTGCATCTGGCGCTGGCCAGGCCTAGCGGCGACCCCGCCTTCGACCCCGAAACGATCAGCCCGTCCGATCTCGAGCAGTGGACGCAAGCCGCCAGCCAGGAAGCGATGGACAGCCTGGCCCGGCTCGAAGGCGCCCTGGCCACGCTGCCGACCGCGGCACGGGCGCCGGCCGAGGCCTTGCTGGCGCAACGCCAGGCGCTGTTGGCGCAGATCGCCACTGGTTCCTCGCTGCAACGCTTCGCCGGACTGAAGATCCGCCATCATGGCGACTACCATCTCGGGCAGGTGCTGGTCGCCCAGAACGATTTCATCATCATCGACTTCGAAGGCGAGCCGACGCGCACTCCGGAGCAACGGCGACAGAAAAGCTCGCCGTTGCGCGATGTCGCCGGCATGCTTCGTTCATTCGACTACGCCGCCCGTACCGCACTCGCCCATGTCGCCAGCGAAGCCCCGCCGGATATGGCGACGCTCGAAACGCAGGTAGCTGCCTGGCAGCTGGAGGTCGAGCGGGCGTTTTTGCTCAGCTACGCTGAAACCGTGGCCGCCGGCGATGCCAGGCTCTACGGGAAGTGGTCTGAGGCGCAGCGTTTGCTGGAACTGTTCGTGCTCGAAAAAGCACTCTATGAACTGCGCTACGAGTTGGCGCACCGGCCGGACTGGGTGCAACTGCCGCTGCTCGGCATCCTGGCGGGGCTCGGTACAACGCCGGGGGGCCACTGATCGCCGGACTGGCGAACGAGGAGAATGGCATGGAACCGATCGACATGGCACTCGAAACGCTGCACACTTTTCTTCAGCAAGTCGGGGCGTTTCTGCCCCGGGTATTGCTGGCGCTGGCGATCGCCATTGCCGGCTGGCTGATCGCCAAGGCCATCCGCTTTGCCGTCGTCAAGGCCCTGCGCTCGGTCAATTTTCACGTTCTGACCGAGCGCGCCCGCATCGACGCGTTCCTGCAGATGGGGGGCAGCATGGCCGATACCACCGCGGTCATCGGCATGCTGGCTTACTGGTTGACCATCGTCGCGGCGCTGATTCTCGCCTGCAACAGCCTCGGCCTGACTTATGTGACCGACCTGCTGTCGCGGATCGCGCTGTTCGTGCCGCACGTTATCCTGGCCATCGTCATCCTCGCCTTCGGCGCCTATTTCGCCAACTTCATCGAGGGCAGCGTCAACCTCTACGGCCGCAACGTCGGCTTTGACGAGGCACCGCTGCTCGGTCGCCTGGCCCGTTACGCCGTGCTGCTCTTCGTCATTCTGATTGCCCTCGACCAGCTGGGGATAGCCGGCGACATCATCCGGCAGACTTTTCTGATCATCCTCGCCGGCATCGTATTGACGCTGGCTCTCGCCTTCGGTCTCGGTGGCCAGCGCTGGGCGGCGGATTTGCTCGAACACTGGTGGCCGCAGCGCGACAAGGAGGAGAAGCATGGCCGCGACAGCCATTAGCCGCTGCCCCGGCCCGGATGGCGTCGGCAGCCAGCCGGTGATCATTTTCCGCGCGGCCTGAAGCGATGGATATCCCGATCACCGCCGTCTGGCCAGGTGCGCCTTATCCGATCGGCGCCATCTGGGATGGGGCGGGGGTCAATTTCGCACTGTTCTCGGAACATGCCGAGAAGGTCGAGTTGTGCCTGTTCGACCGACTCGGTCGGCGCGAAACCCAGCGCCTCGAGTTGCCCGAGCGGACCGGCCAGGTGTGGCACGGTTATCTGCCGGAAGCGCGGCCCGGCCTGTTCTATGGCTATCGGGTGTACGGCCCCTACGATCCGCTGCGCGGCCTGCGCTTCAACCCGTACAAGCTGTTGCTCGACCCCTACGCCCGCGACATCGTTGGCGGCCTGCGCTGGAGCGACGCCCATTTCGGCTACCGGATCGACGGCCGCCATGCCGATCTGGGGATCGATCGCCGTGACAATGCGGCTGGCATGCCGCGCTGCCGGGTGATCGACCCGGCCTTCACCTGGGGCGATGACCGGCCGCCACGCCGCTCCTGGCACGAAACGGTCATTTACGAACTGCACGTCAAGGGCTTCACCATCCGGCACCCGGACATTCCGCTGCCGTTGCGCGGCACCTACGCCGGTCTCGCCACGGCGCCGGTGATCGCCCACCTGCTGGCCCTGGGCGTCACCGCCGTCGAACTGATGCCGGTGCATACCGCCGTCAACGACCGCCATCTGGTGAGCCGGGGGCTGAGCAACTACTGGGGCTACAACACGATCGGCTACTTCGCCCCCGACGCCCGCTACTCGGCGAGCGGCTCGATCAAGGAATTCAAGAGCATGGTCAAGATGCTCCATGCGGCCGGCATCGAGGTCATCCTCGACGTGGTCTACAACCACACCGCCGAAGGCAGCGAACTGGGCCCGACGCTGTGCTTCCGGGGGATCGACAACGCCGCCTATTACCGCCTAGCCCCCAACGAGCCGCGCTTTTACCTCGACTACACCGGCTGCGGCAATACCCTGAACATGCAGCATCCGCAGGTCCTGCAGCTGATCATGGACAGCCTGCGCTACTGGGTTCTGGAGATGCATGTCGACGGTTTCCGTTTCGATCTGGCCTCGGCACTGGCCCGCGAACTGCACGAGGTGGACCGGCTGAGCGCCTTTTTCGACATCATCCACCAGGACCCGGTGCTGTCGCAGGTCAAGCTGATCGCCGAGCCGTGGGATCTCGGCGAAGGGGGTTACCAGGTCGGCAATTTCCCCTTCGGCTGGGCCGAATGGAACGATCGTTACCGCGACGCCGTACGCGCCTACTGGAAAGGCGACGGCGGCCTGATCGGCGAGTTCGCCTATCGCGTCACCGGTTCCAGCGACCTCTATGCTACGGGCGGGCGGCAGCCGCACGCCAGCATCAATTTCGTCACCGCCCACGACGGCTTCACGCTGGAGGATCTGGTCAGCTACGACACCAAGCACAACGAAGCGAACGGCGAAAACAATCGCGACGGCAGCGACCAGAACCGCTCGTGGAACTGCGGCGTCGAAGGTCCGACTGCCGATCCGGCGATCCTCGCCCTGCGCGCCCGCCAGAAACGCAACCTGATGGCGACGCTGCTGCTCTCCCAGGGCGTGCCGATGCTGCTCGCCGGCGATACCCTCGGTTGCAGCCAGCGCGGCAACAACAACGCCTATTGCCAGGACAACGCGACGAGCTGGGTCAACTGGCAACTTGACCCGGCGCAGCGCGGCTTTTTCGAATTCGTCTGCCATCTGATCCGTCTGCGCCAGCGCCATCCGGGATTTCGCCGCCGCCGCTTCTTCGAGGGGCGGCCGATCAAGGGCAGCGAAGTCAAGGACGTCCAATGGCTGAATCCGGATGGCTGCGAAATGAGCGACGACGAATGGGCCAACAGCTACGCCCGCTGCCTCGGCATGTTCCTGGCCGCCAGCGGGCTCGATGAACGGGATCGCCGTGGTCGCCGGGTGCATGACGACAATCTGCTGCTTCTCTTCAACGCCCATCACGAGACGCTGCCTTTCCGCCTGCCGGACTGGCAGACCGGCCGGGTCTGGGAATTGATGCTCGATACCGCCAGCGGTGAAATCGGCAAAGGGAAAACCCATGCCGGCGGCGAGGAATTTCCGCTGACCGGGCGTTCGCTGGTCCTGTTCAAACTGTTGCGCGTCGGGCAAGACAGGCGGGCAGCGCCATGATGCCGGTGCGCCGCATCCATCGCATGCCGTTCGGTAGCGAGTTAATCGCCGGCGGGGTCCGCTTTCGGCTGTGGGCGCCGTCGGCAGCGCAGGTGGCGCTGTGCCTGGAGGACGTCGAACGGACGATGCCGGCGGCCGGGGAGGGGTGGTTCGCCCTTGACGTGGCCAGTGCCGGGCCGGGCAGCCGCTATCGCTTTTGCATCGACGGCGGCCTGCGGGTGCCCGACCCGGCCTCGCGCTGCAACCCCGACGACGTGCACGGAGCGAGCGAAGTCGTCGATGCCGAAGCCTTCGCCTGGGACGATGGCGAATGGCCCGGCCTGCCCTGGGAACAGGCGGTGATCTACGAACTGCATGTCGGCAGCTTCACGCCGGAAGGGAGCTTCGCCGCCGTCGCGATGCGTCTCGACGATCTGGCCGAACTCGGCGTCACCGCCATCGAACTGATGCCGGTCGCCGATTTTCCCGGCCGCTGCAACTGGGGTTACGACGGTGTGCTGCCCTTCGCACCGGCCAGCCGCTACGGCCGGCCGGACGACCTCAAGCGGCTGGTCCAGGCCGCCCATGCCCGTGGCCTGATGGTGCTGCTCGACGTCGTCTATAACCACTTCGGGCCGGAAGGCAATTATCTCCAGCGCTACGCCGCGCCATTCTTCAACGCCGGGCACCAGACGCCCTGGGGCCCGGCGATCAACTTCGACGGCGCCGGCAGCGGGCCGGTGCGCGACTTCTTCATCCACAACGCGCTCTATTGGCTGGAGGAATACCACGTCGACGGCCTGCGCCTCGATGCCGTGCATGCCATCGTCGACGACTCGACCCCGGATATCGTTGCGGCGATCGCCGCGGCAGTGCGCCAGGGTCCGGGCCGCCAGCGCCAGATCCACCTGATCCTCGAGAACGACCGCAACCAGGCGCGCTACCTCGGGCGCGACGGCGAAGGGGCGCCGCTCGGCGCGACGGCCCAGTGGAACGACGATTTCCATCATGCCCTGCATGTGCTGCTGACCGGCGAAACGGATGGCTACTACGGCGACTATGCCGATGCCCCGGGGCCTCACCTCGGCCGCTGCCTGGCCGAAGGCTTTGCCTTTCAGGGCGAGGTCTCGGCCTACCGCAACCACCAGCGGCGCGGCGAGAGCAGCCGGCATCTGCCGCCGGCCGCCTTCGTCAATTTCCTGCAAAGCCACGACCAGATCGGCAACCGGGCTGGCGGCGAACGCCTGGCCGAGTTGGCCGAACCGGCCACGTTGGCGGCAGCGACGGCGATCCTGCTGCTCGCCCCGGCGCCGCCGATGTTGTTCATGGGCGAAGAGTTCGCCGCGGCCCAGCCATTCTTCTTTTTCTGCGATTTCGGCCCGGAACTGGCGGCGGCGGTCAACGCCGGCCGGCGCCGGGAATTTGCCGATTTTCAGGGATTTGCGGCGTCTCCCGGGGCCGAGGCCGCCGGCCCGATAGCCGGGTTGGCCGATCTGCCCGATGCCAATGCGCCGTCTACGTTCGCCGCCTGCGTCCCCGACTGGGCCAGCCGAGAAATGCCCCCGCACGACCGCTGGCTGGCCTTGCACCGGCAGTTGCTGGCGTTGCGCCGGCAGCAGATCATGCCGCGGCTGCGCGGCATGGGCGCGGCCGCGGCTACTTGGCAAGCGTTTGGCGAGCACGCTCTCGCCGTCGCTTGGCAACTCGGTGAGGGCAGCCATCTGGCGCTGCTCGCCAACCTCGGCCCGGCGGAAAGCGGCCCGCTGCCGCTGCCGCCGGGCATCGCCATTTACCGTAGCGCCAACTTGCCAGCCGACATGCTGGCCAGCGGTCGCCTGCCGCCGTGGTCGGTCGCCTGGCTGCTCGACGCGGTGGGCAACCGGCGGCAGAACGGGGCAAGCGCATGAAGCGCCATGACGCTCTCCGCCGCCTGGCCATCGGCTGCGGCATCGAGGCTGACTATCGTGACTATGCCGGCCAACATCACGCCACCAGCGATGAGACGCGGGAAAAGCTGCTGGCCGCGCTTGGCCTGGACCTGGACGGCGATCTTGCAGCACTGGTCAGCGAGTTGGAGGGCGCTGACTGGCGCCGTCCGGTGCCGCCGGTGCGGGTGCTGCGTGAGGATGCGGCGGCGCCCGGCATCGAGTTGAGCCTGCCTGTGGCCGAGGCGCAGGCGGACTGGCAGTGGTCGCTGTTGATGGAAAACGGCGAGTGGCAGGCCGGCCGTTTCCGCCCCGCGGCCTTGCCGCTGATCGGCGAGCGGCGCATCGAGCACAGCGATTACCGGCGCTGGCGCCTGTCCCTGCCGCACCTGGCCGCCGGCTATCACCGTCTCGAACTGGCGCCGCTCGGCGGCGGGCAGGGTGAGACAGCGGGGGCCGCGACGCCACTGATCGTCACGCCGGCCCGCTGCTATCTGCCGCCGAGGCTGGACAACGATGGCCGCTGTTGGGGACCGACCCTGCAGCTTTATGGGCTGCGCTCCCGGCGCAACTGGGGAATCGGCGATTTCACCGATCTGCGCGACGTCGTCGAGCTGGCGGCCGAGGCGGGCGCTGCGCTGGTCGGCGTCAATCCGCTGCATGCCTTGTTTCCCGAGCAGCCGGAACGATGCAGCCCCTACAGCCCGTCGAGCCGGCTGTTCCTGAACGTGCTCTACATCGACGTCGAGGCTGTCGCCGATTGCCAGGATAGCGCGGCGGCGCGTGCCCTGGTGGCCGGGCCGGACTTCCAGGCGCGGCTGGCGCGGCTGCGCAGCGCCGAGCTGGTCGACTACCCCGAGATCGCGGCGGCCAAGCTGGCCGCCTTGCGCCTGGCGTTTGCCCATTTTCGCGAGCAGCATCTGCGGCCCGGCACGGCGCGGGCCGCAGATTTCCGGCATTTCCGCCAACTCGGTGGCGCGCGGCTCGAACAGCAAGCCTTGTACGAGGCGCTGCAGGCCCATTTTCAGGCCGCCGATCCAGCGGTTTGGGGCTGGCCGGCGTGGCCGGCCGATTTCCGCTCGCCGGACACCGCGGCAGTCGGCGCCTACAGCGCAGCGCACGGCGACGAGCTTGATTTTTACATCTATCTGCAATGGCAGGCGGAACGGCAACTGGCCGACGTTGCCCAGCGGGCTGGAGCGGCGCTGGGCATCGGCCTCTACCAGGATCTGGCCCTCGGCATCGATCCCGGCGGTGCCGAAGCGTGGAGCGGCCAGGGGTGCTACGCCCAGGGCGCCCACCTCGGCGCGCCGCCCGACGATTTCAGTTTTGGCGGCCAGGACTGGGGGCTGCTGCCGATGATTCCACAAAGGCTACGCGCCACCGCCTACGCCCCGTTCATCGCCACGCTGCGCGCCGCGATGCGCCATGCCGGGGCGCTGCGCCTCGACCACGTGATGTCCCTGCAACACGTCTTCTGGGTGCCAGCCGGCAGCCCGCCGGCAACTGGCGCCTACGTCCGCTACCCGTTCGACGAGATGCTCGGCATCCTGGCGCTGGAAAGCCAACGCAACCGCTGCCTGGTCATCGGCGAGGATCTCGGCACGGTGCCCGAGGGCTTCCGCCAGGCGGTGGCGGCGCGCGGCGTGCTGTCCTACCGGCCGCTGTTCTTCGAACGCAACGACGATGGGAGTTTCCGGCCGCCGGCCGACTATCCGCGCCAGGCGCTGGCCGTGGTCGGCACGCACGACATGCCGACGCTGCAGGGTTTCTGGCAGGGCGGCGACATCGACACCCGCGCCGCGCTGGGCCTTTTCCCGACGCCGGCGCAGCTCGAAGCCGCGGTCATTGCCCGCGCCGAGGACCGCATCCGGCTGTTGCTGGCCTTGCAGCATGCGGGCCGGTTGCCGGAAGGGATCGGTATCCAGGCGATGGACCTGCCGGCGATGACGGCCGAACTGGCGCTGGCGATACACGCCTGGCTGGCCGGGGCGCCGGCGATGCTGCTCGGCGTCCAGGTCGATGACATCTTCGGCGTGCTTGAGCAGGCCAACCTGCCCGGCAGCCCGGCCGCGTATCCGAACTGGCGACGCAAGCTGCCGCTGGCGATCGAAAGCTGGTCGAGCGATCGGCGCTGGCCGGCGCTGGCCGAACGGCTGCGCTGCGAGCGCGGCGGCGCCGCTGCCGGCAACGCGGCCAAAGCCGTCCCACTGCCGCAGATACCGGGGCTGGCCCCGTCCCCGACGGGGATTTCCTCAGGGCTACGGTCAACCGGAAAAATAGCCCAAATTCC
>CAMLHL010000088.1 GCA_946479855.1 uncultured Pseudomonadota bacterium
AAATACAACTAACAAAGGAATTTCGATCCAAAAACCTTTGTGCTACTTTGCAGCGGTGGCGCCCATCTCTCCACAGATGGCTTTGTGGAAGCCGCAAAAGATTGCGAATTGCCCTGAGTCGACCTATTGGCGCAATTTTTCTGCCGCCAGCGCTCGGATCAGGCGGACACAATCGACATCGGACTGGTGGTAAGCCGATTTTACATATTCGATATATGCCCGCTCTTCGGAATTCGGATCGGTAGCCAGTGTTGTCTGGTAGGCAAAACGCAAGAACAGGAAGGCGGGTTCCGGCTCCTCGATCGTGATAGTCAGGCTGCCTCCGGGGTGGGATTCGGACGGCTGGATGTCGAAGCGCACCCAGTGTTGTTCGGCCAGCGTTACTCGGTCCTGGATCATCGCAGGGCCGAAATTCAGCTCACGGAGCAGGGTATCGGCCTGGCGTTCAAGAATATTGCAGGATTCAAGGCCGGGCAGAAATGGTTGCGGATTTTCCACCCGGTGCAGAAGGCCCTGCCACAGCTGGTCACGGGTTAGCGATTCGACCAGGGGATTTTCCGGGTCGTTGATTTGGATGAGGTGTTCGAAATTCATGAGGCAATGTTAGCATCCCGACCATGCAACTAGAACGTATCCTCCATCATCATGGTTTCGGCACCCGCAAGGCGTGTCGCTCTCTGGTCCGGCACGAACGCGTCGCGGTGAATGGCGTGCTTTGTGACGATCCCTTTGCCGAATTCGATACTGCTGACCTGGTTTTTACGGTCGACGGCATCGACTGGCCCTATGCCGAATTCGCCAGCCTCCTACTGTACAAGCCGGCCGGTTATGAATGCTCGCGCAAGCCAAAGCATCACGCCAGCGTCCTCGAGTTGCTGCCGCTACCGCTACGCGAGCGTGACGTACAACCGATTGGTCGGCTCGATGAAGATACGACGGGCCTGCTGCTGATTACCGACGACGGCCAGTTGAATCACGTACTCTCCGCGGCCAAGCGCAAGGTACCGAAAGTTTATCTGGCAACCACCAAGCATCCGCTTGATCAGGCCCAGGTTGATCAGTTGCTGGCCGGCGTTCTTCTTGCCGATGAACCGGAGCCGATTGCTGCTGCCGCTGCGGAGATTGCCGGAGAAAACCTGCTTCGCCTGACGCTGACTGAAGGCAAATACCATCAGGTCAAGCGCATGGTGGCTGCTGTCAGCAATCGAGTCGAGGCGCTGCATCGCGAGGCGGTCGGCGAATTGACGCTGCCGCCAGACCTCAAGCCAGGTGAATGGCGTTGGTTGTCGGCGGTCGACCTGCGAAAACTGGGTTATTTGAAATGACCCTGACCGAAATGCGCTACGTCGTGGCCCTGGCCCGCGAACGACATTTCGGCAAGGCAGCGGAGGCTTGCCACGTTAGTCAGCCGACATTGTCAGTGGCGCTCAAGAAGGTTGAAGGGCAGATTGGTGCGCCGCTTTTTGAACGCGGTGCCAGCGATGTCCGCATCACGCCACTGGGCGAGCGGATCGTTGACCAGGCGCGGCGGGTGCTCGAAGAGGCGGTCAAGCTCGAAGAAATCGCCGAAGCCACGGGTGATCCGATGAGCGGCCAGTTGCGAGTCGGGATTATCTATACGATCGCACCTTACTTGTTGCCGCAACTGATTCCGGCTCTCAATCGCGAGGCGCCAAAAATGCCGCTTTTTCTCAAGGAAGATTTTACCGGCAACCTGATCCCGGCCCTCAAAGCTGGAGAACTCGACGTCATCGTGATCGCGCTGCCTTTTGGCGAACCCGGCCTAGTCGCCCAGCCGGTCTATGAAGAGCCATTCCGGGTTGTGGTTCCGGCAAAGCATCCTTGGGCAGTGCGTGCTGAAGTTAGCGGAGATGAACTGGACGGACAGAACCTGCTGTTGCTCGGCCAAGGGAACTGCTTCCGCGATCAGGTGCTTGAGTCCTGTCCCCGCCTAAGTGCACCGGATGCCTTGGAACATTCCCTTGAGGGCAGTTCTCTCGAAACCATCCGCTATATGGTGGCCAGTGGCGCCGGCGTCGCGGTGATGCCGAGTACGGCTGCCGATCCCTTGATAGACAAGGAGCCGCTAGTCCGGGTGCTGCCCTTTGCCGGCACCCAGCCCAAGCGCACCGTCGGCTTGGTCTGGCGTGTTACTTTTCCCCGACCGCCGGCCATTGATGCCGTGCGTGCCGCACTGCTTTCCTGCTCATTGCCGGGAGCGACAGCGGTACGCTGAGGTTTCACGTGGAACGACCTGCCGGGCTAACGCAACTTTAGACGAGCATTACTAATTCGCAGCCCCACAAAAAAAGCCCTCGGGATTACGTCCCCGAGGGCTTTTTTGACTGTTTAGGAGCAGATCAACTTTCGGCGTCAGCCTTTTTTTTGGCGGGTGCTTTCGGCTTGGCCACTTTCTTTTCGAACTCGAAGCCGACCTTCCCGCCCTGCGCGACCAAATAGGCCGAGAATTTGCGGCGCGTACGGTTGGAAACGAATTCCTTGAGCAGATCGGTCTTCCCCTCGGCCAGCAATTTTTTCATCTGCAGCGCATCGATAGGTTGTTGCAGGATGATCTTGCCGGAGCGGAAATCGCAGGTTTTGGTCGGGCCGACCGACTTTTCGCAGACATAGGACGTGCCATGCTCGAACACGTCGGAAGTACACTTCGGACATTTGCCGAGGCTTTCCTGGTCGGAGAAATCAACCGGTTCAGCATCGGCGGCATCGGCCTTGTCCTGGCCGAAGTCGAATTCGGGCTGTAACTCGGCATTCAACTTGATAGCGGCGGCGAAGGTGCGGCCCATCTTATTGCGGAAGCCGGTTAGCGGGCCAACCTGTTTTTCAGTCAGCAGGGTCTCGATTTCCGCTGGCTCATACTGGCGGCCGGCGACGATTTTCCACAGCGCGTAGTCGCAACTGCCGCACTGGAATTTCTTGTAGGTTTCGCGGATCTGGCCGCCACATTTCGGGCAGGGGGCTGCCAGTACGCCGAAATCGCCGGGAATGGTGTCGGCTTCGTACTGCTTGGCACGTTCGACCATGTGGCGGGTCATCTCGGCGATCTCGCGCATGAATTCCTCGCGTGTGAATTCGCCTTTCTCGATGCGGCCGAGTTTCCACTCCCAGTCGCCGGTCAACTCGGGCTGGGTCAGTTCGTTGATGCCGAGGCCGTTGAGCAGCGTCATCAGCGTGAAGGCCTTGGCGGTCGGGATCAATTCCCGGCCTTCACGGTGCATGTACTGCTCACCGATCAGGTTTTCGATGATTTGGGCGCGGGTGGCCGGCGTACCGAGGCCGCGACCGGCCATCGCTGCTTTCAACTCCTCGTCATCGACCATCTTGCCGGCGCCTTCCATGGCGGAGAGCAGGGTGGCTTCCGAGTAGCGGGGGGGCGGCCGTGTTTCGTTGGCCTTGACGGTGACTTCCTCGGTCTTGACCTTTTCCTTGGCGTCGACCGCCACAAGATTGCCTTCGTCCCCGTCCTGGCCTTCCTTGCCATAGACGGCCAGCCAGCCCGGATTGACCAGCACCTTGCCCTCGGTCTTGAAGGGCTGGCCTTCGACGCGAGTGATGCGGGTGGTCACCATGTATTCGGCGGCCGGGAAAAAGACGGACAGGAAGCGCCGGACGACGAAGTCATAGAGCTTCTGCTCCAACTCATTCAGGTGCTTGGGCGCCTGCGGCGTCGGGATGATGGCGAAGTGGTCGCTGATCTTGGCATTGTTGAAGATCCGCTTGTTCGGCAGCACCCAGTTGCGCGCCAGGATCTGGTGGGCGAACGGCGAATAGCGGGCGAGCAGCACTTCGTCGTGACCCTTGCCGGCGCCTTCGCCGGTCAGGATGGTCAGGGTTTCCTTGACCGTCGGCAGGTAATCCTCCGGCAGGCAGCGTGAGTCGGTCCGCGGGTAGGTCAGGACCTTGTGCTTCTCGTAGAGAGCCTGGGCCAGCGACAGCGTGGTCTTGGCCGAGAAGCCGAAGCGAGCGTTCGCTTCGCGCTGCAGGGTTGTCAAATCGAAGAGAGCCGGCGAAAGGCGCGTCTCCGGTTTGGCTTCTTCGCTGACTTCACCGGGCTTGCCCAGCGTGGCGGCACGGATGGCCTCGGCACGCTGGCTATCCCACAGGCGATCGGCGCGGGCGTGTTCGTCCTCATCCTTGCCTTTGTAGGCTTCGTCGAACCACTTGCCCTTGTAGGAACCGGCCTTGGCCGAGAATTCGGCTTCGACTTCCCAGTAGGCGCGCGGTTTGAATTCACGGATCTTGCGTTCGCGCTCGACGACGATGGCCAGCGTCGGCGTCTGGACGCGGCCGACGGTGGTCAGGTGGAAGCCGCCGGTCTTTGAATTGAAGGCGGTCATTGCCCGGGTACCGTTGATCCCGACCAGCCAGTCCGATTCGGAACGGCAGACGGCAGCATCGCCGAGACCTTCCATCTCGCGGCCGGGGCGTAGGCGGGCGAAGCCGTCGCGGATGGCGCCCTGGGTCATCGATTGCAGCCACAGGCGCTGCACCGGCTTGCCGGATTTGGCGTTCTGGGCAATGTAATTGAAGATCAGTTCGCCCTCGCGTCCCGCGTCACAGGCATTGACCAGCGTATCGACATCCTTGCGCTTGATCAGTTTGTTCAGCACCTTGAGGCGCGATTCTGTTTTTTCGATCGGCTTCAGGGCGAAGTGCGGCGGAATGACCGGCAGATGGGCGAAGGACCATTTGCCGCGCTTGACCTCGAATTCCTCGGGACAGGCCAGTTCGAGCAGGTGACCGACGGCCGAAGAAAGCACGAAGTCTTCGCTTTCGAAGTAGTCGTCGTGTTTGGTAAAGCCCCCCAGCGCTCGCGCGATATCGGCGGCGACAGAAGGTTTTTCGGCAATGATCAGCTTTTTGGACATGTTTTGGCCTGTTGGGTGCCGGGGCATGATAAGTGCCCGGCGCTCGGCTTGGCAAGCCGTCTATATAGATAGGTATCTAGTTGAGTCGTTGGTAGCGGTTGCCGGAGAGGGGAGCAATGTGGCCGCCAAGCTCCAGCATCAGCAGTTCGGGCAATAACTGCTCGGCGCTTAAGCCGGTACGCAGAGCGAGCTCGTCGAGATTGCAGGGGTCGTGGCCAAGGGCTGTAAGAATGGGTTGATCGGCGAACTCTGTCGAAATGGGATCGGCGCAGGGTGGTTGAGGAAGGCTGCCCAATTCCTCCAGGATATCGGCTGCGGTCTCGACCAGTTTGGCCCCCTGCTTGATCAGCTTGTGACAGCCGCGGGCAACGGGTGAATGGATGGAACCGGGAATGGCAAACACTTCGCGCCCCTGTTCGGCCGCCAGCCGTGCAGTGATCAGCGAGCCACTTTCCGGGGCGGCTTCGACAACCACCACGCCCAGCGAGAGTCCGGAAATGATCCGGTTGCGCCGGGGAAAATTTGATGCGAGGGCCGGTGTGCCGAGCGGAAATTCGGACACGATGGCTCCGCGTTCGGCGATGGCCATGGCCAGTTCCTTGTTGCGGGCGGGATAGAGGCGGTCGGCCCCGGTACCGATCACCGCGATGGTTTCCCCATCTGCCAGCAGTGCGCCATGGTGGGCGGCTGCATCAATGCCCAGAGCCAGGCCGCTGATTATGCACAGACCCTGGCCGGCCAAGGTCCGGGCGAAACTCTCGGCAGTTTGCACACCCAAGGGGGTCGCATTGCGGCTGCCCACCATGGCCAAGCCGCGCTTCCGGAGCAGGGCGGGATTGCCGCGGACGTAGAGCAGGCTGGGCGGATCGGGGATTTCGAGCAGGGCTTGTGGGTAGCCGTCATCGGCGAGGGTCAGGATATGTTGCCCAGGTTGCTTGGCCCAAGCGATGCTACGGTCCACTGCTTCGGAAGGGTCAAAATCGAAAAGCAGTTCGGCGCGCTCGCCAATGACGCTGCGTGTGGCCAGACGACCAGCCGCGAAAACTGCTTCGGGTAAACCGAAAGCGGCGAGAAGCTTTCTTTGCGTCTCGCCGCCGATACCGGGGATCAGGGTCAGCCGCAACCAGGCGGCCAGCCCTTCAAGATTGTCGGTCACGGGTTTCTGGCCGAGTCCCCGACGATGACCGATTTCGACGAATCGACAACCAGAGCGTAGGCTACGCGGTCGAAGACGCGGAAAACGAAGGCCAGACCATAGCGTTCTTCCGGAACCTGGGTCAGGGCGCGGCGGCCATCCGCATCGACGCTGGCCGAAACACGGTTACGGAACAACGCAACGACATGGCCGATTTCCAGGCCGTCGTTTTTGCCGCGGCTCAGCGCGACGACCGAACTGGGGCCGCCCTCATTGACGCCGCCGTAGATCGAGACGACCTTGGCCGATACTGCCTGGTCCGGACGGTGCGGGA
The DNA here is from genome assembly GCA_946479855.1 of uncultured Pseudomonadota bacterium. The sequence goes on from CAMLHL010000088.1 coordinate 6,356, forward strand.
CATAGGAAAGAATGGCTGGCAGCGGGGCGGGGAGCAGGCGGTCGCCGCGACCGATTTCTTCCTTGGCCAGCGTGACACGCAGGCTGGCTGGCTCGCCCGGCTTGACCAGACGGGCGTTTCCGAGGAAGAAGGCTTCGTAGGCAATGATTTCGCCGGTATCGGGATCCTTGAGCGGCTTGCCCTGGCGGAAGATGTTCCATTTTTCGACGCTGGCATCCGGAATCCCGCTGGCGTAGAAGGAGTCGCTGCTGCCGACCATCATGCGGTCTTCTTCGGTGGCAACAATCATGACAGGACTGTTCTGATCGTTGCTTTCAACGATCAGCGGCTGCGAAATGAACGGTTCGATGGCATTGGGTGGGATGCTCGGGATCACCTGCTGCACCGGCGTGCTATAGACCGTCGGCTGGGCCTTGCCGTCCTGGCCGGTGACCCGCTTGGCCATCTTGAGGCGCGGCGAACCGCTCGACATGTCAAGCACGATGATGTCACCCGGATAGATCCAGTGTGGGTTCTTGATTTGTTCCCTGTTCATTTGCCAGATTTCCGGCCAGCGCCACGGCTGCTTCAGGAACTTTCCGGAAATACCCCACAGGGTGTCGCCCTTGACGACGATGTGGCGGTCCGGCGGGTTGTCGACGAGCTTGAGCGGCTCGGCGGCCGATGCGCAGACGGCCGTCACGGCCAGGATGAGCGCGGATATAATGCGAACCATAGTCGTAACCTCACGTGCCGGTGGAACGCAATAACGTCGACGCGGTCTCATAGCGGCGATCAATTTGCGTTCCATACCTCGGAATTGCTTTAGATTCTGCACGTAATAACCTAAGCGAGCAAGCTTTTATTCCGGTTTTCATATGGCCCTTCTACCCATTTTGCGTTTTCCCGATCCGCGCCTGAAAAAGGTCGCAGTCCCTGTTGTGAGCATTGACGAGAGCATCCGGAAACTGGTCGCCGACATGGCTGAAACCATGTACGAGGCGCCGGGTATCGGACTGGCGGCGACGCAGGTCGATGCCCATGTGCGCGTCGTCGTGATTGACGTTTCCGAAGAGAAGAACGAATTGCGCGTCTTCATCAATCCGGAGCTTGGGCGATGCGAAGGCTTGCAGGTCGGCGAGGAGGGGTGTCTGTCGGTGCCCGGCATCTACGACAAGGTCGAGCGCGCCGAACGGGTCAACGTCGCTTACCTGGATCTCGACGGTACGGCGCGGACACTGGAGGCTGAAGGTCTGTTGGCCGTTTGCATCCAGCACGAAATTGATCATCTGAACGGCACGGTCTTCGTCGATCACTTGTCGCAGTTGAAGCAGCTTCGTATCAAGAACAAGCTGGCCAAGCAGGCGCGCGTCACGGCATGAAGCTGATTTTTGCCGGAACACCGGAGTTCGCCGCCCGGGCCCTGACGGCCATCGTCGCTGCCGGCCATCAGGTTGCCCTCGTTCTGACCCAGCCGGACCGCCCGGCTGGGCGCGGCATGGCCTTGCAGCCGTCGGCGGTCAAGACCGTGGCGCTGCAACATGGCATCGAGGTCTTCCAGCCGCTGACGCTGAAGGAGGCCGAGGTGCAGGCGAAGATCGCCGCCGTCGGCGCCGAGGTCATGGTCGTCGCCGCCTATGGCCTGATCCTGCCGCAGGCTGTGCTCGATCTGCCGCGTTTCGGCTGCCTCAACATCCATGGTTCGCTACTGCCGCGCTGGCGCGGCGCGGCGCCGATCCAGCGCGCCTTGCTGGCCGGCGATGTGGAGACCGGCGTCTGCATCATGCAGATGGAGGCCGGGCTGGATACCGGGCCAGTGTTGCTGCGTGGGGCGTTCCCCATCGAGGCCACCGATACCACGGCAACGCTGCATGACCGGCTGGCCGAACTGGGCGCCGAACTGGTCGTCGCGGCGCTCGGCAAGCTGCCCTTGCCGGCCACGCCGCAGCCGGCCGCAGGGGTTACCTACGCGCACAAGATCGAGAAGGCCGAGGCGCTGATCGACTGGTCGAAGAGTGCCGCCGAGCTGGATCGCCACATCCGCGCCTTCAATCCGTTTCCCGGGGCGCAGGCTTTGTTCGGCGGTCAGACGGTCAAGCTCTGGCAAGCCAAGGCGGTCGTCGGGCAAGGTGAAAAAGGCACGATTTTGGCCGTCGACCGCAGTACTGTTGTCGTCGCTTGCGGCGAAGGGGCGCTGGCGATCAGCGAATTGCAGAAAGCGGGCGGCAAGCGTCTGCCGGTGCAGCAGTTCCTGGCCGGTCACCCGCTGAAGGTCGGCGACCGCTTCGATCTTCCAGGCTGATTGCCGCTTGCCCCCTCAGGCCGTGCCGATGCGGCCGTGTAGTTCGCCGATGGCCGGCGGCAGGGTGCCGACCACTGCCAGGCTGGGCCTTTCGCCCGGTTTCTGGTGGCGCAGCGTCAGGTAGCGCAGGCAGGTGACGCGCAGGAAGGAGGCGAAGTTTTCGACTTCGCCGCGATATTCCTCGATTTCGTCGTAGAGCTTGGCGACCAGCTGGCTGGTCGTCATCCCCTCGTTGCCGGCCAGTTCGGACAGGATGTCCCAGAACAGGTTCTCCAGTCGGATCTTGGTCACGAAGCCATGAATGCGCAGCGAGCGGGATCGGGACTCGTAGAGCATCGGGTCGGCCTTGACGTAGATTTCACACATGCAGCCTCCTGGGTGGAGCGGGCAACGCCGGAGCGACGCCGCCCGGCAATCGGTCAAAGGGTAATCCGGGTCCCGAGCAGCGGCAGGAACTTGGCCAGCCAGGCGGGGTGCGCCGGCCAGGCCGGGGCGGTGACCAGATTGCCATCCACGTGGGCCTGATCGACTGGAATGTCGGCATATTGCCCGCCGGCCGAGCGCACTTCGGGGGCGCAGGCCGGGTAGGCGCTGCACGAACGGCCGGTGAGAACGCCGGCCGCGGCCAGCAGTTGGGCACCGTGGCAGATCGCGGCGATCGGCTTGCCGGCGTCGGCGAAGTGGCGAACCATGGCCAGCACTTCGGGATTCAGGCGCAGGTATTCCGGGGCGCGGCCGCCGGGAATGACCAGGGCGTCGTAGTCCTCGGCGCGCAGTTCGGCGAAGCTGGCGTTCAGCGTGAAGTTGTGGCCGGGCTTTTCGCTGTAGGTCTGGTCGCCTTCGAAGTCGTGAATGGCGGTGCGGACAGAGTCGCCGGCCTGTTTGCCCGGGCAGGCGGCATGGACGGTGTGGCCGACCATCAGCAGCGCCTGGAAGGGCACCATGGTTTCGTAGTCTTCGGTGTAGTCACCGGTCAGCATCAGGATTTT
>CAMLHL010000089.1 GCA_946479855.1 uncultured Pseudomonadota bacterium
GCCTTGGTGACCCAGTTATGCCAGAGTTTGCCGATGAATTCTTCCATGCCTATATTTTCCCACCGGCCTCTTCGTCGGTATTTGATAAGGCTGAAAAACCGGCCTCGTTACGTTTTGCCGCGTCGTTGCTGACCCAGCGCAGGAGCTGGCCGTTCGGATTGTCGCGATTGACCGTGCCGCAGGCGGAAATGCACTGGCCGCATTGAGTGCAGGCAAACATCCAGCGCTTGACGTTGCGGGGCTTCAGGCGCATCGGGCAGACCGCATCGCAGGCGCTGCCATGTCCTTGCAGGCAACTGGCGCAGTCGGTCAGGCGCTTGCGGTCGAAACCGACGACCATGGCCTTCTTGTTCATCATCCAGGCAAAACTCTGGAAAATGCCGATGGCGCAGCCGTAGCGGCAGAACAGATGGCGGGCGAAGAGAAATTCCAGGCTCAGGACGGTCGTCGCAGCGCAGAGGAAGATGACCTCGCCGCGATACAGGCTGAAGGTCGCCAGTCCATGGTAGACCTGAAACGGTGGCATCAGATAGGTCAGGCCGACGACGGCCCAGGCGAAGGCAAAGGCCATGGCGGCCGGGACGACGGCCAGCCAGTAACGCTTGTTGCGCGGTAGCGGCGTGCCGTCAGGCTCCCAGGGGGGCGTCTGCTTCTTCTCCCAGACCGAGTGCTTGCCGGTGGCGAACAGCAGCAGCCGGTTGATCGTTTCGACCACCGAGAAATGCGGGCACAGCCAGCCGCAATACAGGCGGCCCCATTTCCAGGCAATGCCGATGATCAGCGCCCCGGCACCGAGCACCGGTAAAAAGAGGTAAAGAATGATGTTGATCGCAGCGGTCTGCGGATCCCCGTTGCCGGCGATCAGTTCGTCGATGCCGAGGTGCCAGGGGTAGGTCAGGAAGTAGGCGTGCTTCTCGGTCAGATCGTAGCGAAAAAGGTCGAACAGCGGTGTCAGGGTAAACAACGCAAAGAAACCAGTCTGGGCCAGCACGCGATAGCGCTGGAGGGGCGTCTTTTTCATGCGCCGGGATCGAGTCGCGGCCCGATCAGCGGGAAGCGCCAAACCTGCCCGTTCATTGCCTTGATCAGGGCATACATGCCGAATAACACCAGCGTCGAATGAATGCAGGTGAAGTAAAGGATCAGGGCGACCCAGGTCCATTCCCAGTCCAGCCCGCCGGCGAACAGGATGCCGGCGGCGAAGCAGACGATCAGCAGGCCGCCCCACAGGCTGACCAGCGTGGCCTGCTTGAGGTGCTGGCGGGCGAGAGGCGGGGCTTCATGACGGAAATGAAGCCACAGGCCGGCAAGGATCAGAAAGGCGACCCCGGGCAGCAGGAGCAGGTTGATCAGGAACAGCACCTCGGCCAGCACGGCCAGCGCCTGGCCTGCTTTTTCTTCAGTGAAGCCGAAGTCATCGTCCGAACGTGGCATTGACGATTTCCATCAGCGCCTCGACCGTTTCTTCGTCATCGGTCAGGCTCTCGACCAGGGCGGCACGGCAGGCCGCGCCGACATCGAATCCGGATTTGATCAGCGTGGCGGCATAGACCAGCAGGCGGGTGCTGGCCACCTCTTCCAGATCGCGATCCTTGAGGGCGCGGAACGCCTTGGCGATACCGACCAGACGGGTGGCGAGATCGGCATCGCAGCCGGTTTCGCCGATCAGGATCGATTGTTCGCGCTCGGTGCTCGGGAAGTCGAAACGCATCGATACGAAGCGCTGGCGGGTCGACGGCTTGAGGCCCTTGAGCAGATTCTGGTAGCCCGGATTGTAGGAAACGACGAGCATGAAGCCGGGGGGCGCCTGCAGCGTCTCGCCAGTGCGGTCGATGGGCAGGATGCGGCGGTCGTCGGCCAGCGGGTGGAGGACGACGGTGGTGTCCTTGCGCGCCTCGACCACTTCGTCGAGATAGCAGATGCCGCCTTCGCGCACGGCGCGGGTCAGCGGACCATCGCACCAGTAGGTGCCCTTGTCGGAAATCAGGTGGCGGCCGACGAGGTCGGCGGCGGTCAGGTCGTCGTGGCAAGCGACAGTGTACAGCGGCAGCTTGAGGCGGGCAGCCATGTGCGAGACGAAACGCGTCTTGCCGCAGCCGGTCGGGCCCTTGATCAGCAGCGGCAGGCGCTCGTGAAAAGCGTGCTCGAAGAGGGAAATCTCGTTACCGGAGGGTTCGTAGAAAGGCAGTTCGGTCATTTGAGGGAAATCCAGTAAGCAAGCAGAATCAGACTGGAAACGAATATAAGCCAGCCTTCCAGCAGGACACGCCACAACAGCGGTGCTTCGCGCAGTTCCATGAAATCGAGGACGACCAGCCGACCCTTGACGAAGGCAATGAGCAGCATGGCGACGATGGACAGCGTGCCGGCGGCGCCGACTTCGCCAAGATACCAGGTAATCGAGGTGGCGACGATGAGGACGAGCCAAGCACGGTTGGCGGGGTTGTTCAGAGTATTGGTCATCAGCGCATCACATAAACGAGCGGGAAAAGAACGATCCACAGCAGATCGACCATGTGCCAGTAAGCGGCACCACTTTCCAGTCCATTGGCGCCATGACTGCCGTAGACGCGCTTGCGCGACTGGAACCAGAGGATGGTCAGAATGACCATGCCGAGGATGACGTGCATGAAGTGGAAGAAAGTCAGCGAAATGTAGAACATGTAGAAGGTATTGGTCGACAGCGAAATACCGGCGCCGAACTTGGCGGAATATTCGATGATCTTGACGATCAGGAAGCCGCCGCCGCATAGCCAGCCGAGCAGGATGTTGCGCGAAATTGCTGGGAAATCGTCGCGATGGGCAGCCTGTACGGCGAGCACGACGAACCAGGAACCGGTGATCAGCAGCAGGGTGTTGAGTCCGCCCAGATTGCGGTCCAGCGTCTGCTGGTAGAGATTGAACATTTCGACGTTTTTTGCCCTCGCAAAGGCGTAGGTCGAGAAAAAGACGGCAAAAGCCAGCATTTCGGCCAGGATGAAAAACCAGATAGCCAAGTCGCCAGGCAGGCGTCGGGTAATGGGTGGTGCAGCAAGTGTAGTCATGGATTGATGATAGCGAAGGGATGTTGTTCGGAACTTGATCTGCCCTAAGAAGGTGGCGTAAAACCTTGTTGTTACACCATTGCTCAAGTGCGAACGGCTGAGAGTCAACGGCGGAGAGCAACTGCGGTCGACTGCAAAAAAAAGCGGAAATTAGATCCGGCCCTGAGTTGCGTCGATTTTCGTCAACTGTCTAGCGAGCGGTCAGCCGTAATAGCAGAGACTTCTGGAACAATAGCAACCGGCATTTGGCAACAATCTAAATCTCAAGTTCAAGGAAATTCCATGTATTACATAGTTGAAAGCGACAAGTCGTTTTACGAAGCGTCGGTTGATCTGGAGGAGGTCATCCTGCGCCTGGGCTTCAGCCTGCTGCATGTCCATGACCTGGGGGCGGTGCCGCACGGCAAGGAAATCAATTTCGACGAAGAGGCCAGGGTCTTTGAAATTGGCAATTCCCGGCAGACGGAGCGTCTGCTGGTGAGTGACATCCGTTCGAGCCTGGTCTTGCCCTGCCGGATTTCGGTCTATACGGACCAAGGGGCGACCAGGATTGGCCTGCTCCGGCCTGTGGCCATGCTGGCCGCGTTGTCGCCGGATGCCCGACTGGTGGGGATTGTCCGCGAACTGGAGGAAAAGATGATCCAGATTGTGGATGAGGCGCGCTGAATTCAGGGCAAAAAAAACGCGGGTCTTTCGACCCGCGCTTGAGATGCTGCTTGGAGGGATGACCCTTTATGCAGCTTCCTTTTCATTACCACCGACAAAGAAGCTGATGATGTAGATGATCAGGCCGATCAGGAAGGTGACACCTGCCCACTCACGCATCCAGTAGAACAGCGAAATCTTCTCCTGCACCACCATGAACGGCAGCGGGGAGTCAGAAACGCGTTGCAGCCAGACTTGCAGGATGCCGGCGGCGGTCAGGAACAGCGTGATGAACACGATGGCGACCGTCATCAGCCAGAACGACCACATTTCCAGCACTTGCGACTTGTTGCTGTTGGCAGCACGGCCGCGCAGGATGGGCATGGCGTAGGAGATCATCATCAGGTTGACCATGGCGTAGGCGCCATAGAAAGCCATGTGGCCGTGAGCGGCGGTGATCTGCGAACCATGGGTGTAGTAGTTGACCGGAGCCAGGGTGTGCAGGAAGCCCCACACGCCAGCGCCCAGGAAGGCCATCACGCCGGTGCCCAGTGCCCACAGCACGGCAGCCTTGTTCGGATGCTCGCGACGGCGACGGTTAACCATGTTGAAGGCAAACACGGTCATGCCGAAGAACGGGATCGGTTCCAATGCGGAGAAGATGGAACCCCACCACTGCCAGTATTCCGGCGTACCGATCCAGAAGTAGTGGTGACCCGTACCGATGAGACCGGAGATCAGCGTCAGGGTGACGATGACGTACAGCCACTTTTCGATCACTTCACGGTCAACACCGGTCGTCTTGATCAGCACGAAGGCCAGGAAGGAGCCGAGGATCAGTTCCCACACGCCTTCAACCCAGAGGTGCACCGTCCACCACCAGAAGAACTTGTCGAGAACGACGTTCACCGGGTTGTAGAAGGAGAACAGGAAGAAGACAGCCAGACCCCAGAGACCGATCAGCAGCACCAGCGAGATGGAGGTCTTCTTGCCCTTCAGCACCGTCATGGTGATGTTGAACAGGAACACCAGCGCCACGATGACGATGCCGACCTTGGTCGGCAGCGGCTGTTCGAGGAACTCGCGGCCCATGGTTTCGAGGATGTTGTTGCCGGTCAGTTCAGCCAGGGTGGCGTACGGAACAGCCAGGTAGCCGACGATGGTTGCGGCACCGGCGACCAGGAAGATCCAGAACATCAACAGCGCCAGCTTCGGGCTGAACAGTTCGGTCTCGGATTCTTCCGGGATCATGTAGTACGCGCCGCCCATGAAGCCGAACAGCAGCCAGACGATCAGCAGGTTGGTGTGGACCATGCGGGCCACGTTGAACGGGATGGCGGGGAACAGGAAGTCGCCGAGCACATACTGCAGGCCAAGAATCAGGCCGAACAGGATCTGACCGACAAACAGGCCGATTGCCGCGATGAAGTAGGGTTTTGCAACCGCTTGGGATTTAAATTGCATGTTCAGTGTCTCCTCTCGATCAGCCTTGGTCGTTGGGCGGCCAGTTAGCATCGTTGATCGAATTGACGTGCTTCAGGAAGGCCACGATGGCATTCAGCTGCTCGTCGGTGAAGTTGAACTGCGGCATGCTGCGGCGACCCGGGATGCCTTCTTTCGGACGGCTCTGGATGAATGCCTTGACGCCTTCGTCGCCGTAGCGGACGACGACGTTGCCCAGTTCCGGCGCGAAGTAGGCGCCTTCACCCATCAGGGTGTGGCAACCAATACAGTCGTGTGTTTCCCAAAGCTTTTTGCCTTCGGCGATTTGCGGCGTGATGTTCTGCCGCATGTCACGTTTGGGAAGCTGCGTATGGGTATCGAATGACAGCGCAAGGAACAACAGGAAGAAGAAAACCGTCCCCCCGTAGAAAATGTTCCGCGCCATCGATTTGGTGAAAGCGCCACTCATTGTTTTTCCCCCTTTCGGAAATTGTTTGGCGAGGCGATGTTAGTACCCGAGTAGATCAGTCAGCTTTGATGTCCGCTAAAAAACCGGAATTACTTGAGCCATGGGGAATTGGCGCGGCGGTATACTTCGCCTTCCTGAAATTGAAAGCATTCCATGGCCGCAGCCAACGATACCGCCAGCATGGCGCTTTTTTGTGATTTCGAGAATATCGCCCTCGGCGTGCGCGATGCCCAGTACGACAAGTTCGACATCCGCCCCGTCCTCGAACGCCTGTTGGCCAAGGGCAGCATCGTTGTCAAGAAGGCCTATTGCGACTGGGAGCGTTACAAGGGCTTCAAGGCGGCCATGCACGAAGCCAATTTCGAGTTGATCGAAATTCCGCATGTCCGTCAGTCGGGAAAGAATTCTGCCGATATCCGGATGGTCGTCGATGCGCTCGATCTCTGTTACACCAAGGCCCACGTCGATACCTTCGTAATCATTTCCGGCGATTCCGACTTTTCGCCGCTGGTTTCCAAACTGCGCGAAAATGCCAAGAAAGTCATCGGCGTCGGGGTCAAGCAGTCGTGCTCGGATCTGCTGATCACCAATTGCGACGAGTTCATTTACTACGACGACCTGGTCCGCGACCGCGAGATCCAGCGCAATTCGCTGCGCCGCGACCGCGACAACGGCAAGCGTTCGCCGGAAGACGACGAGAAGCGCCGTGACAAGCTGGAATCGCGCAAGAACAAGGCGGTCGAACTGGCTGCGGCGACTTTCGCCGACATGATGGCCGATCGCGGCGAAACCGACCGCGTCTGGGCCTCGGTGCTCAAGGAGGTCATGAAGCGCCGCAATCCGGGCTTCACCGAAAGCTATTTCGGTTTCCGCACTTTCGGCAATCTGCTCGAAGAAGCGGCCAATCGCGGCCTGCTGGCTGTTGGCCGCGACGAAAAATCGGGCACCTACGTGATGCGCGCCCAGATGCGCCCGGCCGAGGCGGAGGTTCATGGCGCCGAAGTCGAGCCAGTGCTTGAGGCGATGCCTGCGGTCGACCTGCCGGAGACGGAAAAAGCCGAAGAAGCCGTCCAGCCGGCCAGCGAGGAAAAGACCTCGGCGCGGCGGCGCGGCGGGCGACGTACGCGCAAGGAAAGCAAGGAAAGCAAGGATAATTTCGCAGCCGAGGTGGCGCCTGCCGCGGAGCAGGTCGTCGAAGTGCCGGCTGTGGCGGTGTCTGCGGCTCCTCCGGCAGAGGCTGCGGCCCCCGTCGCTGTCGAGGAATCCCCCAAACCGCGTCGTGGGCGGCGTCCGCGCAAGGAGAGCGAAGCGGCGGTGACGGCCGAGCCCGAGGTTGTCGAGGCCAGTGAAAAGCCCAAGGCTCCGCGCCGCTCACCGCGCAGCCGCAAGCCGAAAGCCGAGGCTGCGGACTGAGACCAGGGGGTGACCCCCGCCCTGTCAGATGACTTGCAGCAGTTTGGCGCGCAGGCCTTCGGCCTCGCGCTTGCCGTCACGCGACATCACGATGGCGTGATACCACTCGTCGTACAAGGCGCGCAGATCGGGGTGGTCGGCCGCCTTGTCGATCCGTTCGAGCAGCGAACTGGTGCCCAGCGAACCGACAAAGGCATTCAGCGTGTTGGCCATGAAATTACGCGCCTGCTGCAGCCGCAGCGGGTCGGGTGACGGGGGCAGCTCGCCGAACGCGGTGATCGGCGGCAGCGCCTGGCCGCTCGGCACCGGCTGGGCGATGCCCTTGATGTCGAAGAACTCGATGTAACCCTCCTCTTCGAGCCTGCCCAGCGTGTGCTGCAAATCGTCCGATTGCAGCATGCCGCGCAGGTCTTCGACTGTTCGTTTGCCGTCCACAAAGATCAGCACCCGTCGCACGCGAGGCGACAGGCCGCCGGCCTTGGTGGCGACTTCGTCCTGCCCCTTCGGGGTCTTGGCGAATACAACGCCCATGGTTTGTCTCCACTGTTTTGGTGTAAGTTTTTGTGAAGCATTGTACCCAAAAGAAAAACCCGCCAAAGGGCGGGTTTGTCGGGGGCGTCAATTAATTGTCCGTCAGGCGGCAGCTTGCACCGGAATCTTGTGGCCACGGCGGGTAATGCGGTTCTGCGAATCGACGTAGATCAGTTCCGGCTCGTGCTTGGCCAGTTCGACTTCGTTATAGACCGCAAAGGTGGCGATGATCAGGATGTCACCCGGGGCGGCACGACGGGCGGCCGAGCCATTGACCGAGATGACGCCCGAGCCGCGTTCGGCACGAATGGCGTAGGTGGTGAAACGCTCGCCGTTATTTACGTTCCAGATGTCGATCTGTTCGTATTCCTTGATGTTTGCCGCTTCGAGCAGGTCTTCATCAATGGCGCAGGAACCCTCGTAGTGCAGGTCGGCGTGGGTTGTGGTCACGCGGTGCAACTTGGATTTCAGCATTGTTCTCTGCATGGTTTCACTCATCCAGACGGTTGGGGGAAGCGCATTGTAACGACAATAGCCCCCCTGTCAACGGGCATAATTATGGATATTCGGCCCGCATCAAATCTCAATGTTATCAATGAGCCGCGTGCTTCCCAGGCGACTGGCGGCAAGCGCCACCAGCGGGACGTTTACGCCTTTTGGCATGGCCAGGTCGGACTGTTGTCGCAGTGCAACATAATCGGTCTGCCAGCCGGCTGCCGCCAATGCTGCCAGGGCGGTGTTTTCCAGCTTGGCGGTATCGGTCTCGCCGGCCCGAATGGCGGCACGGATTTCGTTGAGCAGGCGATAGAGGCGCGGCGCCTCGGCCCGCTCGGCCGGGCTGAGGTAGCCGTTGCGCGAGGAGAGGGCCAGGCCGTCCTCGGCGCGCACTGTTTCGCCGCCGATGATGGTAATGGGCAAGGCCAGTTGCCGGGCCATGTTGCGGATGACCATCAACTGCTGGTAATCCTTCTTGCCGAAGAGCGCGGCCTGCGGCTGGACGATGTTGAACAGCTTGAGTACCACCGTGGCGACGCCGCGGAAGTGGCCGGGGCGGAATTCACCGTCGAGAATGTTCTGGATGGCCGGCGGTTCGACGAAGTACTCCTGCGGTTCCGGGTAGAGATCGGCTTCGGTCGGCGCAAACAAGACGTTGACGCCGGCGGCGGCGAGCTTGTCGCAATCGGCCTGGAAGGTGCGCGGGTATTTGTCGAAATCCTCGTTTGGACCGAATTGCAGGCGATTGACGAAGATCGACGCGACTACGGTATCGCCATGGGTGCGCGCCTGTTCCATCAGGCTGATATGACCGGCGTGCAGGTTGCCCATGGTCGGCACGAAAACGACGCGGCCGCGTCCCTTGAGCGCCGTGCGCAGGTCGGCGATGGTGGAGTGAATTTGCATGGTTTTAAGCGGCGTAGGTGTGTTCGGGGCCGGGGTAGCTGCCATCCTTGACGGCAGCGACGGCGCGGCTGGCGGCGTCGGCGATGCTGCTGGCGCCTGCCATGAAATTGCGGACGAACTTGGCTTTCTTGCCCGGCGGGATGTCGAAGGCGTCGTGCAGTACCATGACCTGGCCGGAGCAGTCCTGGCCGGCACCGATACCGATCGTGATGATGTGCAGGCCGGCGGTGACTTCGGTGGCCAGCACGGCGGGAATGGCTTCAAGGACGATCATCGTCGCGCCGGCATTCTGCAGCGCCAGGGCATCCTCCTTTAAGCGTTGCGCCGCAGCGTCACCCTTGCCCTGAACCTTGTAGCCGCCCAGCGCGTGCACCGACTGCGGCGTTAGCCCGATATGGCCACAGACGGGGATGCCGCGGCTGACCAGGAAAGTGACGGTCGAGGCCATTTCCTTGCCGCCTTCGAGCTTGACCATCTGGGCGCCGGCCGCCATCAGCGTGACGGCATTGCGGAAGGCCTGCTCCGGTGATTCCTGGTAGCTGCCGAAAGGCATGTCGGCAATGATGAACGGGCGATCCGAGCCGCGCTTGACGGCGGCGGTGTGGTAGGCGATGTCGGCGACGGTGACCGGCAGCGTCGT
>CAMLHL010000090.1 GCA_946479855.1 uncultured Pseudomonadota bacterium
TGCAACTGGCAGTCGCGATGGGTGATGAAGGCAGTGGTGGTCACTTGTTCTCTCTCTGCGAACCGGCGCGCTGGAAGCGCACGTCGAAATGTCATTATCGTCCCATTATGGACGGGGCTTCAAGCATTAGAATCAGTCAGGACAGCCATAACGGAAGCAGATGATGTTCAAAAATACATTTTCAGCCCTCACCGCTCGCCCGCGCCCCTTCGACGAACTGCTCCGGCAAGCCGGCCGGATCATCCTCGGCAAGGACCATGAGATCCGCCTGGCAATCGCCTGTCTGCTGGCAAATGGCCATTTGCTGATCGAGGATCTGCCCGGCATGGGCAAGACGACGCTGGCCCACACGCTGGCAAGGCTGCTCGGGCTACAGTTCGCCCGTATCCAGTTCACCAGCGACCTGCTGCCGGCCGACATCACCGGCGTCTCGATCTTCGACCGCGAGCGCAGCGAATTCCGCTTCCTGCCCGGCCCGATCTTCGCCCAACTGGTGCTGGCCGACGAAATCAACCGCGCCACGCCGAAGACCCAGAGCGCCCTGCTCGAAGCCATGGAGGAAGGCCAGGTCACCGCCGAGGGCCAGACGCGAGCGCTGCCCCAGCCGTTCTTTGTGATCGCCACCCAGAACCCGGCGCACCAGATCGGCACCTTTGCCTTGCCCGAGTCCCAACTCGACCGCTTCCTGATGCGCATTGAACTCGGCTATCCGGATCGCAGCGCCGAACGTGCCTTGCTCGCCGCCGGTGGACAGCGCGGCCAGATCGAGCAACTGGCGCCGATGATCGAAGCCGAGGCATTACCGCCATTGCAGCGCGAAGTCGCCGCCACCCACGCCTCCGCTCCGTTGATCGACTACGTCCAGGCACTGGTTGAAGCCAGCCGGCAAATACCAAATTTCCAGCATGGCCTGTCGCCCCGTGCCGGCCTCGCTCTGCTCGCCGCCGCCCGGGCCTGGGCCTGGCTGGATGGACGCGACATGGTCCTGCCTGACGACGTGCAGGCCGTCCTGCCGGCAGTCGCCCGGCATCGACTGCGCTCGGCGCAGGGAGGTGGGCATGCGCAGGCCGAAGACATCGCCGCATTGATCCGCAGCGTTGCCATCCCCTGATTGCCATGGGCCTCGTCGCAACGCTCAAGCAGCAACTCTTTCGCTGGCGGAGCGATGGCACGGCGCCCCTGCGCCTCGGCCAGCGCCGGATTTTCATCATCCCGTCACGCTGCGGCCTGCTCTTCGCGGCCGCACTGCTCCTGATGTTGATCGGCGCCATCAACTACAACCTGGCGCTCGGCCACGCACTGGTCTTCCTGCTGGCCGGGCTCGGGATCGTCGGCATGATCCATACCTTTCGCAACCTGTATGGCCTGGTCGTTACACCGTGCCGCTGCGAAGCGGTTTTTGCCGGTGAAACGGCCCATTTCGAACTGCTTCTCGACAACGATCGCCCGACCCCCCGCTTGGGCCTCGAACTGCTGGCGCAAGCCGACCTGCCGGTGAATGCTACGGTCGGCGGGAAAAAAAGCACGAAAATCAAGATTCCGCTGCGCACATTGCATCGCGGCTGGCTCGAACTGCCACGTGTCCGCCTGTCCACCCGCTACCCGCTCGGCTTATTCACCGCCTGGGCCTACCTGCAGCCGGCGATGCGCTGTCTGGTCTATCCCCGGCCGATTGCCGCCCCCCTGCCGCCGGCCGCCCCGTCACCGGCCGGCGGCGAGCGCAGCGGCGATGGCGGGCAGGAGGATTTCGCCGGTTTTCGCCAACGCCAGCCGACCGACTCGCTCCACCACGTCGCCTGGAAAGCCAGCGCCCGCAACCCGGCGGGCGAGCTGTGGGTGAAGCAGTTTGCCGGTGGCGCCCAGCTTGAACTGTATTTCGACTGGCAGCAAACCGATCCAAGCCTGGCAGACGATACGCGTCTCGGCATCCTGACCGGCTGGGTATTGGCCGCCGAAGCCAGCGGCCTGCCCTACGGGCTGCGCCTGCCCAGCGGGACACTGCCGCTGGGCAGCGGCCAGCCTCATCGCCAGCGCTGCCTCGAAACCCTCGCCCTGTTCCAGCCATGAGCACCCCGGCCCGCGACGCCCTCGATCGCCAAGCCACGCCCTGGCTGTTCGTCACAGCGCTGGCAACGACGGCGCCACACGTCTTGCATCAGCCGTTCTGGCTCAGCGCACTGGTCGGAGCAACGCTGCTCTGGGCCGTCTGGCTCTGGTGGAAGAACAAGCGTTTGCCGGCAAGCCGCCTCCTTTTGCCCCTTGTCATCGCCGGCTGCGCCGGCATCCTGACCGAGTTCCACACCCTCTTCGGTCGTGATGCCGGCGTCGCCATGCTGGTCATGTTCATGACCATGAAACTGCTTGAATTGAAGTCCCGGCGCGATGCGATGGTCGTCGTCACCCTCGGCTATTTCCTGCTTCTCACCCACTATCTCTACTCGCAAAGCATCCCGACCGGCCTCTGGCTGCTCGTCACCCTGTGGCTGATCACGGCCACCCAGATCCGCCTGCATGGCGGGCCGGCCAGCCCCCCCCGCGCCACACTACGCCATGCCGCCCTGCTCGGCCTGCAGGCGGTGCCCTTCATGGTCGCCCTCTACCTTCTCTTTCCACGCGTTTCAGGTCCGCTCTGGGGACTACCGTCGGACGCCTACACCGGCCTGACTGGGCTGTCCGACACGATGTCGCCCGGCAGCCTTTCCCGGCTCGCCCAAAGTTCGGAAATCGCCTTTCGCGTCCGCTTCGACGGGGCGCTACCGCCCAAACAAAAACTCTACTGGCGCGGCCCGGTCATGGAGCTGTTCGATGGCACAACCTGGCGTCCCTACCCGGGCCGCCATGCCGCCGAAAGGCTGGAACCGATCGCCCCGCCGATCAGCTACGAAACCACGCTGGAACCGCACAACCAGCGCTGGCTGCTGGCACTCGATGCCCCCACCGGGCTACCCGCGGAATTAGTCACGAACGGCACGTTGACCGTAGCAACCCGGCAGGCACTGACCGAACGGCAGCGTTTCCGCCTGTCGGCCAGCCTCGACTACCGCTTCAATGCAACCGAAAACCCGGCCGTCATCCGCCGCAACCTCGCCCTGCCGCCGAGCCGGAATCCGCAAACCAGCGCCCTGGCCAGGCAGTGGCGTGCCGCCGGCAATGTGCCGAGCGAGATCATCGCCAAGGCGCTGGCCCTGTTCGCTGCCGACTTTAGCTACACGCTGCAACCGCCCTTGCTCGGCCACGATGGCATCGACGACTTCCTGTTCCAGAGCAAGCGCGGGTTCTGCGAGCACTATGCTGCCGCCTTCGTCGTCCTGATGCGCGCCGCGGGCATTCCGGCCCGCGTCATCGGCGGCTATCAGGGTGGCGAATACAATCCACTCGACGGCTATCTCGTCGTCCGCCAGTCCGATGCCCATGCCTGGAGCGAGGTCTGGCTAGCCGGCCAAGGCTGGGTTCGCGTCGACCCGACGGCGGCTGTTTCGCCGGCCCGTATCGAGATCGGCATCGTCGACGCCCTGCCCTTTGGCGAACCGCTGCCAGCGTTGATCCAGTGGCGCGCCGAATGGGTGCGAACACTGCGCTACCGCTGGGAAGCCGTCAACAATGCCTGGAACCAGAGCGTGCTTGGCTACGGCCCGCAGCGTCAACGCGAATTGCTGGCCCGTCTCGGTTTGCCCGATGCCGATTGGCGCAGTCTGGCTACCCTGCTCGGCGGCATCTGCAGCCTGCTGGTCACCGGCCTGCTGGCCTGGACGCTCTACCAGCAGCCCCGCCGCGATCCCGCGCTGCGACTGTGGCAAAAGGCCCTGCGACATCTGGCCCGAAGACAGGTAAACTGCTCGCCTTGGGAAACGCCGTTGGCATTGGCTCGCCGAGTCCGCGAGCAACGTCCAGACCTCGCCGCAGCCTTTCAGCGCGTGGTCGATGCCTATCTCGAAAGCCGCTACGGCCGTTCCGACAACCACTTGAAAGCCCTGCGCGCAGCGATCGCACAATTGCCCCGATGACCCTGAATCTGAAAAAAATCTTTACCGTCGCCCTGCTGTCCGGCCTGACCACGCTAGCCCATGCCACGCCCCAAGCACCAACCTTCGCCGACGAGCCAGCCGCCATCGAATTCGCTCGCGATCTCGCACAACGCCAGGGTTTCAATGCCGATGAACTGATCGGCGAGTTCGCCCAGATCCATCCCAACGCCAAAGTCCTGCAACTGATCAAGCCGCCCGCCTCGCCGCTGCAACGCTCCTGGGAACGCTACCGGCCGCGCTTCCTGAACGACCGGCGCATCGACGGCGGCGTCCGCTTCTGGCAGGAGAACGCCGGGCAACTGGCCAAGGCGCAGGCGCTGTATGGCGTGCCGCCCGAGATCATCGTCGCCATCATCGGCGTCGAAACCGAATACGGCCGCAACATGGGCGGCTTCAGCGTACTCGAAGCACTCGCCACGCTGGCTTTCAAATACCCGCCGCGCGCCGAATTCTTCCGCACCGAACTGGAGCAGTTCCTGCTGCTGGCCCGCGAAAACAGCCTTGATCCGCTGGCCGTCAAAGGCTCCTTCGCCGGCGCCATCGGCATCCCGCAATTCATGCCGGGCAGCCAGCGCCGCTATGCCGTGGATTTCGACGGCGACCAGCGCATCGACCTCGGCAACAGCATCGATGATGCCATCGGCAGCGTCGGCCGCTTCCTCGAACAGCACGGCTGGCAAGCCGGCCAACCGATCGCCGTACCGGCCATGACCGCAGACATACCCGATGACGCCCTGCTTCAGGCAGGCCTTCGACCGAGCCTGAAAGCAGGTGAACTGGCCGAAAAGGGGGTGCGTGCCGATATCGATCCACAGGCCACTGTGGCGCTGATCGATCTGGTTTCACCGGGCAGCAAAACCGAATACTGGCTGGGCTTCGAGAATTTCTACGTGATCACCCGTTACAACCGCTCCAGCTTTTATGCCATGTCGGTTTTCCAGCTAGCCCAAGAAATCCGTACCCGGCTATGTGCCGAGCAGCCGCCTACAGCAATGAATCGCGAGAAATATTGCCACGCTTGACGATCTTGCGCAGCCGATCCAGACCTTCCATCTGGATCTGCCGGACCCGCTCGCGAGTCAATCCAAGATCATGGGCGATGACGTCCAGCGTCGCCAAATCGGCGCCATTCAGTCCATAGCGACGCTCGATGACCGAGCGCTGGCGCTCGGTCAGTTGATCCAGCCAGTCATCGACCAAGCCGCCGACCTCGCTCGATTGCAGCAAGGATTCCGGATCGCTCCCGCCGTCGTCGGCGATGATTTCGGCCATCGTGTGATTGGGGTCGATCTCCAGCGGCGCGTCGAGCGAAGCGATGTGCTCGTTGAGCGACAGGATGCGCCGTACATCCTCGACCGGCCGATCGATCAGGACGGCAATGCGTTCCACGGTCGAATCCCGCTTGTCGGCCGATTCCAGATGCCGCATCGCCCGTAAGACAACGTTTATTTCCTTGACGATATGCACCGGCAGACGAATGGTCCGCGATTGGTTCATGATGCCGCGCTCGATATTCTGGCGAATCCACCAGGTGGCATAGGTGGAGAAACGGAAACCGCGCTCCGGATCGAATTTCTCCAGCGCGTGGATCAGGCCGAGATTCCCCTCCTCGATCAGGTCGAGCAAGGGGATGCCACGATTCAGGTAGTGCTTGGCAATATTCACGACCAGCCGCAGATTGTGCTCGATCATGCGCTGGCGCGCCGTGAAATCACCATCACGCACACGCCGTGCGGTAGCCAGTTCTTCTTCCGGGGAAAATAGCGGCTTGGCACCGATCTCGCTCAGATAAAGCTGGGTAACGTCTTCAAGCAGCTCAATTTCCGGCGCGACCGACTCGGGTTCGGGAAGCAGTGCCGATTCATCGGCCTGCCTCGCGAATTCGTCATCGAGTTCCTCGCTGCTATCGTTCATCTTTTTGGCAAAAACTGGGCGGGATCGACCGGCTTGCCCTGCTTGCGAATTTCAAAGTGCAACTTCACCGAATCGGCGTCGGTATTGCCCATTTCGGCTATCTTCTGGCCGCGGCTGACCTGTTGCCCTTCCTTGACCAGAATCTTGCGGTTATGCGCATAGGCAGAGAGATAAGTCGCATTGTGTTTGACGATAACCAGTTCGCCAAAACCTCGCAAGCCGGTGCCGGCATAAACAACCTTGCCTTCGGCGGCAGCAAGGACCGGATCGCCCGCCTTGCCGGCAAAATCCAGGCCTTTGTTGCTAGCATCATTGTACGGCGCCGACACCTTGGCCGAGCTGGGCCACATCCAGGCCACGTCATCCGGGCCTGGCGCCACGACAGGCGCCGCAGCCGGGACTTCCGGTTTCGCTTCCGGCCTGGATTCAACCGGCTTTGCCGGTTCGCCCGTCTTGTTCAGGCGGGCGTAGGCCTCGTCGGAATACGGCTCCTTGCCCACCCTCGGCTCGCGCTTCAGCCCGCTGGGCTGAGCAACACTGCTGCTGGAAGCGGCCGGCTGATCGAGCGAACGCGATTCCACCACAGCCCCGGTTGCAATTGGCTTGCTGACCACGCCCTCGGTGGCTTCCGGCGCCGGTGCCGTAACCGGCGGCAAGACACGCAGCACCTGCCCCTCCTTGATCGCCGAGGGATTGGCAATGTTGTTCCAGGCAGCGATATCACGATGATCCTGCCCGTTCTCCAGGGCGATCCGGTACAACGTGTCGCCACGCTTGACTGTGTAGTAACCCGGCCCCGAGGGCTGCACGACGTTAGCAGCTCGTGACTGCGCTACTGCGGAACGGTCGACCGCAGGTGCCGGTTGCTGCGACATGCAGCCCGCCAGCAGCACGGAAAAAATAACAGCGATGATTCGAATCATTGCGTTCCTGAAAGTAACGGGACGAAACGGACGGCATCCAGCCGGGTTTCGACATATCCCTGAGGCGTATGTTCGATATAGCTAAGATACTGTTCACCAGCCCCAACTGGCAATACCAGACGCCCTCCCGGAGCGAGTTGTTCGAGAAGAGCCGGCGGCACCCGGGTGCCGGCTGCAGCGACAATGATACTGTCAAATGGCCCGGCCTCGGGCAAACCCAGCTGGCCATCCGCGTGTTTCAGGCGAACGTTAAACTGCTGCAGGGTGCGCATGTTGGCCTTGGCCTTTTCCAGCAAAGGGGCCAGGCGCTCGACGGCATAGACCTCCTTGGTCAGTTGGGCGAGCACGGCAGCCTGATAGCCGCAGCCGGCACCGACTTCCAGCGTCTTGCCTAGGGACTCGCGCCCGTTGAGCAACAGCTCGATCATCCGGGCGACGACATAGGGCTGGGAAATGGTCTGCCCCATGCCGAGCGGCAGGGCCGTATCCTCGTACGCCCGCGAGGCCAGTGCCTCTTCGACGAAGACGTGACGGGGAACCGCAGCCATCGCCCGGAGAACCGCCTCATTGCGGATACCCTTTTCGCGCAGGCGCTCGATCATGCGCGCCCGGGTGCGCTGGGAAGTCATGCCGATACCGTGCAACACCCCGCGACTCACTTCATCCACTGATTGATCGAGGAAAGTTGCGCGGAATGCGTCAGGTCGATCTGCAATGGCGTGATCGACACAAAGCCCCGTTCGATGGCATTGAAATCGGTTCCCGGGCCGGCATCGGCCGCTGCTCCGGCGGCCCCGACCCAATAGACCGTTTCTTTGCGCGGCGAAATCATTTTGACAACCGGCTCGGCCTTGTGACGTCGTCCCAGACGGGTCACCTCCATACCCTTCAACTCGGCATGGGGAATATCCGGAACATTGACATTCAGCAGCACCGGCTCCGTGATCGGATTACGAATGAAACGCTCAACCATTTGACGAGCCACCAGTCCGGCCGAAGCAAAATTATTGCCTTCTGGACTGGTCATTGAAATGGCAATCGAGGGAATACCGAGCAAATAACCTTCGGTCGCTGCCGCCACGGTTCCTGAATAAATCGTGTCGTCGCCCATATTGGCACCGAGATTGATACCGGAAACAATAATATCCGGCAATTCATCCAGCATGCCCGTGACCGCCAAATGGACGCAATCAGTAGGCGTGCCATTCACGAAATAAAAACCATTGGCAGCCTTTTTAAGCAGCAATGGCCGATCCAGCGTCAGCGAATTACTAGCCCCGCTGCGATTCTGTTCAGGCGCAACGACAACAATCTCGCCAAGCCCGTGCAAAGCCTCGGCCAACGCTGCCAGGCCGGGAGCAAAATAACCATCGTCGTTACTGAGCAGAATTCGCATTGATCAGACCAGCAGATTATCCAGGCTATTACCATCCGCCAGCCAGGCCTCGACCCACTTAGGCTTGCGGCCGCGACCGGTCCATTCGAGCTCCGGGTTTTGCGGGTGGCGATATTTAACCTTGACCTTATTGCCACCGACAGCCTTTACCTTGGCTTCCTTGCCGAGCAATTCCTCTATGGCATAACCGCGAGATTTGGCAAAGGCCCGCACCTCGTTCAAAATGCTGATCTTTTCCTGAGCTTCACGGCGTTTAATTTCGGCCGGAATTTGCTGTTGCAAATCACGCAACTGGGAAACGGACAAAATCGACAAATCCATGATTACCTCCTTGTTTAAATGCGTGGCAATAATTTAATTTGTCTTTATCTATTAATCAACGCAAAAATTAAAAAAACCGGCGAAGGCCGGCCATTTAATCCATTCAGACTCGAAGACACCACCACTCGCCACAACCTCGCGGATTTACCTAGGATTTCAGCCCAGCCGCGCTACGCTTGCCCAGCAACTTTTTTGGATGATACACGCCCAACCAAGCAAAGAAAAGAGACGCCACCCTTCCGCTCTCATCCGCTTATTTAAACACCCATGACACAGCCCCAGAACATCCATATAGCATCATCAAGGCAGATGATTATGGCGTTATTTTTTCGAACAGACGCCTATTTCAGCAATTGGAATGCTGGAGTCAAAGACGGACAAAAAGACCAACGCCACTTATTTTGGTCTAAATTATTTGCACATCTCATATTCTACTTTTAACCCTAAGGCACGGAGAAGAAGAAAACTCGGGCATTTTGGAGGCGCTCCGGGGCAGACCTCAACATACTCAGTTTTACATATAGCTCGCGGATTATTCTCCCAATTAGTCTGCAAGCAACACCAACTTAGGTTTGCATGAAAGGCAACGCCACGCTGAAGTACTTGGTTTTTGAACCATTTCTTCACGGGGTATTAGCAAGCCATCGTCGCTACCTCTGTCGAAGCAAGAAGACGCCGCCGGAGGCCAGATCGATGAAATTAGAAAAATCCACTTTATCGGGGCCATTTTGCTGTTTATGCTTGACCAATCAACTTAGCCAAGCCGTCGCACCCAAACCCCCTCGGACTTAAAGCCGCGTTGAAACCGAATGAATCAAGGCGGGAGAATGCTTGATGAACCCAAGGGCCAAAAAATGACAATGATTTAACAATGCCAATTTTAGAGCAGCGCTCAGTCGGCCGGAAATGAAAAAGGCCACTCGAAAGTGGCCTAACTCATTGATTCAATTGGTCGGGGCGGCGGGATTCGAACTCGCGACCCCTTGCACCCCAT
>CAMLHL010000091.1 GCA_946479855.1 uncultured Pseudomonadota bacterium
TCATGGTCGGCAAGTCACACGCCGATCATCATCTGCCAGTCAACAAGGGCGCCGGTATCGGTATCGACGATGCCTTCTCGATGGTCGACTTGCAATCGAAACATTGCACAACCGGCCAGTTCAAGGGCCAGGTTGATCCGAAGAAGAATCCTCCGGGTCTCTTCCAGGTACAGAACCTGCGCGGTGGCGACTGACTTAAATCGCCCTGCAACCCAATAGTGGGTGTCTCTGCGGTTGAGAATCGTACTGCGTTCGATTCTCTTCCAATCTTAGGGGGGCTTCATGCCCCCCCCCTTTTTTTTGCCGTGGAACGGGTAAGAATTTTGTGTAGCTGACCACTGGGCAGGAAACTGCCGCCATCGCAGGGAGCGATGATGGCTGTAGGAAGATACCCGTATCTGAGGATGTGTACCGTCATTCATACCGTCCAATGTGACGGTATTTATTAGAGGACTTTGGACAGAATTGGGCTATCGGGCAATAAAAAACCCCGCAGCGGCGGGGTTCTTTGGACTACCGTGGGTCACGATAGATGGGAATTTGGTGCTCCTGACGGGGTCAAATTAAGCCTCGAAAAGGCCGTCATTCTTAGGTTTGTGTTGGTTCGAACTTTACGATACCAACAAAAATACCATCAGGTGCTAACTGCTTGGGGTTTCAATCAATTGAAAACCGCTGCTGCGATGGTTAGTCGCATCCCAAAGCGGCGCGCATTTTAACAGGGATTTCGAAAACGTTAACCTCTCATTGCTGACACTGCAGTGCTGAGCGCGCATTCCCAAGAATCGTTGGTTATCTATGGTTTGGTTGAATCAATAGCCCGAATTGAGCTCCGGTAGCGTGCGTGTTGGGTACGTACGACTCAATGGAGCGATCGCTGTACAACTGGCGTGATGGCAAGACACCGCACATTCAGTCTATCGAGAGCTATTTTCCTGATGATGCACAGCTCGAGTTCAAAGGCACCTTTGAACCAGACAGCCAGAAGTCGCATCCTGAGCAATTCGCTGAGGCCAAGGCATTCTTGCAGCGCAAAGGGCTAGATGCAGATGCGCTAAGAGATCAAATTCCGATTACGCAACCTGGCGTTATCGAAGCAATTCTTGCTGGAGAGTCGCCTGTCGATATCGAGCAAGAATTCATACAACTATTGTCTATCCGCTATGGAAAGCCTGCCATGCAGACTGTTCGTCAGCGCTTGCGAATTGCACGTATGGTGCAGGATGGATACAAACGTCTTGTTAAGTTTCTGTGCCCTGGAATCGATCCAGCTTGCACCGATCCCTATCAAAACAAGGTGCTTCAGTTGATTGTGATTGTAGAAACGATATACAACCTCAGCATTGGCGCTTACAAAAATTGTGACAGTCGTGCCGAAGAGGATGCATGGTTCGAAACCAAGCTCGCTCCATGGGACAAAGAAACAATCTTTCTGTCTATTCTTCCGTCACGATTCGAGTCGGCATTTGAGGAGGTTCCTGAATTGCTGACAAGGGAATTTGCCACGCTCGATCCAACCACACCCTTGCAGGATCTCGTTCCGATGGATGAAAGGAATGCACCACGAATCATCCAAGCAAAACTGAAACAGTTGAAGAGCCTTATCGATGAGGCCAAACGTGTAGGTTACCTGCGTGGATGTGTCGAAACATCGCTCCCCTGGAGTCCATTGGAAAGCGAAAGCAGCTATTGGGTTGTTGGCCAAGTGGCACTAGACGATAACCTGTCTGCAAGCGCACGTGAGAACGTGATTAAGCGGATGCGAGAATTGGCCACGACACCAGGTCAATTGGTCGGCGCCATCTTGATTGAACTGCATATGCTACTGAATGCTGGACCTAAGGAGAGACCCGCCGACGTGGAAAGTCGCGTGAAATCCTTGCTTGCAGAAGCTGAAGCGAGCCCAGGAAAGAGTGAGTGGGAAGCTGCATTGTTGCAGTACCAAGCAAAACATCATCTTGCACAAATGACTTCAAGTCGGCAGCAAACCTTTTTAGGGAGGCGCTGGATGCCAGTGCTGAGCGTAATTGCGGCTCAATGAGAGGGGAGATAGCGCGTGACTGCTTCGCAGCATCCCTTGTTAATAGGCGACTCAGTCCTCGTGATCATGAAAAGCCGTATCGCCACATGTTGGCTAGTGATGTCATTGAGGGAATGGTGGTTACGCTAGAGAAAACCGCGAAAGCTGTTGCAAGCTACTTTTCGGAGACCCTTTATAAACCGTATCCCGGTTATTCCAGGCAGGAGGTTCGTTTCAGTTTTTGAAGCTATCCCCTGCGGCAACCTATCGTTTTCGTGGGTGTGTTCAGGTGCACCGGAGAAATAGCCCTGTTCAGTGCACTTTAGAATGTTCCCAACGTAGGATGTTCATTACAATGGCATATACATTAAATATGAAACTCTTGAGCATCAGCAGCAAGTAAACGAAGCTGGTTCCTTGGAGCACATATCCAATTCTAATAAGCACATCGCGAACACAGTCCGAAGCTGGCATCAGCTTTACCATACTTGGAACAACTCCACCGGGTTGGCAAAAAAGAAGTACGCAAAGAAACATCCCTGCGCAAACAAGATAAGCGATAAACACTCGCATAAATGCGAATAAATTTTTCTTGAGCGTTGGCAGTCCGGTTTCTTTGTCAAAGTGATCCATCATCGCCAACATCATGTCCGGTTTTGCGACAGTCATGAAGATGGTAAAGCCAGCAATCAGAAAGCCAAGCGTGGTAATCGTGAAGTTAAATCCGTTGCTCGCCCAAACCCTGGTATCAGCGAGAAGTGGCGCTGTGCTTTGCTGTAGAACAAACGCGTTGATAGTTAAAAATAGCGCAGCAGCGGCATTTAGAGAGATCTGAACCCAGCTCGGTCGGATTCGCCTGGAGAGGACGAAAACGTGCCAAAGTGATTTCTCGCTTGTAAGTTCAGCTGGGTCAAAATTGAAGCGCATTACTGCTGTCCGCTGACTAATGACCTTACTCGCTCTAATACCCCTGCAGCCAATGCAGGAAGAACAATATGTCCGGATTCAGCCAACTTTTTGAACGTGCTGTGCAGAGATGCACCTGCCTTCGGAATGGCTTTGGGCAAGGAGCCAATTTCGACTGTAAGACTGAAATCCTCGTTGTTTCCCTTGAGTTGATCTCCCTCGAGATCGTACCCGCGCAATTGAACGTTTGAATTCCCTAGACCTGTTGCGGCGGAGGTTTGAGCGACCACTTCCGTTGCAGAAAGTCCTTCCTTGCCGTTGGCAAACCGTACAGAAGCAGTGGCACTGTTCATATTATCTTTGCGCCTTCCGAGGTCTCGCCAAAAATCATCGTTATTGATCTCCTCTTGATTGGTTGGGAGCAGTTTGATGACCAATTCCTCAACGGTTTTGAAGCGCTTTACAAAATCTTCAAGTGACTGACGGTCAGTCAGCGGGGTGATACGCAACTCAGGACGTGGATATTCACGGAAAAGCTTGGATTTTGTTCCTCGCGGCGGTTTTTTTCCCAGCTCCTTCTCTTTTGCAGAAATTAGCTCATCAATAAACTCAGTGTGGCGCTTTAGGAGGAAGGATTGGCAGGTGCTTTCGAAGTTCTGAATTGAGGGCGCACCAGAGACCTCGCGGCAAAAAATCAGTCGATGATTTTCTAGTAGAAGAACAAATACGGAAGTTGGCGCGGTTTCTAGCTCTTTTGGATCGGCAACGATGCCATCATTTGTGTAGATTTGGTCGCGTTTTAGCTTTGTGTTCTTGACGATTCGACCGGCAATGGCAGCTGTCTCTTGGCCATTTTCCAGTTTCAACCGGATGATTTCTGTGTCGAGGAAGAAGTACTCTCCCTTGTTTTTTATTTTTCGAACATATCGCCGTGGTTTGAAAGATGGTGAAACCATTTCAACAAAATAGTCCAGCAGAACTTTTTCATCCCCAAATTTCAGGGTGTAATTACCGAACTCAACTCGTTGTGTGAAGCCCATGTGCGAACCTTTTCGTTACCACGCGCGGAAAGCGCGACATCCGAAAAGCATAGCACGGGTATGCAAATGAGATTGTCCGAGCCTGATAAAACGCGTCTAGGCCTCCGTTCATTCCTTCTTCGCCTAGAGCGAAGCATCTTGACTGGCTTACACCTCTGGCCTCGTGAATCGACATTTTGGAAAGGCGCTACAGCCGAAAAACTGCGATCCAGCTTTGGGTCCTGATTTCACTGTTCGCAAAATCAACGCACTGGCGCATTTTGGACAGGTAGATGTGCTGCCGTGCCTCTCCTTCAATGACGCGAGATGCGTAGCCCTGGTTTCGAAGGATTTCACGATTCCCTTGGGCATTTTCCCTGTTTGAATGGCCGAGACGAATTGCCTTACTTCATCATCTGTCAGGAGAACAGCGGTGTGTTTTTTGATGAAGCTGGTATAACCCGTTGAACGAACATTTTCCGGCATGGGGGTCTTGAATTCACACTCCCCCCAGAACATCACCAGCGAAATCAGCTTCGATTCGTCGATTCCAAGAAACGCCTGAAGAGCCTTGGTGTGACGATAGTTCTGGTGAAGCGGGTTTTGGAAACGATATTTTTTTCCGAACAGGCTCTGGGTCCATTGAGCGCTTTTCTCGTCGCCAAATATCCAGCCATCCATGTTCTTGGCCTCGATGACGAAAATGCCAAACTTCGAAACGATAATGTGGTCGATCTGCGTCGTGCCATTGCTGGTTTGCAGCGTAATGTTGTTCAGCGAGATGTAGGTTTCTGGATCAAGTAGGAGCTTTTGGGCAACTGCACCGACAGTTTCCCCGATCCAATTCATGCGCCAAAGCTTGGCTCCAGTCGTCTGGATAAGGAGGTACATCCCCTTTTCATCAACCAGTTTTCTTGGTTTTTCACCCGGCTTCGCTGTCCGGATTGCAAGATCAGTCAGTGCCATGCAACACCTCTAAATTGGTTGGATTTTTGGCGTATACCAACAGCCCTTTGAAATACCAACACAAATACCAACAAAAACGATGGTATTTCTTCAAACCACTTTAGACGACACTGGACGAACCGGCAATAAAAAACCCCGCATTTGCGGGGTTCTTCGGACTATTGTGAATCACAACAGATCAAATTCTGGTGCGTCCTGACGGGCTCGAACCGCCGACATTCTGCGTGTAAGGCAGACGCTCTACCAACTGAGCTAAGAACGCGAAGGGGACGCATTATAACCAAAGAAATTCCGGATGCGAGTTCCGTAGAAAATATTTTTCGCAATGCTTCAGACCGGCCTTGTTGCTTGGCGAACGCGCCGCCCGCAAGCGACTTCCTTGCCGCGTTGGGGCCGGCCAGCGGCGACGAGCAAGGGGGCGAGGATGCGCCTTGGATCCCGTTGGTTGTTGCTGAGCGATTCTCCAGGGGCAACGCCGAAGATTGGGGGAGTACGGGATAATCCGAAGTTGAAAACCCGAGCGCGGGAGTCGACAATAGCGTCTTTCCAGGTTGGCGGCACGCAGAGGCGGCCCGGCAGCATCGACATAACCAGAATTCCATCATTCATGAGAACAGCCATGCATCGTTTATTGCCCGTACTCCTGTTGCTACCGATTTCCGCATTTGCGGCCGGTAACCTGCCGACTGTCGGCGGTATCCCGGTCGATTTCATTCTCTTTGCCTTGACCTTGCTCGGCGTTGCCCTGTTCCACAACGCGACCCTCTACGTCGCGCTGACTGGCCTGTTCACGATCAGCCTTTACAAGATTATTTTCACCGGATTCAAGCCCGGTGTCGGTGTCGCCGGGTTGTTCGGACACCTCGGGCACGAGTGGGTGACCATCGCCAACCTGTTCTGCCTGCTCACCGGCTTCGCACTGCTTGCACGCCATTTCGAAAAGAGCCATGTGCCGGTAATCCTGCCCAAATATCTGCCGGACGACTGGAAGGGCGGATTTGTCATGCTGCTCATGGTTTTCGTGATTTCCAGCTTTCTCGACAACATCGCCGCCGCCCTGATCGGCGGCGCCATGGCGCACCAGTTATTTAAAGGCAAGGTTCATATCGGTTTTCTGGCCGCCATCGTTGCCGCATCGAACGCCGGCGGTTCCGGCTCGGTGGTTGGCGACACGACGACGACCATGATGTGGATCGACGGCATCAGCCCTGTTGTCGTGTTCGACGCCTACGTCGCGGCCGGCATCGCGCTGCTGATCATCGGCTACTTCGGCGCCAAGCAGCAGCACGCCTACTCGCCGATCATCAAGCATGCCCACGGCCACACCAAGGTCGACTGGGGGCGCATCTTCATCGTCGCCACCATGCTGGTCTTCGCGGTGGCCACCAACATCACGATCAACGTCAAGTTTCCCGAGCTGGCCGAGCATTTCCCGTTCATCGGGGTGGCCGTCTGGGCGGCGATCCTCTTGACCATCCCGGTCCGCCGCCATGACTGGGAACTGCTGCCGGAAACCATCAAGGGCTCGATCTTCCTGCTCTCGCTGGTCCTGTGCGCCTCGATGATGCCGGTCGAGGAACTGCCGCCGGCCTCGTGGCAATCGGCCTTCACCCTCGGTTTCGTGTCGGCGGTTTTCGACAACATTCCGCTGACCGCGCTGGCCCTGCGCCAGGGCGGCTTCGACTGGGGCTTCCTGGCCTACGCCGTCGGCTTCGGCGGCTCGATGCTGTGGTTCGGCTCGTCGGCCGGCGTCGCGCTGTCCAACATGTACCCGGAAGCCAAGTCGGCCGGGCTGTGGCTGAAGCATGGCTGGCACGTCGCGGTGGCCTATGTCGTCGGCTTCATGGTCATGCTCGCCGTGCTTGGCTGGCATCCGGACGAAGGCCACAAGAAGACGGTGGCGCCGGTCGTCGCCGAAGTGCCGGCCCCGCCGCCGATGGTGGCGCAATAAGCGGATTCTGCAAATCCTATCCCCCAAGGGGACTTCCTTCGGGACGCGGTCGACTGGGAAAAATGACCAAAATTGAAAAAACCGCCGAGAGGCGGTTTTTTCAATTGGAACCTTGTCGATTTTGGTGAATCATAGAAGCCGATGAATTCTCCCGCCCCGTCCCTGTCGATGACTGCCGACCTTCGGCTCTCCGAGCTGATCTCGGCCCTCAGCCACGCGCTCGACATCACCGAAGGCCAGCCGGAAGGCCATTGCGTGCGCTGCTGCTGGATCGGCATGCACATCGGCCGCCGCCTCGGGCTGCCCGACGACGACCTGTGGAATCTCTACTACACGCTGCTGTTGAAGGACCTGGGCTGCAGCAGCAACGCGGCGCGCATCTGCGAGCTGTACCTGACCGACGACCTCAGCTTCAAGCACGATTTCAAGACGGTCGGCGACAGCCTGCCCAAGGTGCTCCAGTTCGTGCTCAGCCATACCGGGCTGAAGGCCGGGCTGGCCGAACGTTTCCGCAGCGTGCTGACGATCATGCGCGACGGCGAGCGGATCGCCACCGAACTGATCGCCACCCGCTGCCAGCGCGGCGCCGAAATCGCCCGCCTGCTGCGCTTTCCGGAAAGCGTCGCGGCCGGCATCTACAGCCTGGACGAGCATTTCAACGGCGAGGGCAAGCCGGAAGGCCTGGCCGGTCAGGCGATCCCGCTCCATTCGCGGATCGCGCTGCTGGCCCAGGTCATCGACGTCTTCCACACGGCCGGCGGGCCGCAGGCGGCGCTCGACGAAATCCGCCTGCGTTCGGGCCGCTGGTTCGATCCGGCGCTGGTCGTCGCAGCCGAGCAGGTGGCCGACGACGCCTTCTGGGCCGGCCTGGCCGCACCGGACATCATGGCCGCGGTGCTGGCCCTGGAGCCGGCCTCGCATACGGTCGCCCTCGATGACGATTACCTCGACGACATCGCCGCCGCTTTCGGCCAGGTCGTCGACTCGAAAAGCCCCTACACCAGCGGCCACAGCGCCCGCGTCGCGCTCTACACCGACCTGATCGCCGAGGCGCTCGGCCTGTCGGCGGAGCGCCGCCGCTGGCTGAAGCGCGGCGCGCTGCTGCACGACGTCGGCAAGCTCGGCGTCAGCAACAGCGTGCTCGACAAGCCGGGCAAGCTCGATGCCGACGAGTGGGCCGCCGTGCAGGCGCATGCCGCCTACACCGAGGCCATCCTGTCGCGGATCGCCGCTTTTTCGGAACTGGCCCGCGTCTCGGCGGCGCACCACGAGCGCCTCGATGGCAAGGGCTACCCGCGCGGCCTGACTGCCGACGACATCTGCCTCGAAACGCGGATCATCACGACCGCCGACATCTTCGATGCGATCACCGCCGAACGCCCCTACCGCGGTGCGGTGCCGATCCCGAAAACGCTGGAGATCATGGCCGAAAACGTCGGCACGGCCATCGATCCGCAATGTTTTGCCGCGCTGAAACAGGCACTTGCCCGTTTGCCGGACTGCGTCGCGCCCTGATTCCCCGTAAAATACGCCCTTTGTTCGCCGGCCAGTCCGGATAAGGTTTCCATCGCATGACTATTTCGCAAAAAGTGCCGACCGTCGGCTTCGTTTCCCTGGGCTGCCCCAAGGCTTCTTCCGACGCCGAGCGCATCCTGACCAAGCTGCGCGCCGAAGGCTACGAGATTTCGCCGAGCTACGACAATTCCGACCTGGTGATCGTCAACACCTGCGGCTTCATCGACGCCGCCGTCGAGGAGTCGCTCGACGCCATCGGCGAGGCGCTCAACGAGAACGGCAAGGTCATCGTCACCGGCTGCCTCGGCGCCAAGGGCGACATCGTGCAGACCACGCACCCGGCCGTGCTCGCCGTCACCGGCCCGCATTCTGCCGACGAGGTCATGGGCTATGTGCATAGCCATCTGCCCAAGCCGCACGATCCGTATTCCGATCTGGTGCCGCCGCAAGGCATCCGCCTGACGCCGGACCACTTCGCCTACCTGAAGATTTCCGAAGGCTGCAACCACAGCTGCACCTTCTGCATCATCCCCTCGCTGCGCGGCCCGCTGGT
>CAMLHL010000092.1 GCA_946479855.1 uncultured Pseudomonadota bacterium
CAGCATGTCGGTGGCGATGGCCTCGATTTCCGGCACGATCAGGTGCGGCTTTTCCTGTTCGACCAGTCGGCGCAGCGCGACGCCGTCGGTCATCGAAATGACGTGGGCGCGGTGGGCGACCTGATGGCCGGGGGCGTTTTCGTAACGGTCGACGGCGATCACTTCGACGCCGAGGCGCTGCAGGGCGATGATCACTTCCTTGCCGAGTTCGCCGGCGCCGAGCAGCATGACGCGCAAGGCGGAGGGGGACAGCGGGGTGCCGATTTTCATGGGATGGCCTCGGGTGCTCGAATTTGGAAATCGCGCGAATTTAGGCGTCGACCGTAGCGCCGTCAAGTTGCCCCCTGCCGCGACCGGGGATGGCGGGCGGCCCTGCCTTATAATGCCGCCATGCAAGCCCGTGCCCTGACCCAAGCCATCGAGCGCTTCCTGCTCTCGCCCTCCAGCCTCGTGCTGGCTGTCGTTCTCGCCTTCGTGCTCAATGCCTGGAGCTTGCCGCTGACCGACGTCGACGAAGGCGCCTTCTCCGAAGCGACGCGCGAGATGATGGCGCGCGGCAACCTGGTGTCGCCGACCCTCAACGACGCGCCGCGCCACGACAAGCCGATCCTGATTTACTGGGCGCAGGCCGCATCGGTCAGCCTGCTCGGCGTGCAGGAAATCGCCTTTCGGCTGCCGTCGATCGTCGCCAGCGTGCTCTGGCTGCTCGCCCTCTACCGTTTCTGCTTGCGCCATGCCGACCGGCGGACGGCGCAGGCGGCGACGCTGGTCATGACGCTGACCCTGGTCGTCGGCTTTGTCGCCAAGGCGGCGATCGCCGATGCGCTGCTCAACCTGTTCATCGCGCTGACGATGTTCGCCATCTACGACTTCTTTGTCGCCCGCCAAGGCGGGCGGGGCGTCGCCGAGACGCGCCGGCAGCTGTTCTTCATCTACGCCATGATGGGTCTCGGCTTCCTGACCAAGGGGCCGGTTGCCGTGGTTTTTCCGCTCGCCATCAGCGGCCTCTTCTTCGCCTCGACCGGCGCCTGGCGCGACTGGCTGAAGGCTGTCTTCTTCTGGCCCGGCTGGCTGCTCTTCCTGGCCATCATCGTGCCCTGGCACGTTGCGGTCTATCTCGACCAGGGCGACGCCTTCTTCCGCGGCTTCTACCTCAAGCACAACCTCAACCGCTACGCCGATACCTTCGAGGGCCACGGCGGCAAGTGGTATTACTACCTCGTCGTCCTGCCCTTCATCATGATGCCCTTCACCGGCTGGCTGGTCGCCATCGCCGGCAAGCTGGCCCGCCTGGTGCGCGCCACGCCGCTCGGCGCGGCCAGGGGCCAGGGGCTGTTCGAGCGCTACCTGCTGCTCTGGTTTCTCGTCGTCTTCGTCTTCTTCTCGACGTCCGGCACGCAGTTGCCGCACTACCTGCTCTACGGCCTGACGCCGCTGTTCATCCTGCTCGCCAGCCATCGCCTCGGCTTCGAGCGGCGCTGGCTGGCCTGGCTGCCGGTCATCGCCTTCGCGCTGCTGCTGGCGGCGCTGCCGGAAATCCTGCCGGTGGCCGCCGCCAAGACGATCCGGCCCTACGAAAAAGGCCTGCTGGACGCGTTGACCGTCGCCTTCGCCGACGAGGCGCGCTGGCTGCTGCCGCTCATGGCCCTCGGCGTCATCGGCCTGGCCCTCTGGCGCCAGTTGCCGGTCTGGCAGGGGCTGGTGCTGGCCGGCCTGCTGCAGGCGCTGTTCGTCGTCGGCATCGTCGCACCGCGCGCCATCGGCGTCACCCAGGGACCGGTGCGCGAAGCGGCGCTGCTCCTCAAGGCCAGCGGCGAGCCGGTGGTCGCCTGGCGGATCATCCGCCCGAGCTTCAGCGTCTACCGGCTGGCTGCGACGCCGACCCGCATTCCAGAACTGGGCGAACTGGTCTTCACGCGCACCGACCGGATCAACGAGGTCCAGGCCAAACTGGCGCCGGGGCTGGTGCTGCGGCCGACTTTCCAGAAAAGTTTCGTCACGCTGGCCCGCGTCGAGGCCGAGGCGGCGCGATGAACGACGTCGCCCTGTATCGGCGCAACCCGACCGCCGACGCTGTCATCGCCGGCCTCTGTCTGCTGCTGGCGCTGGCCCTCGGCGCCTTGCTCGGTGGCGGCGACTGGCACGCCGGCTTCATCCCGGCCCAGGCGGCCAGCACGGTCCTCCCCGGCTGGCTCTGGGAAATCCTCACGACGCTTGGCGACGGCCGTGTCCAGATGGCCTTGCTGCTGCCCTTCTGCCTGCGCTACCCGCGGGTGTTCTGGGCGCTCCTCCTCGGCTCGCTGGCTGCCGCACTGATCAGCCGCGGCTTCAAATTCTGGCTGCCGCTACCGCGCCCGGCGGCGGTGCTCGACGCCAGCCAGATCACCGTCATCGGCGCCCAGCTGAAGGCGCAGAGCTTCCCCTCCGGCCACACCGTCACGGCCTTTTCCTTCGTCGTCGCCTGGCTTGCCCTGGCCGGCTGGCGCGCCTTGCCGTTGCTGGCCCTGGCCGCGTTGGTCGGCTTCTCGCGGATCGCCGTCGGCGCCCACTGGCCCATCGATGTGCTGGCCGGCGCGCTGATCGGACTGATCGGCGGCTGGCTCGGCCTGCGCCTGAGCCGTCGCTGGTGCTGGGGGCTGAGCGTGCGCGGCCACTGGATGCTGATCGGCCTCGCCGTCGTCGCCGTGGCGACGCTGCCCTTCGACGGCCAGGGCTATCCGGACACGCTGGCCTGGCGCATCGCCGCCGGCCTGTGGGGGCTGGGCGGCTTCGCCGTGGTGTACCTGTTGCCGGTGCTGCGCGACGGCTGGGCGGCGGCCAACCGGCCGCTGGCCGGGCTGGCGGCGGAAACCCACCCGAACTGAGCTGTTGTCTGCCTGACCTGGAATATCTGTTGGCCATTAGGCGGGCGCCGGCCATCAATGTTTACTGATAGACCGGGAATTTCTTGGAGTCTGGGGGGGCGACCGAAGCAGCCCTTTAATTGACTGGTTGCCTGTCTGCAATCCGCTCTGGCGAGATACAAATTAAAGAATCGCCAATTACTCATTTAAAATGATTGGCTATCTTCCGAATGGGTGATTTTTAGGGAAACATGATGCGGCAAGCAATGCGTAACTTCCATTTGTATGTTGTCACCTTGTTTGCGCTGGCATTCTTTCCCCTCTTCGTTAGCGCTGCTGCGGAGAAACCCTCGGTCAAGCTGGGACTCGACGCCGAGTTCTCGCTCGACAACAGCATCTCGGCACAAGCCATCGAACTCGGCATGAAGATCGCCATCGCCGAGATCAACGCCTCGGGGGGCGTTCTCGGCGGCCGCTCCCTTGAATTGGTCACTCGGGATCATGGTTCGATACCGGCGCGTGGCATCAAGAACATCCGTGAATTCGCCCAGATGCCCGATCTGGTTGCCGTCTTCGGCGGCCGCTTCAGCCCGGTGCTGCTCGAAGAAATGTCGGTGCTGAAGGAAACCAAGACCCTGATGCTGGCCCCGTGGTCTTCCGCCGACCCGATTATCGACAACGACATGAGGCCCAACTACATGTTCCGCCTCTCTCTGCGCGACAGCCTGGCCATGCCTAAGATGTTGCGCACAGCGGCCGAGCGCGGATTTACCAAGGTGGGCCTGCTGTTAACCAATACCGGCTGGGGGCGCAGCAACAGCGCTGCAGCAGACGCCTATGCCGAGAAGAATTCCCGGCCAAAGATCATTCACAAGGCATGGTACAACTTCAAGGACACCTCGCTGATCGACAAATACGACAGCCTGCTGAAGGCTGGTGCGCAGGCCATCATCCTGGTTGCGAACGACGACGAGGCCGCCATCCTGGTCAAGGAGGTCGCTGCCCTGCCCGCCGAGCAGCGCATACCCATCCTCAGTCACTGGGGCGTGGCCGGCGGCGAGTTCGTCAAGCAAGCCGGCCCCGCCCTGCAACAAGTCGATTTTACGGTCATTCAGACCTTCAGCTTCTTCAAGGCCGATCCCAAGGCACTAGAGCATTTCTTCACGGTCGCCAAGCCCTTTGGTTTGAGCAAGCCGGAAGATGTGCGCGCACCGAGCGGTGTCGCCCATGCCTACGATCTTACCCATCTCCTGGCGCGGGCCATCAATCTGGCCGGCTCCACCGATCGCGCCAAGGTACGGGAAGCGCTCGAGAAAGTGAAGAACTACCGCGGCCTGATCAAGAACTACACACAACCCTTCAGCCCTACGCGTCACGAAGCGCTGAGTCCGGACGAACTGATGATGACACGGTTCCGGAAAGACGGCGTGCTGGTGCCCGCCGCCAGTCATTGACCAGCGTCATCAAGATCGCGCGATGAAAATGACCTCCGGCACACCGACACGACTCGCCGAACAGATCGCGAGGTCCAGCCTGACCCTGGTGCTGGGGTTCATCCTGGTCGTGGGGCTGGCCTCTTGGGGAGGGCTACAAAGCCTTCAGGACGATGCTCATCAAGAGCTGGTACGCAAACAGACTGAACTGTATGCCGCCCAGGTCGCTTCGACGCTGAACTCGATCCACGATCAGATAGAACGTGCGGCCCGCAGCAGCATGATTTCGACGGCGCTGGTCGATAGCGCAGGCAAGGACGCCTATCTCGTTCCCTTCCTGCAGGGATTACGGCAGATCAATGGCGTCGAGATCGCCCTGCGCTTCACCGATTTCGAGGGCAAGGAAATTGCCAGCAATGGCCAGCATGGGATCACTGATGCCCACGTGGAATGGCTATCGCAAATCTTGGGAAAACCCACCGACCTTGCTGAGCGGACCCGCTTCATGATCCGCGGCAGTGGCGAGCAGGCAGAACTGGTCGGAACAGAACTCGTCTTTTATTCGCGGACGCCGACCCCGGAGGGGGCGTTGCTGTACCGCTTGCGACTAGCCGATTTAATCCCGGAAAACACGGAGTTATTTTGGTCTGAACACCCCCCTCCGGCGGGGACGCTGATGGCCAGCATTCCGCTCAACGGAAATCACAGCAATCTTTCGCTCTCGCTAGCGCTGCGGGATGTTTCGAAGATTTCGCTGCCTTTCAATGCCTGGCTCGCCTTGATCATGGCGCTTGGCACGGCGGCCATCATTATCCTCGCCGTCGTCGCGGCTCGCTCCTTGGGTACGAGACTGACAAACGACTTGCATAACCTCGCAATTTGCGCGGCGACGATCGGTGGGCCCGAGTCGCCCAGCGACATCATCATTACCCCGGAATCCGCCGAGGTTGCCGAACTTGCCGCATCCATTAACGGCATGCTTGCTCGCCTCCATGCTTCGAATGAGGAAATCTTCCGGGCCCGCAACGAACTGGAGCAGCGGGTCACCGAGAGGACCATCGAACTGCAACTGGCCAAGGAGGCGGCTGAAGCCGCCAATCTGGCGAAAAGCCGATTTCTTGCCATCATGTCGCATGAAATCCGCACGCCGATGAATGGCGTGCTCGGCATGGCGCAGATGCTGCTGTCGGAAGATGTTTCTTTGGAAGAACGCAAGGATTACGCACGCATCATCATCAACTCTGGCCAGACCTTGCTGACCTTGCTCAACGACATCCTCGACCTCTCCAAGGTTGAAGCCGGCAGGCTGGAGCTTGAGCGGACTCCCTTCCTGCCAGCCCAGCTGGTCCAGCAAATCCAGACGCTTTTCATTGGAAGTGCCCAGCACAAGCACCTTGCGCTGCAAGCCAGCTGGACAGGCAATGCGCAAGCCCGCTATCTTGGTGACCCTCATCGGTTGCAGCAGATGCTGTCCAACCTGGTCAGCAACGCCTTGAAGTTTACCGAGCACGGCCGTATTGAAATCACCGGACAGGAAATTTCAGCCGAAGGCGGGGCGGCAGTGCTCGAATTTGCGGTCAGCGACACAGGCATCGGGATTCCGCTCGAGAAGCAGTCGTTGCTGTTCCTGCCGTTCAGCCAAGTAGATAACTCCACTACACGTCAATTTGCCGGCACCGGCCTGGGGTTGTCCATCGTCCGCAGCCTGGCGCACATGATGGGAGGCGAGGTCGGTCTTGAGAGTACGGAAGGGAAGGGATCACGATTTTGGTTGCGCGTGAGGGTTGGCATCGTCCCCGCCGGAGACGACACGCGGGCTATTGAGCGCACGGGAAGCGGCTTGGCCAGGGATGCCAGTTATTTTCCCGAGAACCTGTCGAGGCATGTTCTTGTCGTCGAAGACAATGCGACCAATCGGATGGTCATTAACGCGTTGCTGACCAAATCCAACTTCGACGTTTCTATGGCCGAAAATGGCAAGCTGGGGGTTGCCGCGCTCAAGCGGGCCGAAGACGTGGATCTCGTCCTGATGGACATCCAGATGCCCGAGATGGATGGCTACGAGGCAACGCGCCGCATACGGGCTTGGGAGCGTGATGTTGGCAGGACTTCCATCCCGATCATTGCCCTGACTGCGAATGCCTTTGAGTCGGACAGGCAGCAAGCACTGGAGGCCGGAATGAATGACTTTCTGACCAAACCTGTCGATGTCGAGGCCTTGCAGTCCGTGCTGACACGATGGCTTCCGGGAAACAAGCTCCCAGTTGCCAGCAGCCAGGTCCCCGCCCGCATGGATGGGGGGCGCATCAGCTCCCTCCTTTCCGAACTGGAACCGCTCATGGCGGCAAGGTGTTTCGATGCCGTCCCCCTGTTTCGGGAGTTGCAAAAGGCTCTGGCCGGCACGCCAACTGCGAGCAAGCTGGCTTCGGTAGCGAGGCATTTGGAGAAACTGAACTTTGCCGAGGCGCTGAATCAGCTGCACAAGGTATCCGTTGAGGAAGGATGGGAGCAGAACGTATGACACCTCCACGACCACGCATCCTCGCGATCGATGACATGCCGGAAAACCTCATAACGCTGGGGGAACTGCTGTCGAAAGAGTTTGAGCTGCATATCGCTGGCAGCGCTCAGGAAGGGCTGGCTTTAGCAAAGACAAGTCGGCCGGACTTGATTTTGCTCGACATCATGATGCCGGGGATGGACGGCTACGAAGTCTGCCGACAGCTCAAGGCGGATGAGCAGTTGGCACGTATTCCCATAATTTTTGTTACTGCTCTGTCAGATGCCGGCAACGAGGCCAAGGGTTTGGAACTGGGCGCCCTGGATTATCTGCTTAAGCCGATCAATATCCATATTGCACGCCAGCGGATTCGTAACCTGATCCGGATGGAGAAATTGCGCAAGGAGGTCGAAGCGCAACGCGATCATCTGGAAGACATGGTGAAATCCAGAACGGTGGCGCTCTCTATCGCCAAGGAAGCGGCCGAATCTGCCAACCGGGCCAAGTCTACGTTTCTGGCCAATATGAGCCACGAACTGCGCACGCCGATGAACGGCATCATGGGCATGATTGGCTTGGTAACGCGCAAACTGGACGACCCCGCGCTCCAGGACCGGCTGCAAAAGGCGGAAAAAGCCTCTCAACACTTGTTGGCGATTATTGATGATCTCCTCGATATTTCCAAGATCGAGGCCGAGCGCTTGGTTTTGGAACACATTGATTTTTCGTTGGCGGATGTGCTGGAAAATGTTCGTAGCCTGACGCAGCCCAAGGCCCGGGAAAAGAATCTGCAACTGGCTATAGTGTTGCCTCCGGAAGTTGCCGGGCTGCATGTACAGGGCGACCCCTTGCGCTTGGGGCAGGTGCTGCTGAATCTGTTGAGCAACGCAGTGAAGTTCACCCCGGAAGGTCGAATCGATGCGAGCGTTAGCCTCGAGCGTAGCGACGAGAATTACGTTGTGTTGAGATTTACCGTTGTCGATCAAGGCATTGGCATACCAGTCATCGACCAGCAGAGTATCTTCGATGCCTTTGCGCAGGCTGATTCCTCGATGACGCGCAAGCATGGCGGCACAGGGCTCGGGCTCGCCATTTGTGCCCGCCTTGTTCAGATGATGGGAGGGGAGCTCGGCGTCCAGAGCGAACTGGGTAAAGGGAGTACCTTCTGGTTTACCGCCTGCTTCAAGCCGGGGGCCGCTCCGACGGAGGAAGGCTCGGTGCCCTCGACGATTGATGCGGAAAGTCAGATAAAGGCTCGATTCTCAGGAAGAAAGATTCTGCTCGTAGAAGATGGGCCCATCAATCAGGCGGCGTTTCAAGGTCTGCTCGAAGCAACGGGCTTGTCGGTAGATTTGGCTGTCGACGGAATTGAGGCCGTCGACCTGGCACGTAATCGTGACTACGCTTTGATATTGATGGACCTGCAGATGCCGCGCCTGGGCGAGATCGATGCGGCCAAGGCCATTCGACTGATTCCCGGAAGGGAACGCACGCCGATCATCGCGATGAGGGCAAATGCTTCCAATGAAGATCGAAAGCAATGCATCGAAGCCGGAATCAGTGATTTCATCGCCAAGCCGATCAGATCGGAATTGATTTATTCGACGCTGCTTAAGTGGCTGAGAAAGACGTGCTGAGAATGTTCCCGCCTGTCCTTGGGCGGGGGCGCTGCTATCCAGCCAGGCGATCTCGTCCGGTGGGCTTGAAAATCGATAGGGCGGCAACAAAATCTTAACGCCGCAGTAACTTGGGAGTCACGGGCGGGTTCTATCGTGCGCCCATGCCCAAGGTCAGATCCGTTTTTCTCTCCGACATCCACCTCGGCACGCGGGCGTGCCAGGCGGACAGACTCCTCGACTTCCTGCGCGATCACCCCGCCGATCACACTTACCTGATCGGCGACATCGTCGATTTCTGGGCGATGAGCCGCAGCATCAACTGGTCGCAGGCCCAGAACACCGTGGTCCAGAAACTGCTGCGCCGGGCCCGGCACGGCGAGCGCATCGTCTTCATTCCCGGCAACCACGACGAGGTGCTGCGCGACTATTGCGGCATCGTCTTCGGCGAGGTCGAGGTGATCGACGAACTGGTGCACGAAACGGCCGACGGTCGGCGCTTCCTGCTCATCCACGGCGACCAGTTCGA
>CAMLHL010000093.1 GCA_946479855.1 uncultured Pseudomonadota bacterium
CGCAAGGGCGGCATGCGCAATTCGATGACATTCAGCCGGTAATACAAATCCTGCCGGAAAGCCCCCTTATCGACCAGATCGCGCAAATTGCGGTGCGTAGCACAGATGATGCGGACATCAACCGGCTCCTCGGTCACACTCCCCACCTTGCGCACCCGTTTTTCCTGTATGGCGCGCAGCAGCTTGACCTGCATGGCTAGCGGCAGATCGGCCACCTCGTCGAGGAACAACGTTCCCCCGCTGGCCGCCTGGAAAAAACCTTCGCGTTCGCTCTCAGCTCCGGTAAAAGCACCTTTCCGGTAGCCGAAGAATTCACTCTCCATCAGGTTTTCCGGAATCGCACCGCAATTGACCGGGACAAACGGCCCGGCTGCCCGCGCGCTGCGCGCATGGATCAGGCGGGCGGCCAGTTCCTTGCCGCTACCGGATTCGCCCGAGATATAGATCGGCGCCTGGCTGCGTGCCAGTTTTTCGATCATCGTCCGGACCTGCTGCATGCTCGGCGACTCGCCGACCAGCAATTGGAGGGAATCCTCACCCTCCGATCCGCCGCCGGGCAGTCGCAGCGCCGACTTGATCACGGCACGCAACTGCTCCAGGCCGACCGGTTTGGCCAGATAGTCGAACGCCCCGGCCTTCAGGGCGGCGACAGCGTTTTCGGTGCTGCCGTAGGCAGTAATGACCGCCACCGGCGTCTGCGGGTGTTGCTCGGTGATCAGGCGGACAATTTCCAACCCCTCGCCATCCGGCAAGCGCATATCCGTCAAGCAGAGTTGAAAATTCCCGCCCGCCAGCGCCGCCCGTGCCTCGCCCACCGAACCGACGCACTCGGCGGCCAGACCCATGCGGGCCAGCGTCAGATCGATCAGTTCACGAATATCGGCCTCGTCATCAACGACGAGGACCCGGCTCAACTCGCCGCGAGGGCGCCGTTCGGTTCTGGCAACTGACACGTGTCGTTTCTCCCTGCAACAATGAAATGCGCCCCCGCCACCGAAGGCGCCAACTCCAGGCTGGCCCCATTGGTCGCGCATAACTCGCGAGCGATGAACAAGCCGAGACCGGTACCCTGAGTATGGGTGGTGAAGAAAGGCTCGAAAATCTGCTCGCGCACCGCTTCGGGGATTCCCGGTCCGTCATCGAGCACGTGCAATTCTACCCGCCCTTCGCTCTGGCTGCCGCTCAAGCCGACACGGACGGATCCAGAGCCCCGGCTCGAATGGCGCAGGGCGTTGCTGATCAGATTCCACAACACCTGATGCAAATGCGAACGATCAAAGCAAAGACAAAGCGGCGGTGACGCCTCAAGCACTATCGTTCCCGGTGCCAGATTCTCGGTCGCCAAGAAATGGGCAATGAAGCCGGCACAAAATTCGTCCACCCGCAACAGCTCCGGCTCGGCCGAGTTCTGCCGGCCCAGTTCGAGAATATCCCTGACGATCCGGTCGAGCCGAATCACGTTGTCGTTGAGAATGCGCAGCAGTCGCTCCTGCATTTCCCCCCGGCGCTCCTCGCGCAACAATTCGCCAGCATGGCCGATCGCTGACAGGGGATTACGTATCTCGTGGGCAATGCTTGCGGTCAACCGTCCCAAAGAGGCCAATTTCAATTGCTGAGCCCGCTCCTTGATCCGGCCGACATCCTCGAGAAAAACCAGCATCTCGCCATCCGAACTCGTCGTCCGCTCGAAGCGAGCCCGTAATTCGCGGCCATCCGGGCCGCAAAACTCCAAGCCATCATCGCCATCGCCGCCCCCCCATGCCACCAACGC
The DNA here is from genome assembly GCA_946479855.1 of uncultured Pseudomonadota bacterium. The sequence goes on from CAMLHL010000093.1 coordinate 1,772, forward strand.
CTCAGCCAGCGGGGGCGTTTGCCCTGCCAGCTCAAGAGCCTGTGCCTCGCCTGACAAGGCGAGCATCATTTTTGCCACTGGATTGAAACGGCTGATCTGCCCACTGCGAGAAACGATCAATACCCCATCCTGCATCCGCTCGACAATACGCTGGCTGATCCGCATCTGGTTATCCAGAGCCACGCCACGCCGCCGGGCGAGATCCTCATTGACCATCACCCGCTGCCCGAGCAAGCGGGCGAGAATCGCCGTCGCGAAAAACCCCGCCGAGATCAAGCCGGCCTGCACGATGGAGCCTGGCTCGAAGCCTTCAGCCATGATCCCGTAGGACTGGGTGAGCAAAACGGTAATGGTTGCCAGCGCCGCATAGAACAACACCAGCCGTCCGCGGCCGACCAAGCTGGCCGCCGCCAACGACACCAGCAGCAGAACGCTTAGTCCGCTGCTGACGCCTCCGGACAGATACATCAGCGCACCGACCACGCCAATATCGACCAGCACCTGGATCGAGAGTTGCCGATTGAAATGGTGTTGCCAGTGAGTCGCCAGCAAAAGGCCGGCAATTGTTGCCGCCATGTACGTACCGATTACCCCGAAGAGCACCGGCGTTAGGACCAGGTTCAACCGCGCCGTCCACTCGTGCGGAAAGAGGATCGCCAGGCAGAACAAGACAGCCAGCACCAGCCGATACAGGTTGAAATACTGGAAGGAGCGCCAGTTAGCCTCCCAGGTCGACGACAGCCACTCTGCCATCAGCGTCCCGCGGAGCGGGCCGCAGCCCGATGCGCTTCGCAGCAATAAAACCGGTCGCCATCGAGCAGCCCATCACTCTCTGGCAAATAGACACCACAATGAGCGCAGGTCACCATTTTTTCCGCAGGACGCTCGTGGCGCGCCATTGACTGAGCATCGGCCGACGCGTTGCGCTTGTTCCACAACCACCAGACCACACCCAGAAACACGAATAAAAGTAGATATTTCATTGGCCACCCCAGAAACAAAAAAAGCTTACGGGATTTCCGTAAGCTTTTGTTGATTTTTGGTCGGAGTGACATGATTCGAACATGCGACCCCTGCGTCCCGAACGCAGTGCTCTACCAGGCTGAGCTACACTCCGATGGCTGTTGAGAGAACTAATGATTTCGCTCAACTGCAAAGAGCGTCAATTGTAGCAGAGCTTTTTTAAAATTTGAATCCCCCAGACACTGAATTGCAGATCTTGCCTGCTCGGCCTCATAAACTGCACGCGCACGGGCATGGTCGAGGGCACCACTTTGGCGAATCGCCTCGAGCACCAGCGGAAAATCATCGCGGCCACCTTCTTCGATCGCCTTGCGCACGCAGGCAGCCTGTTCCGGAGTTCCTTGCTGAATGACGTAGATCAGCGGCAAAGTCGGTTTGCCCTCGGCAAGGTCATCGCCAAGATGCTTGCCGGTATCGGACTCCTGCCCCGAATAGTCGAGCACGTCATCGATCAGCTGGAAAGCCGTGCCGAGATGCATGCCGTAGGCGGCGAGCGCCTTTTCAATCTCTGGCGTCGCCTGCCCGAGAATGGCGCCGAGCTGGGCCGCCGCCTCAAATAGCTTGGCCGTCTTGTAGTGGATGACCTGCATGTAGCGAACCTCGTCGACATCGGCGTCGTGGCAGTTCATCAACTGCAAGACTTCCCCTTCGGCGATAACATTGGTGGCATCGGAGAGTACCTGCATCACCCGCATGTTGTCAGCCGCAACCATCATCTGGAAGGCACGCGAATAAAGGAAATCGCCGACCAGAACACTGGCCGCATTTCCAAACATGGCGTTGGCAGTATCACGGCCACGGCGTAACGAGGATTCATCGACCACGTCGTCATGCAACAGGGTCGCGGTATGGATGAACTCGATGACTGCCGCCATTTCGTGGTGACGCGTCCCCTGGTAGCCCAGTGCACCGGCCGCGAGCAATACCAGGGCCGGGCGCATGCGTTTGCCGCCACTGCTGACAATGTATTCGGCTACCTGCCGGACCAGGACCACATCGGAATACAGGCGTTCGCGGATTACCGCATCGACGGCCTTCATGTCGGGCCCGATCAGGGCATAGAGCTGTTCCAGAGTCACGGCAGGCAATTCCTTGAAGAAGCGCGGAATCTTAGGTGGCGAAAGAAGGCCAGTCAAGGCCGAAAACGCAAGGATACGCTCTGTTGTAGCGACAGTTTGTTAAACTCCGGCAATAGCTAGAAACAAAGGGAGAGGGGATGGACTTTCGTTCGATCAGCGCGCCGGTCATTGCGGATCGCGAAGCACTTGCTGAATTCGCCGATTCCCTTGACGACCGGGCCGTCGAAATTGAACGGGATGTCGTCCGCCTGAAGGAAGCCCCGACAGATGGGGCAATCATTGCCAGCCTTTTCCGCAGCGTGCATAACATCAAGGGCGACGCGGCGATCTGCAAGTTCGAATTGGGCGTCGCCATTGCCCACCCTATCGAAACGCTGATGAGCCGCTTTCGGGAGGGGGAAATTCCGTTTTCGGACATCTTGGCCGAATTGATCCTGCTGGTGGTCGATCGTCTGGAATTGACGACGGATGCCCTGCTCTGCAACAAGCCGCTGGAAAACCTTCACCTGCCGGAACTCATCCTGGGCCTGAACGCCCTGACACCGAAAATCCCGCAGCAGCTCGATGCTGCCTGCTCGGAACTGATCCAGTCGGTTACCGGCTTCCCGCCAGTTATTCCGGACATCTCCAGCCAGGCACCGCGGGTATCCCCTCCCAAGCCAGAACACAAAAATGCAAGTGTCGATCTGCATTTTTTCCGCTCGCTGGCGCAGCAATTCGAGAGCCGTTCGCCGCTATTCAAGGGGCGAACCATGCGCATCCTTCGCCTGGCCCTGGAAACCAACAAGGCAGGCGGCACGACCGTCGACCCTGTGCAACTGGAAGCGGCCATCTATGTGCACGACATTGGCATGATGCTGCTCCCCGAGTCGATCTGGCTCAAAGTCGGCAAGATGTCGCCGGAAGACAAGGTCGCCCTGCGCAATCACCCCGGATTTGCGGCCGGGATGCTGCAACGCATGCCCGGCTGGGAATCGGCAGCAGAAATGGTCGCCCAGCACCATGAAATGCCGGACGGCGGCGGCTATCCCAACGCGCTGACCAATAAGGACATCTGCCCGGGCGCCAAGATTCTTGCCATCGTCGATGCCTTCGAAGCCGTGATGCTCAAACACATCCACCGCGGCAAAAATCGTTCGGTACTTCGGGCAATCGCCGAAATCAACGCTTGCGACAATCAGTTTGCACCGGAGTGGATCGCCCCATTCAATGCAGTAATTCGCAAGACCATAGAAACCTGATGACAAATGATCGCGAGCGCCGCTTTGGCGGTGTCACCCGCCTCTACGGCGCAGCGGCGGCCGAGCGCCTGCGCCAGGCGAATGTCTGCATTGTCGGCATTGGTGGCGTCGGCTCCTGGGCGGTCGAAGCGCTTGCCCGGACAGGCGTTGGCCGAATCGCTACGGTCGACCTCGATATGGTGGCAGAATCCAATACCAACCGGCAGATCCACGCGCTCGGCGACATCTACGGCAAGGCTAAAGTCGACGCCATGGCCGAACGGGTCCGCGCCATCAACCCCGATTGCGAAGTGCGCTGCATCGAAGACTTCGTCACTCCGGAAAATGTCGCACAGCTGCTCGATCCCAATTTTTCCGTGGTCATTGACGCCATTGATCAGGTGCGAGCCAAAGCGGCCATGATCGCTTTTTGCCGCCGCAACAAGATACCGATCGTCGTTGCCGGCGCAGCAGGCGGGCAGACGGACCCGACCCAGGTGCGCGTGAGCGATCTCAGCCAGACCGTACAGGACCCCCTGCTGGCCAAGGTTCGCTCCCTGCTCCGCCGGGAATATGGCTTCCCTCGCGAAGCCAGGAAAAAATTCGGAGTACCGGCAGTCTATTCAACCGAAGCGCTGCGCTACCCGGAGCGTAACGCTAGCTGTGAAACAGAACGCGGCCCGGCCGGCCTTAGCTGCGCCGGCTTCGGTTCATCGGTTTGCGTCACGTCAGTCTTCGGTATGGCGGCAGCAGCGCAAGCGATCAATCAGATTATCAAAACATGAACAAGCCGCGCAAGCTCCGTTCGCGCAAGGCGGGGCTGCCACCTGGCTCGCTGGTCCACATCGGCGAAATCAAGACCCGAACGCCAACCTTCTCGGTGATCGATTTCGATGAAGGCGGACTGCAGGAAACTCAATTACTCGATCCGGCCGACTTCGAGCGCCAGCCCCGCCCGTATGCTACTCGCTGGGCCAATGTTTACGGGGTCCACAAACCGGCCGATTTGGCGACCATTGGCGAAGTGTTCGGACTCCATCCGCTGGCGCAGGAGGATATTCTCAACAACGCCCAGCGCCAGAAACTGGACGCCTATGACGACTATCTATACCTAGTCCTCCATCGTTACGAGCTGACACCGGACTCGCTTGAGTTGATTCAGGACCAGATCAGCCTGGTCATCGGTCGCAATTATGTGCTCACCTTTCAGGAACGGCCGTCAAAAACCTTCGAACCGATTCGACAACGCCTGCGCGGCGAGCACACCAGCCTGCGCAAGGGTGGTGTCGATGTACTGGCCTACTCGCTGATTGATATTGTGGTCGACAGCTATTTCGGCATCATCGAACAACTCGACAACTATGCCGAGGAACTCGAAGACAAGATTCTCGGGCGTCCCAGCCCAGCCTCGCTTGAGAACATCCACCAGCTGAAGCGCTGTGTTTCGCAGCTACGCCGTAATCTCCAGCCACTCAGAGAACTTTTGGGCACCCTGCATCGCGATGCCGGTGATTTCTTCCGTTCAGAAATCCAGCTCTATGTCCGCGACGTCTACGATCACACCGTCCACATTCTTGAATCACTTGAAGACCTGAGAGATCTGGCCAGCGGCCTGCTGGATGTGTACCTGTCGACGATTAGCCACCGGGTCAATCTCGAAGTCCGGGCGTTGACCGTAGTAGCGACCATATTCATGCCAGCAACGCTTATCGCCGGCATCTTCGGCATGAATTTCCGGGAAATGCCCTGGCTGGCCAACCCGGATGGTTTCCTCTACGCCCTAGGACTGATGGGTGTCATCGCCGTCATCATGCTCGTTTTATTCTGGCGACGGAAATATGTCTAGGTCCGGTTAAGAAAGACTATCGAGCCAGATGCCCAGGCCCTGTGCGTTGAGCTCCAGATCCGTCTCCCAGATTTCGAGCAACGTGGAATCAGGCAACAGACAACCATGCTTACGTATTTCCGCCAGTAAATAACGAGTCATTGCCTGCTTGATCCGTTGATGGCGCAAGTCACCGGATTCTCGCTCTCGCTGTGCCAGATCGACGAGCACATCGAGATGGCGCAGTAGTTCGGCTCCTTTTTTTGGCACCTCTACCAAGCGGCCGTAGTGAGTCAGATACATCGCCTCTGGTGCGAAGGAGAGTAAGCGATGGATAGACGCCCGCATTTCGATCGGATCGAATTGGCTAGGTGTCGTCGTCGGGAAAATGAACTGGCGACCATCGACATCCAGTTCACGATAAGACAGACCAAACATGTCGCCGGTGAAGATACCTTTGCTTTTCCCGTCGACAACACAGATGTGATGCCGTGCATGCCCCGGTGTATCCAGACACAGCAGTTCCCGCCCCGCCAGTCGAACCACGTGGCCGTCCGGTGCCTCAATGATACGCTCGACCGCAATCGGTAGGATTTCGCCATAGACCCGTTGCACATAGTCGGCACCGTAAACAGCGCAGACCCCGGCCACTAATTTGGAAGGCTCGGCCATATGTCGCGCCCCTCGGGGATGAACCACCAGTCTGGCATTCGGGAAGGCTTGCATCAAGCTGCCTGCCCCCCCCGCATGATCAAGGTGTATGTGCGTCAAAATCACATAGTCGACGGCTGCAACATCAAGTCCCAGCCGATCTAGCGCCGACAGCGCATTGGGCAAGGCATCATTACTCCCGGTGTCGATAAAGGCAACATGCCCATTTTCGACAACCATGTGGATTGCCGCCAGGATGGGACGGACATACCCGGCGTCGAAAGCAATAATACCGTTGCCGTAATCTCGCCAGTCAAACATGGGCAAGCCTTTCGATAATATCCCGTGAAATAATACGTTGCAGCAAAAGCTCTCTCGGTCTTATCGGAACCCCGACTTGAGCAAGGCACCAAAGCGCTTCCTTGCCTTGGTCAATTTAGGCGAGACAACAGCAACGCAATAGCCTTGCTCAGGATTGGCACGGAAATAGCCCTGATGATATCCCTCCGCCGGGTAAAAATCGGTCAAATCTTCTACTGTTGTCACAATCGGCGACGCGTATATCCTCTCGCTGGTCAACTTGTTAATCATTGCCAAAGCAACACCCCGTTGAGCGGCGGAATGAACGAATATCACTGAACGATATTGGGTCCCGACATCTGCCCCCTGTCGATTCGGCGTTGTCGGGTCGTGAATGGCAAAAAACACCTCAAGAAGTTGCTCATAAGAAATAAGGCGCGGCTCAAACTCCACTCGCACTACCTCGGCATGGCCGGTTCGGCCCGAGCAAACGGCTTCATATGTCGGATTGGCAGCATGACCGCCAGCATATCCAGAGGCAACACGCCCAATCCCTTCAAGTTGCTCGAATACTGCTTCCAGGCACCAGAAGCAACCACCTGCAAATGTTGCAACCTCCATCGAAAGTCTCCTGAGACCAATGAATATGGCCAATATCGTTCGATCTGACAGATCCGATGCTTGCCTGTTCCTTTGTTAGTTGTATTTCTTTCCCAAAAGCAAAAACCCCTGTTAGCGGTGCTAACAGGGGTTTTAATGGGGAGTCTGGCGTTGACCTACTTTCGCGAGCGAGCTGCTCACTATCATTGGCGCGACTCTGTTTCACGGTCCTGTTCGGGATGGGAAGGG
>CAMLHL010000094.1 GCA_946479855.1 uncultured Pseudomonadota bacterium
CGCAGGGTTTCGGTCAGTTCCAGGTTGCGCCGGGTGGCGAGGTCGAGGCCGAGATAGGCGCCCTCGATCTCGACGGTCAAGCCGCGCAAATGCGGCAACTTGCCCGACTGCGTCGCCTGCGCATACTGCAGCAGTGCGCCGGCGGCGCCAATGGCCGGCTTCATGCCTTCGGCACCGAAGCCGGCCAGCGAGGCGACCTCGAACTGGTCGCAGAGCAGCCGCTTGGCCGAGTCGAAATCGAAATACCAGTCCGGCTGGCGAGTCCGAGCGACCTCAAGCCCGAAGTTCGGCGTCCAGCTTTCCGGGTAGAGGATTTCGGCCGGGCGGATGCGTTCCAGCGTCGCCGGAATCTGCTCGGCCGGCACTTCGATCAGCACGAACTCGCCGCTGGCCAGATTCAGCCGGGCGAGGCCGGCGGTATTGCGCAGCGTAGTCACGGCCAGCAGCCAAAGATCCTGCTTGTCGTCGATCAGCGCCGCGTCGGTCAGCGTACCCGGTGTCACAATCCGCGCCACGGCACGTTCGACCGGGCCCTTGCTGGTCGCCGGATCGCCGATCTGCTCGCAGATCACCGCCGACTCGCCGAGCTTGACCAGGCGGGCAAGGTAGGGCTCGAGCGAATGGAAGGGCACGCCACACATCTTGATCGGAACGCCGGCCGACTGGCCGCGTGTCGTCAGCGTGATGTCGAGCAGGCGCGCCGCTTTTTCCGCATCTTCGTAGAACAACTCGTAGAAATCACCCATCCGATAGAAGAGCAGGGTGTTCGGATGATTCGCTTTCAGTCCGAGATACTGCTTCATCATCGGAGTGTGTTTGGAGAGATCGGGAGCGGTATCTTTAACCATTGATGGGTGGATTGTTGTTTTGGTTATTGGCGGATTTCGCGCGTGTTGTCAGGGGGGGCGAAGTCGCCCGTGCTGCGGAAAGGGTTGATGTCGAGGCCGCCACGCCGCGTGTAGCGGGCGTGGACGGCCAGCGCCTCGGGGCAGCAATGCAGCTGAATGTCCGTAAAGATGCGTTCGACGCATTGCTCGTGAAATTCGTTGTGGTTGCGGAAGGAAACGATGTAGCGCAGCAGCCCGGCGCGGTCGATCGGTGCCCCGCGATAGCGGATGACGACCATGGCCCAGTCCGGCTGCCCGGTGACCAGGCAGTTGGATTTGAGCAAGTGCGAATACAGCGTTTCTTCGACCGTGTCGCCCGGCAAGGTCGCCAGAAGATCGGGCGCCGGCTGGTAACGGTCGCAGGCGATATCGAGTTCGTCGAGCAGGATGCCGGCAGGCACGCCAATGCGTGCTTTGGGCTGTTGCGAGAGCGGTTCAAGGGCGACCGCGACAGGGCTGCCGGCCGCTGCGGAGAGATCGCGGGTCATCGTGGCGCCGACGGCCTCAAGATTATCGAAGGAAGTCTGGTTGAAGGAGTTCAGGTAGAGCTTGAAGGACTTTGATTCGATCAGGTTCGGGCTGCTTGCCGGCACCCGGAAAGTGCCGATGGCAACGACTGGCTTGCCTTTGGCGTTCAGCCACGACAGTTCGTAGGCATTCCACAGGTCCTCGCCAACGAAGGGCTGCGCGCCCTCGGTGATGCCGAGTTCGCCGCGTTTGAGCTGGCGCGGGATCGGATAGAGCAGTTCCGGCGCGTAGTGGCTCTGGTATTCCGTCGCCTTGCCGAGCGGGGAAGCGTGGCTGGGATCGGCGGGCGCCTGGTAGGAGGTTGAAGTCATGGCGGTGGATTTTACCTGCAAGGCCGGCATCGGATGCCTGACAAGGTCAGGACGATTTCAGTTCGATCAGGTGCGGACCGCCGGCCGTTAGTGCTGTACGCAGAGTCGCTCGAAACATCTCAGTGGAGTCGGCGCTGGCGTAGGCGATGCCGAAGGCCTTGGCGGCATGTTCAAAATCGATGTTTTGCGGTGTCCGCCAGCCAGCAACGAATTCGGGTAGCCCGCGCTGGGGCAGATGGTCGAAAATCCCCCCGCCGCCGTTGTTGACCGTAACGATGACCAGATTGCGTTCACGGGCGATGGCAAGTCCACCGATGTCGTGCTGGCCGGTCAGGTCACCGATCAGGGCGACGGTTCGCCCATGGCTGGCAGCAATGCCAGCCGCCGTGGAGATGTTGCCGTCGATGCCGCTGGCGCCCCGGTTGGCATGAATTTGCAACGCCTTGTTTGAATGCCCGGAATGGGTGTCGAGCTGACGAATCGCCAGCGAATTGCCGACGAAGAGGGCGGTATCGTCGGGCAGTTCGTCGATCAGCGCCTGGATATGGCCGGGTTCGGCCTGCGCCTGTGCATCGGCTTCCAGGGTGGCGAAACCCGTCAACCAGGTGTCGGCGGCTGGCATCGGAGCGGCTTCCAGCAGGGCGTGGCAAATGGCTGCCGGCTCGATGCGCAGCAGATGCGTCAGGTGATGTGCCGGATCGATCCAGCGCGGCCAGGGATCGGCCAGCACATGGGTTTCCGTGATGCCGGCGACGAAATTCTGGAGGTTGCGCGTCACCGGGTAGGCGCCGACACGAATCACCCATTCCGGTCGGCATTGCCCGGTGACCCCCGGATCGTTCAGCCAGTCGTTGTAGCGAACACAGAGATGCGATCGGTCATGCGATCCGTAGCGCAGGCCGGACAGCGGCTCGGCCAGGATCGGGCAACGCAGGTGGGCCGCCAGGGCCGCCAGTGCTTCGTTCTGGCCTTGGCGCGGTGGCATTTCACCACAGACGATGACGCCGGGTCGGCCCGAGATGCGCCGGGCCAGATCGCGAATTTCATTGTGGTCAGGCAGCAGGGCGGGGAGCCCCCTGCGAATCGCCGCCGGGATGCTGTCCGGGAGAGGGGGCGAAACCGGCAGCAAGGGTTCGCAAAAAGGCTGGTTGATATGGACTGGCCCGGGGTGGGGCCAGGTCGCCTGCTCGCAGGCCTGGGCTGCCAGTCGATGCAGATACCCTGCGGCGAATTCCTGTTGTGGGGTGCCTAGTGCATGGCTGGCCCGCACATGCGAACCGAACAGCCCCAACTGATCGATTGTCTGGTTGGCGCCGCAGCCCTGGAGTTCCGGTGGGCGATCGGCGGAGAGCAGGATCAGCGGCACGCCGGACTGGCTGGCTTCGATCACTGCCGGGAGCCAGTTGGCCGGTGCCGTTCCCGAAGTGGCGAGAAGGAGGACCGGGCGTTGGCTGGCCTTGGCGATGCCCAACCCGAAAAATGCTGCGCTGCGCTCGTCGACCGCGACTTGGCAACGCAGGCGAGGCTGGCGCAGCAGGGCCAGGGCCAGCGGAGTCGAGCGCGATCCCGGCGAAATGACGGCATCGGTGACCCCCGCCGCGACGAAACCGGCGATCATGGCCTGGGACCAGTGAAAATTGAGCGTGCCGGTATCGGTCATGGCTTTCGCATTGGCGTTGAGAGACCGAAATTGTAGTCGCTGCGTCTCGCCCCGGGCCATCGCACCGTGCTATTATTCGCCCCGTTCTTGCTGCCCGGGTTTCCTGGTGGCCCAACGCGGAGTGGTAGTTCAGTTGGTTAGAATACCGGCCTGTCACGCCGGGGGTCGCGGGTTCGAGTCCCGTCCACTCCGCCAAGCGAAAAAATGAAAGCCGCACCCTGTAATAGGTTGCGGTTTTTTTGTTGGTGCGATTTCTATCGCTCGCAGGGGTAAAGGCTAGCGCAGGCGCTCCTTGATGGCGCGCTGTGCTTCGCGCTTGGTGTCCTTGTCCAGTGCGTCGGCCCGCTTGTCGTATTGCTTCTTTCCCTTGGCCAGGCCGACGTCGAGCTTGATCCGGCCGCGCACGAAATGCAGGTCGAGGGGCACCAGCGCGTAACCGGCCCGCTCGACCTTGCCGATCAGCTTGCTGATTTCCTTGGCGTGCAGCAGCAGTTTGCGGGTGCGGGTCGGGTCATGGGAGACATGGGTCGAGGCGGTGGCCAACGGCGAGATGTGCATGCCGATCAGGTAAAGCTCGCCGCCCTTGATGATGACGTAGGATTCCTTGATGTTCATCCGCCCGGCACGAATGGCTTTGACCTCCCAGCCTTCGAGGACGATGCCGGCCTCGTACTTTTCTTCGACGAAGTAGTCGTGAAAGGCTTTTTTGTTGACGGTGATGCTCATGCTGCCGGGCGATCCATTAAAATTGCAATTCTACAGGATACAGGAACACCCTCGCTGCATGGCCCAGGTTGAAAAGACAGTGTTGATCGAGCAGTCCGCCGAACGCATGTTCGAGTTGGTGGATCGTTGCGAGGATTACCCGGCTTTCCTGCCGTGGTGCAGCCATACCGAGGTCAAGTTCCGCGATGCGGCGAAGACGGTCGGGACGCTGCACATCAACTACCATTCGGTGAAATCGTCCTTTACGACCGAGAACGACAAGGAATTTCCCCGACTGATGAACATCCGTCTGGTCGATGGCCCCTTTCGCCGGCTCGAAGGCGCCTGGCACTTCAAGGCCCTGGCCGAGAATGCCTGCAAGATCGAATTTCGCTTGCATTACGAATTTTCCAGCAAATTGTTCGAGAAGGTGATCGGCCCGGTATTCAGCCATATTGCGAATACCTTCGTCGATGCCTTTGTGCGCCGCGCCGCACAGGTTTATGGAGTCAGCCATGGCTGAAATGCTGAATATTGAAGTCTGTTATGCGATGTCCGACAAGCAGGAACTTGTTCGGGTCAGGCTGCCCGAGGGCGCAACGTTGCAGCAAGCGTTGGAGGCTTCCGGGCTGTTGGTCAAGTATCCGGAAATCGACCTGAAGAAAAACAAGTTCGGCATCTGGAACAAGCTGTCCAGGCCGGAATCGTCGTTGCGCGACAAGGATCGCATCGAGATCTACCGGCCGCTCATTGCCGATCCCAAGGAGGTCCGCAAACAGCGGGCCGCCGAAGGCAAGGTCATGAAAAAAGGCGCCGGGGATGCCGACGCCTCTGCCGAGGGCTGAGTCCGGAATCCTGCTTATTTGCAGGATTCAGCCATGAAGCGGCGGGCGCGCTCCAGTTCCTGTTCGCGCAAGGTCGTATCCATCAGCTTGCGCTCACCCTTGTCGTCGTAAGTGCTGACCGGCTGGTTGGCCTCCAGTGCGGCCACGGTACGCCGGGCGCGCTCGCAGTTCTCGCGCTTGTCCGCTTCGGCTGCCTGTTCTTTGGCTTGCTTGTCGGCTTTTTCCTTGGCTTCCTGCTGACGCTTCCGGAAATCGAGTTCCTTGTCGGCGATCGTTTTCGGCGCATCGGCGGGCTTCGCGCCGTCGGCAGGTTTTTCCGCCGGTGTTTCGGAAACGATGGCCGGCTGCGGACCGCCTATCGCACGACGGTTCTTGGCGGAGGAGGGAGGTGGCACGTCGGAAATCACGGTCCGACCATTGTTGTCCTTCCACTGGTAGGTTTCGGCACTGGCAATAGTGAACGCTACGGTCGACACCAAAAACAGGCTAAAAACGAGATTGCGTTTCGTGGTCATCTGGGTTTCCTTGGCTTTTCTGTATAATACGATTTTGTGACCTTGGATTAAAGGCCATGCGACTGCTGCAAAAAGCCCTAACCTTCGACGACGTTCTGCTCGTCCCCGCACATTCTCAAGTCCTCCCGCGCGATGTCAGCCTGGCAACACGACTGACGCGCAACATTACCCTGAACCTGCCGCTGCTGTCTGCCGCCATGGATACCGTGACGGAAGGGCGCCTCGCCATCGCGCTGGCTCAGGAAGGCGGGATCGGCATCGTACACAAGAACCTGACGGCCAAGGCACAGGCGGCCGAAGTGGCCAAGGTCAAGCGTTTCGAGTCGGGTATCCTGAAGGATCCGATTACCGTCACGCCGACCATGACGGTCCGCGATGTCATTGAAATTACCCGCCAGTATCGGATTTCCGGCCTGCCGGTGATCGACAAGTCAGGCAAGGTGATCGGTATCGTCACCAACCGCGACCTGCGCTTCGAAACCAATCTCGACCAGCCGGTCAAGGCCATCATGACCCCGCGCAAGCGCCTGGTCACGGTCAAGGAAGGCGCCAGCGTCGAAGACGCCAAGGAACTGATTCGCAAGCACCGCCTGGAACGCGTGCTGGTCATCGACGATGACTGGCACATGCGTGGCCTGATCACGGTCAAGGATATTCTCAAGTCTACCGAACACCCGCTGGCCAATAAGGATGCTTCCGGACGCCTGCGTGCCGGTGCGGCAGTCGGCGTCGGCGCCGGTACCGAAGAGCGCGTCGAACTGCTGGCCGAAGCTGGCGTTGATGTCATCGTCGTCGATACGGCACACGGTCATTCGCAAGGCGTGCTCGACCGCGTCAAGTGGGTGAAGAAGAATTTCCCGCAGATCGAAGTGATCGGCGGCAACATCGCCACCGCCGACGCGGCACGGGCGCTGGTCGATAACGGCGCCGACGGCGTCAAGGTCGGTATCGGCCCCGGTTCCATCTGCACGACGCGGATCGTTGCCGGTGTCGGCGTGCCGCAGATCACCGCCATCCAGAACGTTTCCGAGTCGCTGAAGGGCACCGGCGTGCCGATGATCGCCGACGGCGGGATTCGCTACTCCGGCGATATCGCCAAGGCCATCGCGGCTGGCGCCGATACGGTCATGCTCGGCGGCCTGTTCGCCGGTACCGAGGAAGCACCAGGTGAGGTTGAACTGTTCCAGGGCCGTTCGTACAAGTCGTATCGCGGCATGGGTTCGCTCGGCGCGATGCAGGCCGGTTCGTCCGACCGTTATTTCCAGGAAGCCACCGCCAATGTCGACAAGTTCGTGCCGGAAGGTATCGAAGGCCGCGTCCCCTACAAGGGTTCCGTGCTTGCCGTCATTCACCAGCTGATGGGCGGCCTGCGTTCGTCGATGGGGTATCTCGGCAGCCCGACTATCGCCCACATGCACGAACATGCCTGTTTCGTCGAGATCACTTCGGCCGGCATCCGAGAATCGCACGTTCACGACGTGCAGATCACCAAGGAAGCACCGAACTACCATCTCGACTGATCGACTTCGTCTTTCAGAGGGCGGCTCCGGTAGCCGCCCTTTTCATTCAAGGTCTTGAAAATGTCTCACCAGAAAATCCTCATTCTCGATTTCGGTTCCCAGGTCACCCAGCTGATCGCCCGTCGCGTGCGCGAAGCCAAGGTTTTCTGCGAAATCCACCCGTACGACGTTTCCGAAGAATTCATCCGTAACTACGGCGCCAAGGGCATCATTTTGTCCGGCGGCCCGAGTTCCGTGACCGAGGGCGATACGCCGCGGGCGCCGGAGGTGGTTTTCCAATTGGGCGTGCCGGTGCTCGGCATCTGTTACGGCATGCAGACCATGGCCCAGCAACTGGGCGGCAAGGTGATGACCGCCGAGGCGGCCGGCAAGGCCCGCGAATTCGGCTACTCGGAAGTCCGCGCCCACGGCCATACCGCGCTGCTCAATGACATCGCCGACTTCTACAGCCCGGAAGGCCATGGCATGCTCAAGGTCTGGATGAGCCACGGCGACTCGGTAATGGACCTGCCGGCCGGTTTCATCAAGATGGCCTCGACCGCATCGTGCCCGATTGCCGCGATGGCCGACGAGACGCGCAAGTTCTACGCCGTCCAGTTCCACCCGGAAGTGACGCATACCCAGCAGGGGCGCGCCATTCTCGAACGCTTCGTGCATGGCATCTGCGGTTGCGGCACCGACTGGGTGATGGGCGACTACATTGCCGAAGCTGTCGATGCCATCCAGCGCCAGGTCGGCGATGAGGAAGTCATCCTCGGTCTTTCCGGTGGCGTTGATTCCAGCGTCGCTGCAGCGCTTATCCACAAGGCGATCGGCGACCAGCTGACCTGCGTTTTCGTCGATCACGGCCTGCTCCGCCTGAACGAAGGCGACATGGTGATGGAAATGTTCGCCCGCAACCTTGGCGTCAAGGTCATCCGTGTCGATGCGGTCGACGACTTTATGAGTCAACTTTCTGGTGTCTCCGATCCGGAACAGAAGCGCAAGATCATCGGCAAGGAATTCGTCGAGATCTTCCAGGCTGAGTCCAAGAAGCTCTCAGCCGCCAAATGGCTGGCCCAGGGCACCATCTACCCGGACGTGATCGAATCGGCCGGCAAGGGCAAGAAGGGTGCCCATACCATCAAGAGCCACCACAACGTCGGTGGCTTGCCGGAAGACATGCACCTCAAGCTGCTTGAGCCGCTGCGCGAATTGTTCAAGGATGAAGTCCGCGAGCTCGGCGTTGCGCTCGGCCTGCCGCGCGAGATGGTCTACCGCCACCCGTTCCCCGGCCCCGGCCTCGGCGTGCGTATCCTCGGCGAGGTCAAGCGCGAGTCGGCCAGCCTGCTGCAGCGTGCCGACGCCATCTTTATCGACGAGTTACGTGCGACACACGCGACCGAACGCGACGCTGCCGCCGGGTTCTGTTCCGACAAGGATATCGGCAAGAGCTGGTACGACCTGACCAGCCAGGCCTTTGCCGTCTTCTTGCCGGTCAAGAGCGTCGGCGTAATGGGCGACGGCCGGACCTACGAAAATGTCGTGGCCTTGCGTGCGGTAGTGACCAGCGACTTCATGACCGCCCACTGGGCGCATCTGCCCTATGAATTGCTCGGCCGCGTCTCGAACCGGATCATCAATGAAGTGCGAGGCTTGAACCGGGTGGTGTACGACATTTCGGGCAAGCCGCCGGCAACGATCGAATGGGAGTGA
>CAMLHL010000095.1 GCA_946479855.1 uncultured Pseudomonadota bacterium
TCCCGCAGTTCGGGGATGGCGATGTCGTGTTCGCCAAAGTTGCCATTGGCTGCGCCGCGATGGCAGGCCTCACAGTTGGCGGCCGACTTGACGCGCGGATCGCGCCAGAAGCGGGCCGGTATCTCGTGGTGCTTGCGGACGAAACGCGGGCTCTGGGTGATGCGCGGCGGATTGCCGGCGCTGCCCAGGCGGCCGGGGTCGCCGGCATGGCGTTCGAGGAAGGCGGTGATTTCCTGCCTTTTTTGCGGGTCGACCGTAGCATCGCTGCCGAAATGCTGGTCGAGTCCCGCCATGATCCGGCGCCAGTCGCCGGCGGCTAGCAGGGCCGGTGGGTAGGGCAGGTGGCAGCTCGCGCACTCGGTCTTGAAGCTGGCCGGGGTGCTGGCCGGCAGGGGAAGCCGGTCGGCCAGGGCGGGCAGGGCGAAGCCGAGCAGTGCGATCAGGGTGATGGCTTTCATTTCAGCGCACCTCGCTCAGGTAAGTGATGAAATCGGCCTTCTCGGCCGGCGTACAGGCACGGCCAACGACCTCCTTGCAGTTGCGACCGAACCATTTTTCGACCTTGGCCGGGTCGCTGAAACGCTCGCCATTGGCGGCGACGGCGAGCGGCCGGATGCTCTTGCCGGTGACCGCATGCTGGCCGGCGTTCAGCGGGTTGTCGGTATGGCAGCTGGTGCAGCCGGGCATCTTGTCGTTGATCGCGAAGCGCTGGCGGAACAGCGCCTCGCCGCGCTTGGCCGAGGGGGTGAAGCCGGCCTGCTGGGCGAGCGCCTCGGCGGCATAGGCCTGGCGAATCTGGGCCGGGGTTTCGGCATGGCAGGCCAGGCTGGCAAGCAGCAGGGCCAGGGCGGGGATGGCTCGCATCGTCGTTCTCCTTGGGGTATCCATGGAGAGCAGTGTAGGCAGCGAGTCTTAAAGTGGCCTTAGGGGAAACTTAAGCGGAGATTAATGGACGGTCCGCTTGGGCCGTCGAGACGCGGGCTGTGTGTTGGCAGACGAAGCCGGCGCGGGAGGTGGACTCCGGCGTCGGCTTCGGTGGGGTGTGGGTTTTTTGGGCGTTGCTTGCCGGTGGCTTACTTGCCCAGGTGTTGCAGAACGGTATGCAGGCGTTCCGCCGCAAAGGCTGCCTCCGGATCGCTTTCGGTCAGTTTCAGAACGTCTGCCCAATTGATGTAGCGATCGAGGCGGACCAGTGCCTTGGCGCTGACGGAATCGAGATTGATCCCCAGGGTAACGGCGTCCCCCTTGCTGTCCAGACTGTACTCAAACAAACCTTGCATGTTTCGATCTCCAAATGGTCGTGGAATAGGCGCAGCCAGTTTATAGGCCAGGCGGGGTAATGGAAATGGCGCCGGCAGCCTGATCCGAAGTTTTTTGCGGTTTATCGGTCGGTGCTGCTATTTCAGGTCGTCACCAGGACGTCGCTCCGGGATTCGGCCAGCACATGCTTGGTCACGCGGCCGAGGAGGAACTCTTCGACAAGGGTTTCGCCCCGCTTGCCGATGACGATCAAGTCGCAGTTCTCGTCCTGTTCGTGCTCGAGGATGCGCTGGGCGCTGTTGCCATGCAGGACATCCAGCTGGATATGGCGCGACGGCAGATTGGCCGCTTCGCACAGCTGGCCGAGTTTTTCCCTGGCCTGTTGCATGGCTTCCGAACGATAGTGCTCGATCCTGGCGGTGTCGACCCCGGCGTAACGTAGTTGGCCCTCGAAAGGCAGCTCGAATGCGTGCAGGACCACGAGTTCCGCACGCGGAGCGATGGCATGGGCAAGTTTCAGTGAGCGCAGCGAGCCGGCGGAAAAATCGATGGGGACCAGGAGTTTGCGGTAGGACTCGTGTACCGCCTGCTTGACGACCAGCAGGGGGAGCGACGATGTACCGAGCAGGCGTTCGGCGGTCGAACCGAGCAGAATGCGCCGCATGGAGTTGCCGCCCCGGGCGCCAAGAATGATCAGGTCGGCGGGAAGGGCATCGGCGTAGTCGAGCAAGCGCGGGAGCAGTTCTCCCGCCGTAACGTTCAGCGACGGTGCAATGCCGAAGCGCTGGTGGATCGTTTCTCCCAGGGCGCGGAGTTCGGTCCGCGCCTGATTGAGCAACCCCTCGTCAGTTTTGCCGGTATCGACGGCGAACACTTGCCGCAGCGAATCCATCGGCGGCTGGCCGGCGACATGGAGGATGGACAGCAAGGCCTTCGCTTCGGCGGCCACCGATGCCGCGCGGGCAATCGCGTGGCGGTTGGGGGCGGAGAGATCGCTGGCAGCCAGGATGTTTTGCAGAGCGTTCATGGGGAGCCTCTCAAGTCGCGACGTGGTCCGTGGTGCCGGAGCGCTCTCCCGGGTGGGAGAAGCGTTCCAGGATATGGCTGGCCATGCCCTTGGCCAATTCTTCCTCGCCAAAGAAGACCGTGCCGAAATTGCCTTGCCGGAGCATGGCGGATTCCGTTTCGCCGTGCGTCCGGAGCACGATCTCGATCGCCGGGTTGAGCGTCCGGGCGGTATCGACCATCTGCCTGACATTGATCGGGTCGGGGCTGGCGATGACCAGCATGGTTGCGTCGGCGATGTGGGCCTGGATCAGCACCGATGGCTCGGCGGCATCGCCGGAAACGGCCGCGATGCCCTTTTTGCGCAGTGTTTCAACCAATTCCCGGTTCTGCTCGGCAACGACATAGGGAATCCGCTGTTTTTCCAGCACCGCGGCGATGCGCTGGCCGACCCGGCCATAGCCGACGAGGACGACCTGCTTTTCGAGATACTTGCGCTCGGTGCTCATCGGCAATTCGGCGTAAGGGTCGCTGCCGTGTTCGAGTTGCCGGGCGATGGCCGATTTTCGCAAAGCCCAGCGCCGCAGCGGCTCGATGGCCGAGAACATGAACGGATTGAGGGCGATGGAGAAGATGGCCCCGGCGAGGATCAGGCTCATCCCCGCGTTGCTCATCAGGCCGAGCGACTGGCCCAGCCCGGCCAGAATGAAGGAAAACTCGCCGATCTGGGCCAGGCTGGCGGCCACCGTCAGGGCGGTATTCAGCGGGTAGCGCAGGGCCAGGACGAGGGCGAATGCCGCCAGCGTCTTGCCGAGCATGATGATGGCGACGACGCCGAGGACCTGCAGCGGTTGCTCGACGAGGATCGCCGGCTGGAAGAGCATGCCGACGGAAACGAAGAAGAGGACCGAAAAGGCATCGCGCAACGGCAGCGACTCCTCGGCGGCCCGGTGGCTGAACGCCGACTCGCGCATCACCATGCCGGCGAAGAAGGCGCCGAGGGCGAACGAGACGCTGAACAGCTGGGCGGCACCGAAGGCGATGCTGATCGCGGCGGCGACCACCGACAGGGTGAACAATTCGCGCGAGCCGGTACCCGCGATGTGCCAGAGCATCCAGGGAATCAACTTGCGACCGACGATCATCATCAGGCCGATGAAGGCGCCCACCTCGAGCAGGGTCTTGGCGATGGTTACCCAGACCGCCTGGCTGGCCGCGGCCAGCGGCGCATTGCCGCCGAGAATGCCGGCCAGCGGTGGCAGCAGCACGAGGACGAGGACGGTCGCCAGGTCTTCGACCACCAGCCAGCCGACGGCGATCCGCCCGTTCATGCTCTCGAGCACGCCGCGGGCTTCGAGGGCCTTGAGCAGCACCACGGTACTGGCGCAGGACAGCGACAGGCCAAACAGCAGCCCGTGCCCCCAGTCCCAGTTCCAGCCCCAGGCGACGGCCATGCCGAGCAGGGTGGCGCAGGTCATCTGGACAACGGCGCCGGGAACGGCAATCCGTTTGACCGCGAGCAGGTCGCCCAGCGAGAAATGCAGGCCGACTCCGAACATCAGCAACATGACGCCAATTTCCGACAGCTGCGCGGCGATATGGACGTCGGCAACGAATCCCGGCGTGGCTGGACCGATCAGGATGCCGGCCACCAGATAGCCGACCAGGGCGGGGACCTTCAGGCGTTCGGCGATGAAGCCAAGGATCAGGGCGATGCCGAAGCCCGCCGCCAGTGTCGTAATCAGTGAAATATTGTGTTCCATGGGCGCCTTCGAATCCGGATCGAATGACTTGTACTAAAGCTCCCTTCGATGGACAAGCAGGCGCCGCCGAAGATTCAGTCAGTAAAAAGCGGGAATGGCGTCATTCCCCGCGATTTCTGGAGAAATCCGCCTTGTGTGCCAGCCAGGCGGCGAGAGCAGGCCTGCCTAGGTAAACCGGAAAACGTGGCTTTCCGGCATCAGTTCGCGTTGCCAGATGGTCAGGTCGGGCGGCTTCAGCCACAGGGTCCAGCTGTGCTGGACGTGCCGGAAGGGCGCCTCGACCCCGCGGAAAACCTGTGGCGTCAGGATGGCGAGGCAGTGGCCTTCGGGGTGGCGGACGGACTGGTAGCGGATCAGTGCGATCCCGGCCTGGCGGGCGCTGCCGGCAATTTGCTGGGTGGCGGTGTAATCGTCCGGATCGGTCCAGCTTGGGTGGTCGGCGACGAACGGGGAACGGGTCAGGTCGAGGGCGTGCGGGGTGGCGCCGTGGAATTCGAACAGTGTGATCGGGATTGCTGCTTCGCGGCTGGCCAGGCCTTCGCTGTCCAGCCAGAAGCGCAGGCGCCAGTAGCCGCATTCGGCGCAAGCGGTTTTTTCGTCGTCGGCGCCGTAGAAAACGCCGGGGTCGGTGCGTGCCCGGAAACGCGAGCCGGCCGGTGGTTTCGGCCAGTAGCGGAAGGGCGTCGCGAGCAGCCAGTGCAGTCCCTGGGCATCGTGCGGCAGGGGCGGTTTCGATGCTTCGAGGATGTCTTCGAGCAGCGACTGGTCGCCAAGATCGCCATGGACCAGGCTCATCGTCGCCACTCGGTGCTGCGCTTCGACCGCCCGCCAGCCCTGGCCTGCCCAGGGCCGGGCTTCAGACGCGAGCGCGGTGGGCGTCCAGGTATTCGCAGACATGGAGCAGGCCGTCGACGCGTTTGACGACTTCCAGCGGGTGGCGGTTGTCGAAGGCCTGGTTGGCGGATTTGAGCCAGCTCCGGGCCAGGTCGTCGTTGCCGCCGACCAGCGAGGAAACCGAACGGTAGAGGCGGACGAAATGGGCCGAGAGCTCCCAGGTCTTGCTGCCTTCGGGGATGAAGTATTTGCCGTTGAGCAAGCGCGAGGCCGAGGGCTGGCTGGTGCCGATGATGGCGTTAAGGTCGCTGGAACCCAGACCCAGGCGCCGGGCGGCTTCGACCACGGCGGTGGACAGCACGCGAGAGCGGTCGGAGCGAGGGATGGCTTGCGGGGCAGTGGACATGTCGGCGTCTCCAGGGATTGTTTTTATTCTACAGAATAAATTGAAGATATAAAGCCAATTTTGAATTTAAGGGCTGCCTTGACGCGGCAGCGTTGGCGCGGGCAGTCGGCGTAGAATTCGCGGCATGAAATTACTGATCATCGCTTGCATGGGCCTCGCGGCCTGTTCCTCCTGGCATTGGGAAAAAGCCGGGGCGCTCGACGGCGATTACGCGCGCGACGAGAATTACTGCAAGCAGCAGGTCTATTCCGGTACCGACGGGGTGGTGACCAATGCGACCGTGCGCCGAATGCATGCCTGCATGATGGCCAGGGGTTGGCGAAAAACGGATCGATGAGCGCTGCAGGCAGGCCCGGTCCAGTTCTTATTCGATGGTCAGGCCGGTAATCCAGCGGGAGTTGGCCGGGATTTCACTGCGCTCGCCCGGTCCGTAGGGCGGGATGCTGGTGTCGGCGGGCGGCGCACCGATCAGCCCGAGATCAACAGCCTGCGGTGTGCCGACGATGCCCCGGTCGGTGATCTGCATCTGGTAATACAGGCCGTTCCACAGCTTGGCGCCGAAATCCTTGGGGGCCTTGTAGAGGAACAGCAACGAGTGTTCCAGCCAGCGCAGGTCGTTGCGCGTGACGGTGCCCGGATTGGGATAGGGATAGGGGACGTGGCATTGAATCTCCTCGCCTTCCAGGCACTTGAATTCCTTCATCGAGAGGAAGAAATCCTTCATTCGGGCGTGGTCGAGGTGCAGCGAGAAGGTGCTCTGCTCACCCTGCGGCTTGAATTCGACCGTGCCGAGCACGATGCTCTGCCCGTCGCGGGTCTGCAGCCGGATGCTCTTGCTGCCGGCCAGATCCCAGGCGGCCGCAGGCCCGGCGAGGGCCAGCAGCACGAGGCAGCAAGCGGCGAGTCGCGGAGAATTCGTGGTCATGGCATCACCTCTGGCAGCGGGTTGTCCGGCCATCATACGTCCGGCCGGCATTTTCCGGCGCCGATTTCTGCCGCGTCACCGGCCGGCGTGCTTTTCGTCGTCCAGCGCCCACAGGCGATGGGCATCGAGTAACAGGCGGTAGCGCAGTTCGAGGGCCGCCAGCTGCTGCTGACGGGCCGATAGCCGGGCCTCGTTGGCGAGGCGGCGGGCGGCGAGCAGATCATTGAGGTTGCCCTCGCCGAGCTGGTAGGCGCGAGCGGTCATCTCGGCAGCCCGGGTCAGTTGTTCGGCGGCATTGCGGCCGGCTTGCCAGGAGTCAAAGGCGGCGCTGGCCGATTGATAGAGCATCGCAGCTTCGGCTGAAATCTTTTGGGTGGCCGCCGCTTCGCGGTGAATGGCGACATCCGACTGGGCCTGCATGGCATCCGATGCGGCGCGGCGGCCGTCGCCGGGAAGCGGAATGCTGACGTAGGCGCCGACAATCTGGTCTTCGCCGGCCCGTTCGCGGGAAACATGCAGGCCGAAGGTCGGGTCGGGCAGGCGGTCGCGGCTGGCTCGGCTGGCTGCAAGACGGGCGCGTTGCGTTTCGCCGCGCGATAGTTCGAGTTCATGGCTGTGCTCGAGGATGGCGGCTGTCCACTCGGCCTCGCTGCCGTCGACCGGCGTCGGCTCGGCAATGTCGGCCGGCGCGACGAGCGGCAGTCCGGGGTAGCGGCGGCGCAGGTCTTCGCCGGCCGTCTGCTGACGGACGCGGGCCTGGGCCAGTGCGGCTTCGGCCTGGGCCAGCGCGGCCGCGGCCTGGATCGTTTCGAGGCGGGCGGCATCGCCCAGTTGCTGCCGGCGGTGGACGGCCGCGGCCTGTTTTTTCAGCAAGGCCAGCTGCTCGGCCCATTGCGTGGCGGTGGCGCTTTCCTTGAGCCAGACGAACCATGATTGAAGCAGATTCCGGCTGGCCTCATGCAGTGCATCGCCATGCCCGGTTTCGGCCAGCGCGACCCCGGCCGCGCCAAGTTCGCCATCGAGGGCGGCCTTGCCGGGCAGGCGCAGCGGGCGTTCGATGGCGGCATTCCATTCATTGAAGCGTTCGTCGGGGCCGCTGGTTGGCCGGCTCCGGCGCTGCTGGCCGCCGAGGCGGACGTTCCACTCGTAGTGGCCGGCCTCGAGACGGTTGCGGTTGGCTTCCTCGACCCTGATCTGGCTGCTGGCGGCCTGTACCGCCGGGTTGTCACGCAGGACACGGGCGACGATCTCGGTGGGCGGCAGGTTGGGGGGCGTTTCGGCGCAGAAACCGGCGCCGCCGATGCCGCCCAGCAGGAGGAGAATGATCCGTCTCATATACGTCCCGCCTCGATGATCGGGATAAGCCAGAAATAGATGTTGGCCCGTGGCAACTCGCCTTTGATCATGGTCAGAACCTCGCGCATGGCTGGTTCCGGCCCCACCATCTGGATGCGCGTGCGCGCCGAATGGCCGCTAACCAGCTCGGCCGGTTCGACCAGGCTGACAGCCGAACCGTGCCCCTCGGCCGGGCTGGCGGTGAAGCCGGCGACCAGGTCCGGACGGGTGAGCAGCAGGTCCTCGACGTGCTGGGCGACGTCGTCGGGCATGAGCAGGGTGAGCAGGACATCAGCCATG
>CAMLHL010000096.1 GCA_946479855.1 uncultured Pseudomonadota bacterium
CATCCAGGCCGGCACCGGGAAAGAACTGGTCGACCACGCAGGTGGCGAAGAAATATACGTCGCCCGGGCGGGGTGACGGGGTTTGCGCTGGGATCATCTCGTCTCCGTTGTGAATTATTTAACGGTCAAATGGTAAGACCAATCGCCGGTGAGATGAAAATTTACGTGAATACCGTGACTTAGTCAATCACCCAAGGGAATATCCTAGGCTTGCGCTTTGCCGAATCGCTGGCTAGAATGTGCTGGTCTTACCAATCAATGTGGTCTTACCAATGCCAAACAAGGTACAGGTTCCGCGCATTTCGGATGCCGTTGCTTCCACACTGGAGCGCCGCATCCTCGAAGGCTCGCTGAAGTCCGGCGACCGCCTGCCGCCCGAGCGCGAGCTGGCCGCCGAGCTGGGCGTGTCGCGCCCGAGCTTGCGCGAGGCCATCCAGAAGCTGGCCTCGAAGGGCATGGTGACCAGCCGCCAGGGCGGAGGCACTTATGTCACCGATGCCCTGGAGTCGACGTTTTTTGACCCCTGGCAGGACATGATGGGCAGCCATCCCAACCTGCGCGAAGACATGCTGGAGTTTCGCCGCATGCTCGAAGGGCAGGCCGCCGAATGGGCCGCCGAACGGGCCACCGATGCCGACCTGCTGCGCCTTGACCAGTCTTTTCAGACCCTGCAGGCGGCTTTCGAAAGCGACAATACCGAACAGCGTTCCGATGCCGATATCGCCTTTCACCAGGCCGTCGGCGATGCTGCGCACAATGTGCTGCTCGGCCATCTTTCGGCCGCCCTGCTGCGCCTGATGCACGACAACATCCGCCTCAACCTCGGTGAACTGAAGGGCGTCCCGGCCGCCAGCCGCCTGCTGATGAGCCAGCATGCCGCGATCCATGCCGCCGTCCGCGAGCGCAAGCCGCAGGCGGCCCGCTCGGCCGCCGAGACGCATATCGATTTCGTCCGCGAAACCCTGGCCCAGACGCTGCGCTCCGTCGCCCGCCGTGAAACTGCCGAGCGTCGCCTGAACCCCGATTTCTCAACTTCCTGATTTTCAATTCGACCCCTGAAAGGACTCCCCGTGGAAGCTCTTGTCATCCCCTTTGAACAACTGCGCATGACCGACGTCGACCAGGTCGGCGGCAAGAACTCGTCGCTCGGCGAAATGATCAGCCAGCTCGCCAATACCGGCGTCCGCGTGCCCGGCGGCTTTGCCACGACGGCCCACGCCTACCGCGTCTTCCTGGCCCAGTCTGGCCTCGATACCAAGATCAATGCCGTGCTCGACGCACTCGATGTCGATGACGTCAATGCCCTGGTCAAGGCCGGCGCCGAGATCCGCCAGTGGATCATCGACACCCCGTTCCCGATGGACCTGACCATCGCCGTTACCGAGCAGTACCAGCGCCTGGTCGCCGAATCGACCGCCGACATGTCCTTCGCCGTGCGCTCCTCGGCCACCGCCGAAGACCTGCCGGACGCTTCCTTCGCCGGCCAGCAGGAAACCTTCCTGAACATCGTCGGCCTGGAAAACATCATGCACGCGATCAAGGAAGTCTTCGCTTCCCTGTACAACGACCGCGCCATCTCCTACCGCGTGCACAAGGGCTTCCTGCACGCCGATGTCGCCCTGTCCGCCGGTATCCAGCGCATGGTCCGCTCCGACAAGGGCGCGGCCGGCGTGATGTTCACGCTCGACACCGAATCCGGTTTCCGCGATGCCGTCTTCGTCACCTCCAGCTATGGTCTGGGCGAAACGGTGGTGCAGGGTGCCGTCAATCCCGACGAGTTCTACGTGCACAAGCCGATGCTGGCAGCCGGCAAGAAGGCCGTCGTCCGTCGTAACCTCGGTTCCAAGATGATCAAGATGACCTTCGCCGCCGAAAAGGTCGCCGGCAAGTCCACGATCACCGAGGAAGTCGAAGAATCCCTGCGTCACCAGTTCTCGATCAACGACGAAGAGGTCATGGAACTGGCCCGCTACGCGATGATCATCGAACAGCACTACGGCCGTCCGATGGACATCGAGTGGGGCAAGGACGGTGTCGACGGCAAGCTGTACATCCTCCAGGCCCGTCCGGAAACCGTGCAGTCGCAGGCGGCCGCCGGCAAGCAGGAAAAGTTCAAGCTGAAGTCCTTCTCCAAGGTGCTCGCCTCCGGCCGCGCCATCGGCCAGAAGATCGGCGTCGGCCCGGTCCGCGTCGTCAAGGACCCGCGCGAGATGGATCAGGTCAAGCCGGGTGACGTGCTGGTCGCCGACATGACCGACCCGAACTGGGAACCGGTCATGAAGCGCGCTTCCGCCATCGTGACCAACCGTGGCGGCCGCACCTGCCACGCCGCGATCATCGCCCGCGAACTGGGCATCCCGGCCATCGTCGGCTGCGGTGACGCGACCGAAACGCTGACCGAAGGCGAAGTGGTCACCGTCTCCTGCACCGAAGGCGATACCGGCCACGTCTATCGCGGCAGCCTCGACTACGAAATCACCACCCGCGACATCTCGGCCATGCCGGACGTCCCGGTCAAGGTCATGATGAACGTCGGCAACCCGGAACTGGCCTTCGAGTTCGCCCAGTTGCCGAACGCCGGCGTTGGTCTGGCCCGCGTCGAGTTCATCATCAACAACGTCATCGGCATCCACCCGAAGGCCATCCTCGACGTCGAGCGCCTGCCGGCCTCGAAGCGCGAGGAAATCAAGCGCCGCGCCCGCGGTTATGCCTCGCCGAAGGACTTCTTCGTCGAAAAGCTGGTCGAAGGCGTGTCCACCATCGCCGCTGCCTTCTGGCCGAATCCGGTCATCGTCCGCCTCTCCGACTTCAAGTCCAACGAGTACCGCAAGCTGCTCGGCGGCGAGCTCTACGAGCCGGAAGAAGAAAACCCGATGCTCGGCTTCCGCGGTGCTTCCCGCTACATCGCGCAAACCTTCGAAGACTGCTTCGAAATGGAATGCCGCGCCATGAAGCGCGTCCGCGAGGAGATGGGCCTGACCAACGTGCAACTGATGGTGCCCTTCGTGCGCACCGTCGGTGAAGGCCAGGCCGTGGTTGACCTGCTGGCCGGTCACGGTCTGAAGCAGGGCGAAAACGACCTGAAACTGATCATGATGTGCGAAATTCCGTCCAACGCGCTGCTCGCCGATGACTTCCTGAAGATCTTCGACGGCTTCTCGATCGGTTCCAACGATCTGACCCAGCTGACGCTGGGCCTCGACCGTGACTCCGGGCTGGTCGCCAATCTCTTCGACGAGCGCGATCCGGCCGTCAAGATGCTGCTGGCCATGGCCATTTCCGCCGCCAACCGCGCCGGCAAGTACATCGGCATCTGCGGCCAGGGCCCGTCCGACCACCCCGATCTGGCCGAATGGCTGATGGACCAGGGTATCTCGTCGATCTCCCTGAATCCGGACACCGTGGTCGATACCTGGACGCGTCTGGCGACGCACAAGAAGGGCTGATCGCTACGACCACAGAAACAACGGCTGGCCCTAGGGTCGACCGCTGAAAAGCAGTAAAAATGAAGAAGGCCGGGATCGCTCCCGGCCTTTTTTCTTTCGATGGGTCAATTGGGTCAGAGTTAATTGGTTTTTCTGGCTTCCACGGTCAACCGGAAAAAGCGGCCAGAAACAAAAAATGAAGAAGGCCGGTGGCTGAACCCGGCCGGGTGATCGCGGTGCTTTTGCCGTTCTGAACCCGAATTTCGTCGCGGGCATGGCCGTCTGAGCAGATCGACGTCGTAAAATACGGTCTTTCCTGCGACAACCGCCATTTCCCGCCTTCTACCATCATGATCCAAGGTCAGTTTCGTTCTTCCATACTGCAGGTGCCGGCCGAGATTACGCCGCTCAAGTTTTGCGGTTATCTGCGCAAGGAAATCGAAGCCGTGCAGGCAACGGCGCAGAACGAGGAGGACATCATCATCGTCCGCGTCTTTGTGCTGGAAAAAGTGCTGTTCGGTCTGGGGCCGAAGAAGGTGGATACGATTTTGCAGGGGGCTGTCGGCAAGTGCCCGAATATTCAGCGCATCGAACTGGAGGCGCTGACCCGGCCGTTGACGGCCGAAGAGATGCAGGAAGCCGCCGCTGAAGCTCAGGCGATGCTGCAGGCGCTGGGCGAGCGGGTGATGGCTTCGGGCGGCAAGTTGCGGGCGGACGGGAATAAGCCAAACGGCGCAGCATGAATGGGTTTTTCCAATTCCTACGGTCAACCGGGAAAAACAGCCAAAAACAAAATCGGCTGGAACCCAACAATCAGTTGATACCCCGCTGAGGGTTTCGGCCAGCCCGATCCGGGTTGGCCTTGCCGGTTACCCGGCAAAAATCACCCGCCTTGCCGGGAACGTGCTTGCTGGTTTCAGGTCTCTCATTGGCCGATTAAATTCAGCTCAGTGCGTTGCGCTGTCGCTGGGCTCCTTGCGCTGCAAGCGGTCCGGCCGGGAGCCTCGGCGTTGTTCGGCGACTAGCCAAGGCAGTGCGGCAGACAGGCGTAATTGTTGCTAGTCATGGGACGTGAAGCAGGACGAGGGCCATTGGCCTTCTGCAACAGTTGGAGGCGATATGGCGGTCAGTGGAATTAACAGTAGCAGTTTCGATTTCTCAAAACTTCTCCGCACGGCGACGACGCCAGCGGCCGGTTCGGCCGGGGCGGTGGATTTCTCGTCCGCGCTGAAGTTGCAGATGGCCAACATCGAATCGCAAACGCTTGGCGCGCTGGGTTCGTCGGCGCTGGGTTCGAGCCAGGCGTCGGGGGTGGCGAGTTTTGCCGATCTTCTCGGTGCCGGCCAACCCGCCGGCACTTCCTCCCTGGAATCCCTGCTGGGCAATGCCGCCAGCGTCAGTGGCACGAATGGCGTTTCGGCTGCGGGACGCAACATGGCGCTGTTCGACCCGGAGTCGGCCTACCAGATGATGTCGACCATCAACGCCAAGTCAGTCGCCTACAAGGCCGAGGCGTCCGAAATGGGCGATATGAAAGCCTACGTGGCGACGCTGCAGCAGGCGGCCGGCCAGTTGGGCGGCACCGAGGTCGCGACCGGCGGCGAAGAAATCCGGAGCCGCGTGCAGGCCTTTGCCGATGCCTACAATGGCTGGATGCAGCGCTTCGGCAGCGAGCTGCAGGATGGCGGCCTGCTGGCCGGCACGCAGGCGGCCAAGGTGGCGCAGTGGGAACTCGAGCAGAGCATTGCCAATCCATTCAATGGCGCCCAGGATGGGCTGCACGGCATGGCTGACCTCGGCCTGAGCATCGATCCGCTAACCAAGCTGGCGACCGTCGATAACGCCCGGCTGGATGCCGTGCTGGCCAACGACAAGACGGCGGCGATCGGCGCGCTGCACGAATTCACCACCAATTTCACCAAGTCGGCTGAACTGTTGAATTCGGCCGGCAACTTCATTTCCAACCGTCTGGACAATCTGTCGCGCGCCATTAGCTACATCGACACCAACCTATCGTCCTTGCAGGCCGAATTCGGCCTAGGTGACCCGGCGCGCCCGACCGGGCAGGTGGCCAAGGCCTTGGCCAATTACAACGCAATTCACGGCATCGGCTAAGTGGGCGGTTTTTCAGCGTGAAACAAGAACAACAGGCGACCGATTGCCCGCGCCGGTTGATTTTTGCGCCGGTGTACCGGATGGGGGCCAACGGGGGCGGGGTCAATTAACTTCCCCGGTCCCGACGGTCGACCGGAAAATTTAGCCAAAATTGACCAAGGCCGGGAGCGGGCCCGGCCGGTTTTATTGAAACAATTCATTGCCGGCATCTTCCATTCCGCGGCAAACGGGGATAATCAAGAGGCCTCATACGGAACAGAAACAGCATGAAAATCAAGGTAACCGCTTTCGTTTTCACGGCCTTGATGGCCTGGACGACGATCTCCGGCGCCGCCTTTCTCGACAAGGAAGTCTCCTTTTCCGAGGCGGAAATCCAGGCCGCCATCGATAAGTCGAAGCCGCAGCAACTGAACTACGGCGGCCTGC
Source organism: uncultured Pseudomonadota bacterium (assembly GCA_946479855.1). Next base: position 5,967 of record CAMLHL010000096.1, read on the forward strand.
TGACCGTATCGCTGTCGGCGCCGCCGAAGCTGACGCTGGGCAATCCGGAAGGGCGGGCCGGTATCGTGGCACGGGTCGATATCGCCTTGCTCGGCAACCCGCCGATCCCGGTCGATGTCGTCGGCTCGGCTGGCATTCGCTATGACGACAACGCCAAGGCCTTTTTCCTGGAAAAACCAATGGCCGACTCCGTCCAGTCGCCGGCCTTGCGCCGCGAGCGCGAACCCGAAGCCCGGCGGGCGATTACCGTGCTGCTCGCCAACTACTTCCATTCAAAGCCGGTCTATGTCCTGCGCGAGAATGGCAATGCTCAGGAGCTAGCGGCGCGCTGGCTGCTCAGGTCGGTTCGCATCGAAAGCGGCAAGGTCACCGCTGTCCTTTCGCCGTTCTGAATCAGCCAAGATCCCGGCTATCGCTGATCGTTTCTGCGCCGTGGGCCGGCGGTGTCAATTGAAGCGCTTGACCGCCTTGCGATAGGCGTGCTGCAACTCCTTGTAGGCATCGGCAAAGCCTTGCTTGGTGTCGTTCCAGGCAGCGCCGCTTTCCTTGGCCATTTTGTCGAGCTTGGCCGCCGTGTTGGCGCGCATCACCTTCAATTCACGCATTTCCTTCTCGTACTGTAGCTTCGCCTCGCCGGAAACCTGGCTGGCCTTGGCATCCAGCTGTTCGATCTTGGCATCGGTTTCCTGCATCAGTTTCTTGCCGTAGGCGACCGCCTCGCTCTTTTTGTCCTGTGAATAGGACTTGATGGTGTTCCAGTTTTCATCGCCCTGCGTCGCCTCGGAGCCAGCTGTCTGCTCTGCTGCGACGACCGTCGGTACAGAGCAGAGCACATTCAGGCCAGCCACGACAAATGGAATGATCGATCGAAACATTGAATATCCTCCTCGCAATTTGGCGCCGGCAGCAGCATGCCGCCTGGCGATCCATTCTGTATGACGGACTAAGCCAGGCGACTGTTCAGTTCGTCGATCACCGTCGCCCAGTCGGCGTCTTCGATGATTTCTTCCTTGAGAAATGCTCTTTGCGAGGCGCTCCAGAACGGGGCGCGGTAAAGGGCGGTGTCGCTGGCCAGCGGCCGATGGCTGGCAATGAAGGCTTCAATGGCCGCCTCGTCCGAAGGCAGGCCGAGCTGGGCGAACAGGTGGTTCATGGTGTGCAGTTGGGCGTGCATGACAAGCTCCTTTTCACGACAGACTATCCATTCGATAGGTGCCGGCGGCAACAGTTCAGTCGGCGGCGGTTGGCGCCGCCGACTTTTTCACTGTCGCCGGGCGGTGGAGACCACTGCTGCGGTCGACCGGGAAAAACAGGCAAAAAGCACCCCGCCGGCCCTCCGATGTAAAAAAATCGACGGCGACCGGGGCGAAGCTATCGACGGCCGTACGAGGCAGGTATCCTTGTCGGCCGCGCCAACTGCTTCCCGCCCATGTCCACCGAACTTTCTCCCCGTGCCGAACGTTTTTTCCTGCTGACGCTGGCCGGCATCCAGTTCGGTCACGTGCTCGATTTCATGATCATGATGCCGCTCGGCCCGATCCTGATGACGGCTTTCGGTATCGGAACGCACGAGTTCGGGCTGCTGGTGGCTTCCTACAGTTTCAGCGCGGCGCTTTCCGGGGTGCTGGCGGCGACCTTTGTCGACCTCTTTGAACGCAAGCGCCTGCTGTTGATCAGCTTTGCCTTGTTTGCGCTGGCGACGCTGGCCTGTGGCCTGGCGCCGAGTTATGCGATGCTGATGCTGGCACGCGGGCTGGCCGGGGTGTTCGGCGGCATCATGGGGGCGCTGATCCAGACCATGATCGGCGATGCGATTCCGTTTTCCCGGCG
>CAMLHL010000097.1 GCA_946479855.1 uncultured Pseudomonadota bacterium
CGGTCGCCGCCGATCCAGCTGCCGACGCGGAAGAAGGGCGGCAGCGCCCAGATCTTTTCCGGATAGCGTTTCTGCAACTGCTGCGTCGCCTGGATGTAAAGACGCGGCAGCTCGGTGAAAAAGGTTTCCTTGAAATAGGTGATGCCGTTCTTGACCTCGTCGAGCACCTTCAGGCGCACCGGGCGCAGCATGCGCGACTGCCACAGGGTCAGGATGGCGTTGGCCAGCGCCAGGTCGTTGTCGGCTTCCTCGTCCGGCGTCATCTGCAGACGTTCGCGCTGGTCGAGCAGGCGGGCGACGTCGCGGTGATTGCGGATCAGGCTCTGGCGCTGGACTTCGGTCGGATGGGCGGTGAGCACCGGGGCGACCACGGCGTGGGCGAAGAAATCGGCGATGGCCTCGGGGGAGACGGCTGCGGTCGACAATGCATCGAGGGCAAAAACCAGACTGCCCTCGCGCGGCGGTGAGCCGGCCAGGTCGTGGGCGCGGCGCCGGCGGATGTGGTGCTCGTCTTCGGCGATGTTGGCCAGTTGCAGGAAGTAGCTGAAGGCACGGACGACCGCCTGGGTGGTGTCGCGGGTCAGCGGATCGAGCAGGGTGGCCAGTTCGGCGCGAGCTGCCGGATCGCCGTCGCGGGCGAAACGCACGGCAGTTTGCCGGACGCGCTCGACGATGTTGAAAACCGTTTCGCCTTCCTGTTCGCGGACCGTATCGCCGAGGATGCGACCGAGCAGGCGGATGTCGTTGCGGAGCGGTTCGTCCTTGTTGGTGTCGAGCGCGTGCTGGTGCATTTAGTGGTTCCTGACGAGAAGTACGGAGGCGTCGGCGATTTTGGCCAGTTGTTCGGCGACCGAGCCGAGGATCAGCTTGGCCAGGCCGCGCTGGCCGTGGCGGCCAATGACGATCAGGTCGACGCCGAGCTCAGCGGCCTTGTCGGCCAGGGTTTCCGAGATGCGGCGCTGACGGGCTTCGAGCAGCAGGGTCTCGGCGTTGACGCCGTTGGCGGATTTCATTGCGTCGTCGAGCAGCTTGCGGCCGGCTTCGGCAATGGCCTGGATGGCATGGTCGATGTTCAGCGACGTGGTGAAGGTCCGGCCGCTCATGCCCATCAGCGTTTCGTCGGCAACGTGCGTGATGTAGAGCTTGGCATTGCTGGTGCGGGCGATGTGCAGCGCCTCGGCCAGGGCGCAACGGGAGGTTTCGCTGTCGTCGATGGCGACCATAATGTTCTTGTACATGGACTTTTCCTTAAGTTCGATGAATGGTGCGTACCTTATCAAGTCATAGCCATATTGACTGTTAGGGAAATCCTCAACATGGCCGCTACCTCTCGGGAAAGCGCATTTTTACGGGGTACGCTGCGGGCCGGCTGCCGTCTCGGCGTAGCTGCCCGGGTGGGCATTGCGAAGTTTTGACTGATAGGCCTCGTAAGCGATCACCGTCGGGATGTATTGCGTGTCGACATGCCGGATGTGATTGTAGAACCAGCCGTTGATCAGGGCTTCGACGCGGCTGGCCACCTGATCGAGGGTCAGGTGCCGGGCCTCCTGAAGCAGGTCGCGCAGCATCTTGCGGAATTCGAGGTGAGCCTGGCGGTGGGCTTCGATATCCGGATAGCTGATTTTGACCAGGAGTTCTTCTTCGTCGCGCAGGTGCACATTGGCGTAGTCGCAGAGAATGTTCAGGGCCTTCATCACCCGGATATCATCGCCCTGGCCGCGGAAGCTGGCGGCCAGTTCAAATAGTGCCCGGTGCTGGTTATCGATTTCAGGGATGCCGAACTCGATGCTCGGCGACCAGGCGTTGACGCGACTATCCATTCCTTGAGTCCTTGACGTATTTTCGACAAAGGAAAATACGACTCAGCGCCGCCGATTTGGTTCGTCGGCGGGCCGAAAATTCAAGGCCACGGCACCGGCCCGGTCTGACATCCCATCAGCAGCCGTTCTCCTGCGGTCGACTGCATTTTTCGAGCAAATAAGCGATCGACTGGTAGGTGCGCCCGGTTTCGGCGGTCAGGCCGATTTCGCAGGTGCGGTTGGTCGACACGCCGCAGGCGCAGCTGGCCGGCAGCTCGTCGTGGATCTTGCGCAGGGCATGCCGGTTCAGTTCCGGGACGACGAAGCCGCGGTCGCCGGCAAAGCCGCAGCAGGTGACCCCGGCCGGCTCGACGACCTGTTCGGCGCAGGCGGCGAGCAGCTTCTTCAACTTGGCGTCGGAGCCGGTCTTTTTAACGCTGCAATTGACGTGCAGGGCGATCGGGCCGGGTTGTTTGCTGATGACCAGGCGCGGCAGCAGGGCGTCGTGGGCGAATTCGTGGAAGTCGTAGAGCTTGAGACGGCCGGCCAGATGCTTCTGCATGCGGGCGGTGCAGGTGCTGGCGTCCATGATCACCGGGTACTTGCCGTTTTTGGAGGCCTTGATCAGCGCCGATTCGAGGGCCTCCGACATGGCCTCGGCTTCTTCTTCCATGCCCTTGCTGGCCAGCATCTGGCCGCAGCACAGTTGGTCGAAACCGTCGGGCAGGATGGGGGCGTAACCGGCCCGGACCAGCAGTTCGCTGACGACGTCGCCGAGCTGGGCTTCATCGCCGTTGGCCGGGCCGAAAATGCGGCCACCGCAGGCCGGGAAGTAAACCACGGGGTCGCCCTGGCTGGGGCGGGCGATTGGCGATCTGCCGGCGTGCGGCATGTTCTTCTTCCAGGCGCCGCCGGACAGGCGGCTGAGGAAATTGTCGCCGAGGACGCCGGAAACGGCATGGCCGACCTTGAGGCCGAGGCGCGAGGCGTTGGCCAGCGTGGCGAAATTGTTGCCGGTCCAGGCATTGACCGCGCGGGCCGTATCGCCGAGTTTGCGGCCGCGCAGGCGGCGGGTCAGGTCGCCGGTGTCGATGCCGACCGGGCAGGCCGTCGAACACAGGCCACAACCGGCACAGGTGTCGAGGCCCATGTAGGGGTAGTCCTCGCCGATGCTGCCGGCCGGCTCGCCGGCCGCGGCGCGGCGGGCCAGTTCGCGGACGCTGACGATGCGCTGGCGCGGCGACAGGGTCAGCTGGTGCGAGGGGCAGAGCGGTTCGCAGAAACCGCATTCGATACAGCGGTCGACGATGTCGTCGGCGGCCGGCATCGGCTTGAGGTTTTCGAGGTGGGCGTGGGGGTTGTCGTTGAGAATGACCCCGGGGTTGAGCCGGTTCTCCGGGTCGAACAGGCGCTTGATCTTGCGCATCAGGTCGGCCGCCTCCTTGCCCCATTCCAGCTCGACGAAGGGCGCCATGTTGCGGCCGGTGCCGTGTTCGGCCTTCAGCGAGCCGTCGTATTTGCCGACGACCAGTTGGCAGACGTCGTCCATGAAGCGGGCGTAACGGTCGATCTCGGCCGGGTCGCCGAAATCCTGGGTGAACACGAAGTGCAGGTTGCCCTCCAGCGCGTGGCCGAAAATGATCGCCTCGTGGTAGCCGTGGTGGCGCAGCAGGGCCTGCAGGTCGAGCGTCGCATCGGCCAGCGAGGCGATCGGGAAGGCGACGTCCTCGATGATCACCGTCGTGCCGGTGCGGCGCATGGCGCCGACCGAGGGGAAGGTGCCCTTGCGGACTTTCCAGTACATCTCGCAGGTCGCCGGATCGGTCGAGAAAACCATCGGCTCGACGGTGGCGATCCCGGCCATGGCCGTATGGACGGCCGAAATTCGCTCCTTCAGGCCGTCGACCGTAGCGTTCCGCACTTCGATCAGCAGCGCCGCCGCCGCCTCGCCGAGCTGGCGGATCACCGGCGGCAGGCCGGGCTTGTTTTCGACCGAGTGCAGGGCCGGGCGGTCGAGCAGTTCGACCGCCGAGACCGGCTGCGGTTTCAAGCGGATGACCGCCTCGCAGGCGGTGCGGATATCCGGGAAGAAAACCAGGGCGCTGGCCTTGCACGGGTCTTCGACGACGGTGTTGTAGGTGACGCGCGAGATGAAGCCGAGCGTGCCTTCGGAGCCGATCATCAGGTGGCTGAGGATGTCGATCGGGTCCTCGAAGTCGACCAGCGCGTTGAGGCTGTAGCCGGTGGTGTTCTTGATCTTGAACTTGTGGCGGATGCGCTCGGCCAGCTTGGCATTGGCGCGGGTGTCTCGGCCCAGGCGCTCCAGCTCGCCGAGCAGCACGGCATGCGATTTCGAGAAGGCGTCGACGCTGAGCGGGTCTTCGCTGTCGAGGACGGTGCCGTCGGCCAGCATGACGCGCAGGCCGGCCAGCGTCCGGTAGCTGTTCTGGGCCGTGCCGCAGCACATGCCGGAGGCGTTGTTGGCGGCGATGCCGCCGATCTTGCAGGCATTGATCGAGGCCGGGTCGGGACCGATCTTGCGGCCGTGCGGGGCGAGGCGGCGATTGACTTCACCGCCGACCATGCCGGGACCGGCCTTAACCTTGCTGGCATCGGCATTCAGTTCGCAGGTGGCGAAGCCTTCGCCGACCAGGGCCAGGACGCCGTTGGTGATCGCCTGGCCGGACAGGCTGGTGCCGGCGGCGCGGAAGGTGACGGGGGTGTTGTGCTGTCTTGCCGTCTGCAGCACTGAACGGACATCGGCTTCGGATTCGACGACGGCGATGACTTGCGGCGTCAGGCGGTAGAAGCTGGCGTCGGTGCCGTAAGCGAGGCGGCGCAGGTCGTCGACGATGATCTGGTTGGCCGGGAGGTATTGGCTGAGGTGCTGGATGAGTTCGCTCATGGCTGGTTTGTCTCGGTTTGTTCGTGCGTTTTGCTTGTTGGGCAGAGGGGGCCGCTTGGTTGACGTTGGGTTCTGTCCTTGCGGGTCGCCTTCCTGTCTTTCGGCGAAGGAAAAGAAAGTACCTCCGCCGGACCGGCGAAAACCCTCGCTAGTGAAGGCAACCCCGCCATTTAGCCGCGTTCCTTCAACATATCCCGCAAGCGCTTAGGGGCCGGCTTCAACGGCACTCGCACCGACGTCCACGCCCCCTGTCGGGAAGGTGCCCAGCGCCCGAAGCGGCTCATCAGCCAGGAGGTCATCCGATACCTGGCCGGCGAGCGATAAACAAAGGCCCAGCCCTGCCAAACAGCGGTCATCAGCCGGCTATACCCCGCCCCCTGCCCACGCATCACCGGATTGGCATGCGGCGCCGAGAAAGCTTCTTCACGCAGCCGCATCAGCAATTCCGGAATCGGAATCTTGACCGGGCAGACCTCGCCGCAGGCGCCGCACAGCGACGATGCGGTGGCCATGGAGGAGGTCGCTTCCAGCCCCAGCATGTGCGGCGAGATGATCTTGCCGATCGGGCCGGGGTAGGTGGTGCCGTAGGCGTGGCCGCCGATCCGCGTGTAGACCGGGCAGTGGTTCATGCAGGCGCCGCAGCGGATGCATTGCAGGGTCTTGCGCAGCTGTTCGTCGGAATAGGCCTGGCTGCGGCCGTTGTCGAGCAGGACCAGATGCACCTCGCCGGGACCGTCTTTTTCGCCGGGTTTTCTCGGGCCGGAGATCATGTTGAAGTAGGTCGAGATATTCTGGCCGGTCGCCGAGCGGGTCAACAGCGAGAGCAGTGGCGGCACGTGCTCGAGCTTCTCGACGATCTTCTCGATGCCGGTGATCGCGATATGCACGGCCGGCGCTGTGGTGCACATCCGGCCGTTGCCTTCGTTCTCGACCAGGCACAGGGTGCCGGTTTCGGCGACGGCGAAATTGACGCCGGAGAGGCCGATGTCGGCCTCCAAAAACTTTTGCCGCAGCACGTTGCGGCCGATCTGGATCAGCGCATCGACGTTGTCGGTGTAATCGACGCCTTCGACCTTGTCGGCGAACAGTTGGGCGATTTCCTGCTTGGTCTTGTGGATGGCCGGCATGATGATGTGCGACGGCTTTTCGCCGGCCAGCTGGACGATGTATTCGCCCATGTCGGATTCCAGCGCACCGATGCCGGCCGCTTCGGCGGCGTGGTTGAGCTCGATTTCCTCGCTGACCATCGACTTGCCCTTGACCATCAGTTTGGCCGAGTGTTGCTGGCAGATGCCGAGGATGATGGCGTTGGCTTCGTCCGGCGTTTCGGCCCAATGGACCTGGACGCCGTTGGCGGTCAGCCTGGCTTCGAGTTGTTCAAGCAGGGTCGGCAGCTTGGCGAGGTTGTACTGGCGGATACTTTCGCCCAGCGTGCGCAGGCTTTCCAGTTCCTCGGGATCGGGGAACTGGGCGGCACGCTTGCTCATCAGGAAATCCATCGCACCGCGAAAACTCTGGCGCAGGAAGGGATTGTCGACGACATCCTTGGCCCGGGCGCGGAAGCCGACCGAAGGCATGAAGTGCAGGGTGTGCGGGGTCTGCGGGGCGCTCATTGCAGATTCTCCTCGATCATCAGTACGATCAGCTCCTTCGGGCCATGCGCGCCGTAGGCCAGCGTCTGCTGGATGTCGGCGGTTTTCGAGGGGCCGGAAATAAGCAGGGCGTTGGTCGGCAGGCCGTGGCGCCAGCCTTCGGCCTGCATCGCCTCGTAGAAGGTGTTGTGGATGTGGGTGGCGTCGAGCAGCACGATATGCACCGGCGGCACCAGCGACATCAGGCGCGGCTCGTCGGCATCCGGCCAGAGGATCAGCGTGCCGGTCTCGGCGATGGCGCCGCGGGCGCGGGTGAAGGCGGCCGGAATGTCGTGGAACATCGTCTCCTTCCAGCTTTCGATCGGCGTCGCATAGGCCGGGCAGTCGATGCCAAGGGCCGGCAGTTCGCCCTGGGCGCGCTGGCCGTGCGGCGTGCCGGGAGCGACCAGCAGCTTGCCGATCTGCTTGGCGGCCAGCACTTCGTAGAGCTTCTGCAGCCAGCCGCCGCGCGACACGGCATAGACCTCGGCGTGGGCCAGTTCGATGAAATGGCGGAAGCGCTGCGCCTTTTCGGTCGCGCTTTCGGCAATGCGGTGCGTGGCGTACCAGCTGGCGACATCGGGCGCCAATGCTACGGTCGATGGCATTTTTTGCTTCAATTTGCCAAGAATTCGGTCGCGGGCGCTCATTTGCTGGTCCTCCGGAGCAGGAAGCTGGCGATGTGTTCGCCGGGCAGGGTGGGGGTGGTGCGGCCTTCCTGCTGGTCCTTCCAGGCGGCGTGGCCGAGGATGTTCATCAGGCAGCCGCAATCGGCGCTGACGACGCATTCGGCGCCGGTCGCCTTGAGCGACTTGACCTTGTCTTCAACCATCGCAGCGGAGATTTCCGGCTGCTTGACCGAGAAGGTGCCGCCGAAGCCGCAGCATTCCGATTCGTGATCCTGCAGGGCGACGGTGACCTGGCCCAGGTCGTCGAGCAGCTGGCGGCCGGTCAGGTGCACGCCCATTTCGCGGCGGGCCGAACAGGAGGTGTGCAGCACGACCGTGCACTTGCCGCCCTGATCCTCCGGCTGGAAGCCGAGGACATTGACCAGGAAATCGGTGAATTCGTAGATGCGGCCCGACAGCGCCTCGGCCTGTGCCTTGCGCACCGGATCGTTGGCGAACAGCGTCGGGTAGTGGTGCTTCATCATGCCGGCGCAGGAGCCGGAGGGCACGACGACCGGCCAGTCGTTGGGGAACAGCGTCAGCTGGTGTGCCGCAACCTTGCGCGCCTCGTCGGGAAAACCGCTGGTATAGGCCGGTTGACCGCAGCAGGTCTGTTCGTCGGGAAAATGGACACGGATGCCCTGGCGTTCGAGCAGGGTGATGGCATCCAGGCCGGCACCGGGAAAGAACTGGTCGACCACGCAGGTGGCGAAGAAATA
>CAMLHL010000098.1 GCA_946479855.1 uncultured Pseudomonadota bacterium
GCGCCTTGTTGACGCCGCCCGGCACCGAGCCGGTGCCATGCACCCGCTTGCCGGCCGTGACGCGGATCACCTCCTGGCCGAACTTGCGCAACAGCACGCCACGCTTGGCCGTTTCCGGGTGCGCTGCGGCAACGCCGACGATATTGCGCTGGGTGACGTCGCTATCGAAACCGAACAGCAGATCCGGCGAACAGAGGTGGAAGAAATGCAGGGCGTGCGATTGCAGCATCTGGCCGTAATGCATCAGCCGGCGCATCTTCTCGGCCGTCGCCGTCAGCTTTTTGGCGCCGACGATGACGTCGAGCGCCTTGGAGGCGGCCAGGTGGTGCGACACCGGGCAGATGCCGCACAGGCGCTGGACCATGACCGGCACTTCCCAGTACGGCCGGCCCTGGATGAACTTCTCGAAGCCCCGGAATTCGACGATGTGCAGGCGCACCTGGTGCACCTTGTTCTGGTCGTCGAGCAGGATGGTCACCTTGCCGTGGCCCTCGACCCGAGACACCGGGTCGATCGCGACGCGGCGCAGGGTTTCGGGGTGTTGGGCGGTTTCCAGTTGGTAGGTCATTGCGCCACCTCAGTCATAATGCATTAAACCATGTCCCAATTCCGGCTCGCGGCCGGCCAGCAGATCGGTCAGCACCTTCCAGATCGCGTCGGCCGAGGGCGGACAGCCGGGCATGAAGTAGTCGACCTTGACCACCTCGTGGATCGGGTGCACCTGGTTGAGCGGCAGCGGCAGTTCCGGATCGTTGGGAATCATGCCGTTGGCCAGCCCCGGGCTGGTGTGATAGACCTCTTCGAGGATGGTCGTCAGCGGCAGATGGTTGCGCTGGGCCGGCAGGCCGCCGTTGATGGCGCAGGCGCCGACGGCGATCAGGATCTTGCAGTTCTTGCGGAATTCGCGCAGGACATGGACGTTCTCGGCATTGCACAGGCCGCCCTCGATCAGGCCGATGTCGCAGTCCGGGCTGATGCTCTTGATGTCGGTCAGCGGCGAACGGTCGAACTCGATGTGTTCGAGCAGCGTAAACAGCCGCTCGTCGATGTCGAGGAAAGACATGTGGCAGCCAAAACAGCCGGCCAGCGAGGTCGTCGCCACCTTCAGTTTCTTCTTGGCAGTCATCTCAGCAGCCCTCCGTCGTTGCGGCCGTTTCCGAAATCGGCGCCTTGTCGTAGGTGCGCTCGCCGATCGGCACGGCAAAGCCCTGGCGCTTTTTCAGGATGACGCCGACCGGGCAAACGTGCGCCGCCTTGTCGTCCAGCGTGAAATCAGTGTCGCCCAGCTGGCCGGATTTGGCATTGACGATCAGGTGGGTCTTGATGCCGCGCCCGGAGAGCGCGAAGACGTTCTTGCCATCGACATCGCGGCTGGCCCGCACGCACAGCGAACAGAGGATGCAGCGGTTGAAGTCGAGCAGAACCTCGGGATGCGAGGCGTCGACCGCACGATTCGGGAAGAAGTGGTCGTAGTGCGGGCTCATCATGCCGAGATGGTAGGCCGTGGCCTGCAACTGGCAGTTGCCGCTCTTTTCGCACGACGGGCAGAAGTGGTTGCCTTCGACGAACAGCATCTGGGTCAGCGCCCGGCGCTCGGCGTTGATTTCCTCGGTGTCGCTCTCGACCTGCATGCCGGCAGCGGCGCGCATCGTGCACGAGGCGGTGTGCCGGCCATTGACCTTGACCGTGCACAGCTTGCACGAGCCGTGCGGCTTGAATTCCGGGTGGTAGCAGAGGTGCGGAATGAACACGCCAGCCGCCCCGGCGGCCTGGATGATGGTCTGCCCTTCAGCGAAGGGAATGGTCTTGCCATCGAGGGTAAAGGTCTGGCTCATTCTGCACCTCCATTTTCGGTCGCCAGATGGGCGCCGGCATCGTCGCGCCCGGTCATCTGTCGGGCCGCCGCCAGTGCCCGGTCGAGATCGAAGGCCGGCGTGTAGTCTTGCTGCATCATCCGCTTGTCGTAGTAAGGGCGGAACTTGGCGATGGTGTCGAGCACCGGGTTGCAGGCAGTGTGCCCGAGGCCGCAATGGCTCATCGACTGCAGCAACTGGTTCAGTTTCTCGATCTCGGCGAAGTCGTAGGGCGAACCGGCGCCATGGTGCAGCTTGTCCATCAGGTTGCGGAGCAGCGAGGTGCCGACCCGGCACGGCGTGCAGAAGCCGCAGCTCTCGTGCTGGAAGAAATGCACGTAGTTGCGCGCGACCTGAAACATGTCGCGACTCTGGTTGAAGATGGTGAAGGCGCCGGCGGTCGGGATGTCCTCGAAACCGATGATGCGGTCGAATTCGTTCTCGGCGACGCAGATGCCGGAGGGCCCGCTGACCTGCACGGCCTGCGTGTCGGTCGCGCCGCAGTCGGCGAGCACCTGGCGGATGCTGACACCGAACGGGTATTCGTAGATGCCCGGCCAGGCGCAATCGCCGGAAACCGACAGGATCTTGGTGCCGGCCGACTGTTTGGTGCCGATGGCGGCGTACCATTCGCCGCCATTCAGGGCGATCATTGCCGCCGCAGCGAAGGTTTCGACGTTATTGACGATGGTCGGCTGGTCAAGATAGCCGTTGGTCACCGGGAACGGCGGCCGGTTGCGCGGCGTGCCGCGCTTGCCTTCGAGCGACTCGATCAGCGCCGACTCCTCGCCGCAGACGTAGGCGCCGGCCCCGACGTGGATCTCGATGTCGAAATCCGCCCCCGGAATGCCGAGAATGTTCTCGCCGAGAAGGTGTTCGCGCCGACGACCGGCCAGCACGGCATTTAGATGGTCGAGCAGGTAGCGGTACTCGCCGCGCAGATAGACGAAGCCCCGGGTCGCGCCGACCGCATAGGCAGCCACCGTCATGCCCTCGAAGACCAGGTCGGGGAAGCTCGACAACAGCACGCGGTCCTTGAAGGTCCCCGGTTCGCCCTCGTCGGCGTTGCAGACGACGATGCGCTGCTGGCCGGCCTTGAGATGGGCATTGCGGCAGGCCTCCCACTTCAGGCCGGTGGTAAAGCCGGCGCCGCCGCGGCCGCGCAGGTTGGCGCGCTTGATTTCGTCGAGCAGCGCAGCCGGCCCGCCGATGCCGCTGGGCAGCCCCTCGCGCCAGGAGCGCATGTTGGAGGCGTGCAGGCCGTCGCTCGGCGTTCGCGCCCGGGCGGCGCGCAGCGCGTCACCCGGCTTGAGGTCGCTGCCGAGCAGCATATCGGCGCGGCGGACGTTGTCGGCAACCTTAAAGAATTCGGGCGGCCACTCGGCGAGCGGCACCTTGCCGCGGATTAGTTCGGCGATCTGGTCGATACGCTCGGCGGTGAGGCCGGCAATGGCGACGTTATTGACCAGCATCGCCGGCCCCTGATCGCACATGCCGGTGCACGCCGTCTGGCCGACGCTGACCAGGCCATCCTCGGAAACCTTGCCGCGCTCGACCCACAGGTTGTTGCACAGGCGGTCCATCAGCGCCTTGCTGCCCAGCATGCGGTCGGTGATGTTGTCCGAGAAAAGCACCCGGTATTTGCCACGCGGCTCGGTGTAGAAAAAGGCATAGAAGCCGGCCACGCCCTCGATCTTGGTACGCGGCACCCCCAGCGTCGCCTGCAGGCGATCGATGGCCTCCGGCGAAATCCAGTCGCAGGCTTCCTGGATTTCGCGCAGGATCTGGACCATGTTCGACGGGTCGCGCCGATGGTGGGCAACGACCCGATCGACGACGCCAGCCACCGCTTCGGCATGCATTTCATTGATTGCCACGACAACCTCCCGAAAACCGCCTATGACAAGGAAGAGACTAGCACTGCTACATGACGTTTTTTTGTCCCAGATCAACTCGCGTGTTCTTGACATTCAACAATTTTCAATCCGGCTGTGCCAGAATGTTGTTGCAATACAGCATAGGTTTTTTGCCCGCCAAATCAGCATCTAAAGAGCAGATTGATGCAGCGCATCATTTTCAGAACCGTACAGGAAATACAAATAACATGAACACGATCAACGACGCAGCCGTGACCGGCGGATTGAACCTGGCTCTCCCCCTGGCTGGCAAGAAAGGCCTGATCACCGGCATCGCCAACGACAAGTCGATTGCCTTCGCCGTTGCCAAGGCCATCGTCGCCCTCGGCGGCGAAGTCGCCCTGACCTACCAGAACGACAAGACCGCCAAATACACCCAGCCGCTGGCCGAAGCCCTGGGCGCCAAACTGTTCGAAAAGCTCGACGTCGCCGAGCCGGGCAGCCTCGAGGGCGTCATCGCCAAGTGTGGCGAAGCTTTCGGCAGCATCGATTTTGCCGTCCATTCGATGGCCTTCTGCAATGCCGACGACCTGCATGGCCGCGTCATCGATACTACCGAAGCCGGCTTCGATTCGGCCATGAACGTCTCCTGCCACAGTTTCCTGCGCATGGCCAAGGCACTGGAGCCGCTGATGGCCCACGGCGGCTCGCTGATCACCATGTCCTACCTGGGCGCCGAGCGCGTCGTCCGCAACTACGGCGTCATGGGCATCATCAAGGCGGCGCTCGAATCGGCCGTCCGCTACATGGCCTACGACCTCGGCCCCAAGGGCATCCGCGTCTTCGCCGTGTCGCCCGGCCCGATCATGACCCGCGCCGCCTCCGGCATCGCCAACTTCAACAGCCTGCTCGAAGCCGACGCCGTCAAGGCGCCGCTCGGCCGTACCGTGACCATCGAGGAGGTCGGCGCCCTGACCGCCTTCCTGTGCACTGCCGGCTCGTCTGGAATGACCGGCCAGACCATCTACGTCGACGCCGGCGCCCACATCGTCGCCTGAGGAGAGGAAGCCGGCAATCATGGCGATAGCGGCTGGCCCCACGGTCGACCGGAAAAAAAGCCGATTTTCATGGGCGGCGGCTCCGCAGCCCGCCGCCTGCATCGATTGCGGAGAACATCATGGCCGACATTAACGGACTGCTCCCCGATCCCGTGCCGGATCACCCGCTGCTGCGCGGCCGCCAGGAAATCGGCCGCGGCGAGAGCAGCATCGTCCTCGCCGCCGACCCGGTCGACGGCCAGGAGCGCGTTTACAAAGTGCTTTCTTCGCCGACCGACTACGCCTATTACACGGCCGCCGACCGGCCGACCGGCCGGCATTTTCCGGTGGTGTTCGCCGACCATGGCACGGCCGGCCGTTCCAGCCGCGGCTATCCCTTCCACATCGTCGAGGTCGAGCGGCTCTATCCGCTACCCGGCGCCGGCGAAGCCGCCGAGGTGGCGACCAAACTGTCGACTTCCTATTTCGACGCCTGCCTGATGTGGCGCAACCTGGCCCAGGACATGGGGCGCATTGCCCTGCACCATCTGACGGTGACGCCGATGGGCTGGAGCGACGCCGTGCAGAAATCGCTGCAGGCGCTGGAAATCTTTTCCACCGAATACGGCGCCCTGCCCGACCTGATCAAGGCCGACAACCTGATGATGCGCAAGGACGGCACGCTGGTATTCTCCGACCCGGTTTTCATGGAATGACGCAATGACCATCCGCCAAGTCCAGTACACCTCGCGCCAGCTGGCCGAACAGCTGCGCGGCTCGCCCTACATGGCGGTCATTTCGATCACCGATCCGGCAGCACCGGCGGCCAGGCTCGACCCGTTGTTCCGGCACGTGCTGCGGCTGGCCTTTTTTGACGCGGTGCCGGCCGACGAATACCTGCCGGCGCCCTTACCCGGCCTGTTCGACCATCACATGGCGGCGCAGATCAGCGCTTTCATCGAGGAACTGCACGCCGCCCCGTTCGAAATTTCGCTGCTGGTCCATTGCGAATACGGCGTCAGCCGCTCGGCCGCCGTCGCGCTGTTTGCCGAAGCGCTGACCGGGGCGCCGCTGGAGGCCCGGGAATTCACCTACGAAGCCAACCAGTGGGTGATCGACCAGTTGCTGCAGCGCCACCCCGGCCTCGAAGCGGAGATTCCTTCGCCGCTGGTCAGCCGCGAGCGCCGGGCGGCAACGCGAATATGACTCGCCCAGCCGCTGCCGATCAACACAGCATATTGTTTGCTGCACCGCAGCATTCTATACTAGCCCATCGCTTGATGAACCGGAGCAAGCAGTCATGACCCACCCATCCGACCAGCGCTACCTGGTCAACAAGACCTTCGACGAAATCCACGTCGGCGATTCGGCCAGCCTGACCCGCACCCTGATGCCCGAGGATGTGAAACTGTTTGCCATCCTGACCGGCGACTTCAATCCCGCCGTGGTCGATCCGGGCTTTTCGGAAAGCGGCATGTTCCGCGAAGTCATCGCCCACGGCATGTGGAGCGGCTCGCTGATCTCGACGGTACTCGGCACGCAGTTCCCCGGCCCGGGCACCATCCTGGTCGACCAGGCCTTGCATTTTGCCCGCCCGGTGACCATCGGCGACACGATCACCATCACCGTCACCGCCACTCAGAAATTCGAACACAACTACCACGTCATCTTCGACTGCCTGTGCATCAACCAGGAAGGCCTGCCGGTGGTGCGCGGCACGGCTGAAGTGCTGGCCCCGCTGGAAAAGGTCTCGCACCTCCAGGAAGTGCATATGCCGGAGATCCATATCGACGACAAGCACGAGCGCTACGTCCACTTGCTGGAGCGCGTCAAGGGACTCGAACCTATCCCCACTGCCGTCGCCCATCCGTGCGACGAGGAATCGCTGCGCGGTCCGGTCATGGCCTTTCAGGCCGGCATCATCGAGCCGATCCTGGTCGGCCCCGAAAACAAGATCCGCGCGGTCGCCGAGGAATTCGGCATCGATCTTTCCGGCATCCGCATCGTCCATGCCGCGCACAGCCACGATTCGGCCGCCCTGGCCGTTTCGCTGGTCCGCACCGGCGACGCCGAGGCGCTGATGAAGGGCAGCCTGCACACCGACGAGCTGATGGGCGAAGTCGTCGCCCGGGCCAACGGCCTGCGTACCAGCCGCCGGATCAGCCACGTCTTCCTGATGGACGTGCCGACCTACCACCGGCCGCTGCTGATCACCGACGCGGCGATCAACATCGCCCCGACGCTGGAAGAGAAGGCCGACATCATCCAGAACGCCATCGACCTCGCCCACGTGATCGGCATCCCCGAACCCAAGGTCGCCATCCTGTCGGCGGTCGAGACCGTCAACCCGAAGATCCAGTCCACGCTCGACGCCGCCGCCCTCTGCAAGATGGCCGACCGCGGCCAGATCAAGGGCGGCATCCTCGACGGCCCGCTGGCTTTCGACAACGCCGTCTCGATCATCGCCGCCAAGACCAAAGGCATCAAATCGGCGGTGGCCGGGCACGCCGAAATCCTCGTCGTCCCCGATCTCGAATCCGGCAACATGGTCGCCAAGCAGCTGGAATACCTGGCCAACGCGCTGACCGCCGGCATCGTGCTCGGCACCAAGGTACCCATCGTCCTGACCAGCCGCGCCGACAGCGCCGAAACCCGCACCGCCTCCTGCGTCATTGCCGCGCTGGTTGCCCACGCCAACCGCAAGAATGGAACCGTCTAACATGCAGCAAGGCATCCTGACGATCAACGCCGGATCGTCATCCATCAAGTTCGCCCTCTTCCCGATCGCCCGCCCGATCTCCCCGGA
>CAMLHL010000099.1 GCA_946479855.1 uncultured Pseudomonadota bacterium
GCCATTCTGGCCTATTCCGGTCAAGCGGTGGTCGGCTGGCAACAGGCCAGGCAGAGCGCCGGCTAAACGACTCCCGCTGTTGCCCGGCTAAGCCCGGGCGCCAGCGGGCAAGGCTGGCCGGCCGCTCATTGATCCGGGGTCAGTGGTCGTGGCCGTGACCGTGGCCATGCTCCGGTCCCCGGTCATCGCCGCGGCCCCCGTCGCGTTGCTCGTGGCGTCGCTCGTCACGGCGGTCTTCGCGGCGGTCATGGCGCATTTCCCGGCGATGGTCGTCGCGGTAGTCGCGGCGGTCATAGTCGCGATGGCCATAGTGCTGCTCCCGGTAACGCGGGGCATATTCCCTTTGATACCACTCGTCACGGACGAAAAAAACGCGCTCGCCGCAAGCCCGATAGCGATAGCAGTACCTGTTCCAGTGCTTGGCGTGGCCGGGGGGGACGCGCAAGTAGATTGGCGGGCGCTCGTAGGGAACGGGCTGAATCATGACCGGTTCGGGATAGAGGAGGACCGGAGGGGGGAAGCCGCCGATATCGAGCCGGCCGTAGAAGCCGGGCTGGCCGATGCTGACCGAGACGCCGACGTCGGCGGCCTGGGCGGTGGAACAGAGGGTGGCGGCAGCGAAGGCTGCGCCAATCAGGAAGCGTTTCATGATGAGAGTCCTTTTGGGGTCGGTGACCGAGTAACGTCATGATCGCCCAACGGCTGACGTTTGGATGTAACAGCACGTAAAGGATCTGACCAAATTGCGCCCGGCGGGTTCGATGGGGGGCTGGCGGGCAGGGTAAAATGGCTGGATGAACTATCTTGTCATCAAGGAAAAGCTCGATCTCTACGAACGTCTGATGCGGCTCGACAAGCCGATCGGTATCCTGCTCCTGCTCTGGCCGACGCTGTGGGCCTTGTGGCTGTCGTCGCTTGGCCGGCCGAATTGGCTCGTGCTCTGGGTCTTCGTTCTCGGCACCGTGCTGATGCGCTCGGCCGGCTGCGTCATTAACGATTACGCCGACCGCGATTTTGACCGGCATGTCGAACGGACAAAGGAGCGCCCGCTGACTGCCGGCAAGGTCACGACGAAGGAGGCGCTCGCGCTTTTTGCCGTGTTGTCGCTGCTCGCCTTCGTGCTGGTGCTGTTGCTCGGCAAGCCGTTGGTCATCGTGATGTCGGTGCCGGCGCTTTTCCTGGCGGCCAGCTACCCATTTACCAAGCGCTTTCTGGCCATTCCCCAGGCTTATCTCGGCATTGCCTTTGGATTCGGCATTCCGATGGCCTATGCTGCCCATCTCGGCAGCGTGCCGGCCGAAGCCTGGTGGCTGCTGCTCGCCAATGTCTTCTGGGCGGTGGCCTACGATACCGAATATGCGATGGTCGACCGCAATGATGACCTGAAAATCGGCATCAAGACCTCGGCGATCACCTTTGGGCGCTACGACGTCGCGGCGGTGATGTTCTGCTATGCAATGACGCTCGCCATCATTGGCTGGCTCGGTTCAATGCGGCATCTGGGCTGGCCCTTCTATGCCGGACTGATTGTTGCCGGCGCCATTTTTGGCCGGCACTACGTCTGGATTCGCGGCCGTGAGCGAATGCCCTGTTTCAAGGCCTTCCTGCACAATAACTGGGCTGGCTTGGCAATTTTTGTCGGCATCGTCGCCGATTTTCTGCTTGCCGGCAGGAGCTGGGGATGATTGCCATGGTTTTTGCCCTTTTTGAACAGTCGACCGCAGCCATTGCCCGCGGCGCTTGTCACTTTTCGTGGCGGATCCGATGAAATATCACGACTTGCGCGACTTCATGTCGCAACTGGAGAAAACCGGCGAGTTGAAGCGTGTCGGCGTCGAGGTCGATACGTACCTCGAAATGACTGAAATCTGCGACCGCGTGCTGCGTGCCGCCGGCCCGGCCATCCTCTTCGAAAAACCCAAGGGACACAAAATTCCGGTGCTGGCCAACCTCTTCGGTACGCCAAAACGGGTGGCGCTGGGCATGGGCGAGGAGTCGGTGCAGGCGCTACGCGAAGTCGGCAAGTTGCTTGCCTACCTCAAGGAACCGGAGCCGCCCAAGGGTCTCAAGGATGCCTGGGACAAACTGCCGATCCTCAAGCAGGTGCTCAACATGGCGCCGAAGAAGGTATCGAGCGCACCCTGCCAGGAAGTGGTCTGGGAGGGCAAGGATGTCGATCTGGCCAAACTGCCGATCCAGCATTGCTGGCCGGGCGACATCGCGCCGCTGATCACCTGGGGCCTGGTGGTCACCAAAGGGCCGCACAAGAACCGGCAGAATCTCGGCATCTACCGCCAGCAGGTGCTCGGGCCGAACAAGGTGATCATGCGCTGGCTGGCGCATCGCGGTGGCGCGCTCGATTTTCGCGATCACCAGCTGGCCAATCCCGGCCAGCCTTTTCCAGTCGCTGTGGTGCTCGGCTGCGATCCGGCGACCATCCTCGGCGCCGTGACGCCGGTGCCCGATTCGCTGTCCGAATACCAGTTTGCCGGCCTGCTGCGCGGCGGCAAGACCGAGCTGACGCAATGCCTCGGCTCCGGCCTGCAAGTGCCCGCCTCGGCGGAGATCGTGCTCGAAGGCGTCATCCACCCCGGCGAGATGGCGCTCGAGGGACCGTACGGCGACCACACCGGCTACTACAACGAGCAGGCCGAATTTCCGGTGTTCACCATCGAGCGCATCACCATGCGCCGCGACCCGATCTACCACAGCACCTACACCGGCAAGCCGCCCGACGAGCCGGCGGTGTTGGGCGTCGCGCTGAACGAGGTGTTCGTGCCGCTGCTGCAGAAGCAGTATCCGGAAATCGTCGATTTCTACCTGCCGCCGGAAGGCTGCTCGTACCGGATGGCCATCGTTTCGATCAAGAAGCAGTACCCCGGCCACGCCAAGCGCATCATGTTCGGCATCTGGTGCTTCCTGCGCCAGTTCATGTACACCAAGACGATCATCGTCGTCGACGACGACATCGACATCCGCGACTGGAAGGAAGTGGTCTGGGCGATGACGACGCGCATGGACGCGACGCGCGACACGACGCTGGTCGACAACACGCCGATCGACTACCTCGACTTCGCCAGCCCGGTGGCCGGTCTCGGCTCCAAGATGGGGCTCGATGCGACCAACAAGTGGCCGGGCGAGACGAGCCGCGAATGGGGGCGGCCGATCGTCATGGATGCCGACGTCAAGCAGCGCGTCGATACGATGTGGCAGGAGTTGGGGCTGTGAGTCAGCGGCCCGTGGGCCTGAAGGTCGTGCCGCTCGACTTGTCCGATCTGGCCCAGGCGGCGATCTGGCTCGATCTGCTTGATCACTACGCACGCGATCCGATGGGCGGGGGCGATGGGCTATCTCTGTACGCGAAGATGCATTTGGTCGGTACCATGCGCGAGGTGCCGGGTTTCCATGGTGCGCTGGCCTGGCTCGACGGCCAGGCGGTTGGCTTGATCGACTGCTTTGCCGGTTTCTCGACCTTCGCCGCACGGCCGCTGCTCAATGTCCACGACATCGTGGTGCACGTCAGCCTGCGCGGCCGCGGTATCGGCCAGGCGCTGCTGGCCTGGGCCGAACAACGCGCTCGGGAACTCGGCTGCTGCAAACTGACGCTCGAAGTGCTGGCCAATAATACGCGGGCGATGGCTTCCTACCGGCAGGCCGGGTTTGCACCCTACGTTCTCGATCCGGCCGCCGGACAGGCGCTGTTGATGCAGAAATGTCTGCCGGAGGCGGCGGCATGAACGACCCCGTTCCCAGGCCCGATCTGCAGGGGGTGCGCCCTTCACTGGTCCAGCTGACGCACGTCATCTACGCCCTGCATGCCTGCGCCGTTTTCGTCGGCGTCACTTCGGCCGTGGTCACCGTGGCCGGCGGCTTCGTCTTCGGCCTGCCATCGCTGATCGCTGTCTTCCTCAATTACCTGAAACGCGGCGAGGTCGCCGGCACCTGGCTGGAAAGCCATTTTCGCTGGCAGATCCGCACCTTCTGGTTCACGCTGCTCTGGCTGATCATTTCAGGGGTCGTCATGCTGACCATCATCGGCATTCCGTTGGCCGCCTGGCTGATGATCCCGGTTCTTGGGCTATGGGTCGGCTACCGTGTCATTCGCGGCTGGCTGGCGCTGGCCGGCGTCAAGCCGATCAATGGCTGACTTCGGCCGTCAGCGGGCAGAAAACGCATGAATACTCGGTTCACCCAGCGCAACCTCACGCTGGTGGCGCTCGGTTTGACAGTGCTCCTGTTGTTGAGCCTCGTTGTGCTGGGCGCCGCCGGCTACCTGGAGGTTTATCGCGATCCGGGGCGACCCAACCGTTTGTACGGAATCGGTGCCGGGGCGCTCCTCGCTTGCGTATTGCTTTATCTCGTCTGGCGGGGCAATGCCTATGCGGCGAAAATCGCCGTGCTGGCCATTGCCTTGATGCTGCCACTCATTTTCAAGCGGGAAATCTTCGACCTGGTCGTGCCGCAGGCGATATGGATACCCTTCATCATGGCTTTGGTGGTGACCAGTTTCCGCTGGGCCATGCTGGTCGCGCTGACGACGATGATCGTCATCGTCGTCGGTTATCCCAACGCCTTCAGCAATCCGGTCCAGATCTTTGCTTCCCTGATCATTTTCTTCCTTTTGGTGGCGGGGCGCCTGGCGCAGCGGGAAATGCTGGTGGAGACGCTCGAAGCCAAGCGGCGGGCCGAGCGTAGCGAAGCCTCGCTGCGTGAAAATGAAATGAAATACCGGATGCTCTCCGAGCAATCACCCTTGGCAATTCAGGTCTTTGCGCCCGATGGCAGGACGCTCCGGGTGAATCAGGCCTGGGAAAAGCTTTGGGGTATCCCGTTCGCTGCGCTGGCGGGGTATCAGGTTTTTGAAGACGAGCAGCTGGTCGCCGCCGGCGTACTGCCCATCCTGCAGCGGGCGTTTGCCGGTGAGCGCGTCGAAGTCCCGCTGATCGAATACGACAAGGCGAGGAGTCCCGTCGTGCCCGGTGCCAGCGGCACTTGCTGGATCAGGGCGTTCGCCTATCCGCTGCAGGGACCGGAGGGCCAGGTTCGGGAGGTGGTCATGATCCAGGAGGATGTCAGCGAACGGATCATGGCCGAGGAGCGGATTCGCAGCCTGGCCTATTACGATCCGCTGACCCGCTTGCCCAATCGCCGGCTGTTTGCCGATCGCCTCGCTCAGGCGCTGGCTTCGAGCAAACGCAGCCAGGAATTCGGCGCCCTGCTGATTCTTGACCTCGACCACTTCAAGGCACTCAACGATACCCAGGGTCATGATGTCGGCGACCGTCTGCTGATCGAGGTGGCCGGCCGCTTGGTCGCAACCGTCAGGGCCAAGGACACGGTATCGCGCTTCGGGGGCGATGAGTTCGTGCTGATTCTGGAAGAGATGGGGTGCCACGAAGCCGAGGCGGTCGCCCATGCCGAGCAGGTCGCCGAGAAAATTCTCGATGTCATCCGCCAGCCCTTCGAACTGTCCGGTCGGCTGGGCCACTACCAGAGTTCGACCAGTATCGGTCTGACTCTCTTTGTCGGCCAGGAGGTCTCGCTCGAGAGCCTTCTCAAGCAGGCCGATGTGGCGCTCTATCAAGCCAAGGGGGGCGGCCGCAACCAGATCAGTTTTTTCAGCCAGGAAATGCAGGCGGCCATTGAGGAGCGTATGGCACTCGACGCGGCCTTGCGCAGCGGGTTGGTCAACGGCGAGTTCGAACTGTTCTACCAGCCGCAATTCGATTGCCGGGTCGGCGTGACTGGCGCCGAGGCTCTTTTACGCTGGCATTCCGCGCAATATGGCGCTGTTTCGCCGGCTCGCTTCATTCCGCTGGCGGAGGAAAGCGGGCTGATCCTGCCGATCGGCCGATGGGTGCTGCAGGCGGCCTGCCTGCAACTGAAGGCGTGGTCTGCGCAGCCGCTGATGCAGGGCTTGCAGGTGTCGGTCAATGTCAGTGCCCGCCAGTTCATGCAGGCCGATTTCGTGGATCAGGTCGCCCAATGTCTGCGGGACAGCGGTATCGACCCAAAGCGCCTGAAGCTGGAGCTGACCGAAAGCATCGTGCTCGACGATGTCGAAGGGGTGATCGGCAAGATGCAGGCGCTGAACGAACTGGGTGTGGCCTTTGCGCTTGACGACTTCGGGACCGGTTATTCATCGCTCTCGTACCTGAAGCGACTGCCGCTGGAGCAGTTGAAGGTCGACCAGTCCTTCGTCTGTGAGATCGATACCGACCCGAATGCCGCGGCCATCGTTCGCGCCATTCTTGCCATGAGCCAATCGCTGGGCATTCAGGCCATTGCCGAGGGGGTCGAAACCGTCACGCAGCAAAACTTCCTGTTCGAAAATGGCTGCACCGTTTACCAGGGCTACCTGTTCGGTCGGCCGATGCCGGCCGAGGCGCTCGAGCACCTCCTGCGCAGCGGCCCATTGAGCGCCGCCGGGCCGGCTCAATAAAACGTTTTCAGCATTTGCAGCGAGCGTGAGTAGCTATGTCCGAGCTGCTCGTCGTCGTAGCGATGTTCGCCGCCTAGCGGGCAGGCCAGGCGGGCGAGGCAGGTGTGCTGGCAATGCGACTGTGGCGACTTGCGGTAGGCGACGCACTGGGCCAAGGAAAACTGGTCATTTTCCAGTGCGCCAGCCGGACACGCGGCGATACAGGGCCGCTCGACGCAATCCAGGCAGGGGTTGCTACGGTCAACCGGCACAAAAGGGCAAAAATCAGTATCGGCGAGCACGACGGCACGGTAAGCGTACCAGCTGCCCCACTTGTGATCGACGCCGACCATGAAGGGCGATGCATGGTGCCAGCCGGCCAGCTGGCCAAGCGCCTGCAAGCCGACTGCCTGCGTGCCCGGATAGACGAGGGAGAAACGGTGGCCCGGCAGATCCTCGGCGAACCAGCGGGCAACCGTCTGCCTGCAATAGTCGTCGATCGGATGCTCGCCGCTGAGGCCCGATGCCTTGACGCACTCCCAAAGTCGCCGCCCGCCATGGCCCAGCAGGATCAACTGGCGAAAGCCGGTCGTCTCGCCCAGCGTTGCCGCGACCGCTGGCGGCAGGGCCTCCAGGGCGAAGACGTGCTGTCGGTTGAGACCGGCCTCGTCAAGGAATCCGGCCGGAAAAGGGAAGTGCTCACTCATTTTCCAGGGCCTCCGTTTTCTCGCTCGTTCGCTGCTGGGCGACCCAGAGCAGCAGGGCGTCGATGGCCGCGCCGCCGGCCTGGGCGCGCGGATGGTTGATCAGGA
>CAMLHL010000100.1 GCA_946479855.1 uncultured Pseudomonadota bacterium
AAGCACTGTTTTGTGGCTATTACCTCAACGAATTGCTGATGCACCTGTTGCCGCGTGAAGATGCACATGAGTATCTGTTTTCACGCTATACCCAGATGCTGGTACGACTGGCTGTCGATCCGTCGGGCAAAGTCCGCGAGGCGGACCTGCGAAGTTTCGAAAAATCCCTGTTGCAGGAATTAGGCTACGGCCTGACGCTGACCCATGATAGCGACGCTCGAGCCATCGATCCGGAAGCGTTCTACGCTTATCGCATGGAGCAGGGGCCGGTTCGCCTGGAGCACGGTGAAGCTGCACCACAGGTGGTTCTTGGCAAGACACTGATTGATCTCGAAGGCGAAGACTTCACCGATCCGCGTTCGCGTCATGAGGCCAAAGCGCTAATGCGCACTTTGATGGCTTATTATCTGGCCGGCAAGGAACTCGAAACACGTAAAATATTCAAGGAGTTGCAAGAATTATGATCGAACTTGGCGTCAATATCGACCACGTGGCGACCATCCGCCAGGCCCGCCGAACCTACGAACCTGACCCCGTCTGGGGGGCTGTCGAAGCGCATCTCGGCGGTGCCGACGGCATTACGGTCCATCTGCGCGAAGATCGACGCCATATTCAGGACACCGATGTGCGGCGCCTTCGCGACACCACCCAGATCAAACTCAATCTCGAAATGGCGGCAACCGATGAAATGCTCGGCATCGCCTGCGCCCTGAAGCCGGAAATGGCCATGTTAGTGCCCGAGGGACGCCATGAGGTGACAACCGAAGGCGGTCTCGACATTCTGGCCCAAGAGGCGCGCCTGAAAGGCGTGATTTCGCGGCTGGCTGATGCCGGTATCGTCACCAGTGTCTTCATCGACGCTGAACTGGCGCAGATCGAGGCAGCGGCCCGGATCGGCGCTAGCGTCTGTGAAATCCATACCGGCCCTTATGCCCACGCCTTCCACGACAAGGGCAGGGATGCCGAAGCCCCGGCCGTGCTCGTCGAACTCGACAAAATCCGCCAGGCCGGGCAGGTTGTGCGCCAGCTTGGCATGCGTTTCAACGCCGGTCATGCCTTGAATTACCACAACGTGCAGCCACTTGCCCGCTTGGTCGGTATTCGCGAACTGCATATCGGCCACGCCATTGTCAGCCGAGCCATCTTCGTTGGCCTGCGCGAAGCCGTGCGCGAAATGAAGGCGCTGATGCGCGAAGCGGCGGAACGCGGCGAATGATCTTCGGTATCGGCACCGATATTGTTGCAGTTGCCCGTCTGCGCGGCATATGGGAAAGGCATGGTGACCGGGTGCTCGATAAGCTGCTGACCCCGCCGGAAAAGGCCGACTTTGCCCGAGCTGCCGACAAGGGACGCTTTCTCGCCAAACGCTTTGCCGCCAAGGAGGCTTTCGCCAAGGCGTTGGGTACAGGTATTCGAGCGCCGGCAACATTGACCTCCATCGGCGTCAGCCATGACGAATTGGGTAAACCGGTCATCGAATGTTACGGTCAACTCGAAAAAATGCTCCAAATCCAAAACCTGAAGGCCCATCTTTCGATTAGCGACGAAGCCGAATACGCCATTGCCTACGTGATTATGGAGCATGCATGATGCATTTTCCGCTCGGCCCGCTGATGATTGACATCGCGGGCACCGAACTGACCGACCTTGATCGTGAGCGCCTCCGCCATCCGCTGGTTGGTGGGATTATCCTGTTTTCGCGAAACTACGTTAGTCCGGAGCAATTGTCGGATTTGACTAGCGCCATCCATGCTCTGCGTTCACCGGCGCTGCTGATTGCCGTCGATCACGAAGGGGGCAGGGTGCAACGCTTCCGCGATGGCTTTACCCGCCTGCCGCCAATGGCTGCACTCGGGAGACGTTGGGATTACGACCCGGAAGCGGCGCTGACAGCGGCGTGCCAGATCGGCTACGTGCTGGCCGCCGAACTGCGCGCCCGTGGTGTCGATTACTCCTTCACGCCAGTCCTCGACCTCGATTATGGACCTTCCCGTGTTATCGGTGACCGTGCCTTCCATCGCCAGCCGGCAGCCGTTATCGCATTGGCCGGCGCCTTGGGCCAGGGGTTGCACCAAGCCGGCATGGGCAGTTGTGGGAAGCACTACCCGGGACACGGCTACGTCATTCCGGACTCTCATGTCGAATTACCGGTCGATGATCGCGCCTTTGAGGCGATGCAGGAAGATATCCTGCCTTACCGCAAACTGCCGCTGGACGGGGTCATGGCTGCCCATGTGATTTATAACTGTATGGATTGCAATACTGCTGTTTTTTCAAATAAATGGATAGGTTATTTGAGAAACGACATTAAATTTGATGGAGTGGTATTTACCGATGATTTGTCGATGGCCGGTGCCGGTGTGGTTGGCGGCATGCTGAATCGGGTTGAGATTGCTTACGTCGCCGGTTGCGACATGCTGCTCGTTTGCAATGCTCCGGACGTGGTCGGTGAGGTGCTGGAAAACTGGCAGCCAAGAATCGACCCGCAGCGCAGCAAACGGGTCGAGGCACTGATCCCCAAGACGCCAGCCATGAGTTGGGAAGCGCTTCAGACCGATGCCGCCTATCTGGCGGCGCAAAAGACTATCGCGGAATTGATGACCTGAAATACATTCGGGCAGCCGTAGCTGCCCGAATCAAACAACTGGAGAAGCCGCGCTGATTACTTGACGCGGTTCTTGTACTCGTCGGTGCGGGTATCGATTTCGATCTTGTCGCCGATGGCAACGAAGGCCGGAACCGGCAGTTCGAACCCGGTCGCCAGCTTGGCCGGCTTCATGACCTTGCCGGAGGTGTCGCCCTTGACGGCGGGTTCAGTGTAAACCACTTCGCGCACGACGCTGTTCGGCAGTTCGACGGAAATTGCCTTGCCATTGTAGAAAACGACTTCACAAGCCAGGCCATCTTCCAGATATTTCAGCGCATCTACCATGTTTTCGGCTTCGACTTCGTACTGGTTGTAGTCAGCGTCCATGAAAACGTACATCGGATCGGCGAAGTAGGAGTAGGTCACTTCCTTCTTGTCGAGCACGACCACTTCAAACTTGTCGTCGGCCTTGTAAACCGCTTCGGAGGCGGCGCCGGACAACAGGTTCTTGAGTTTCATCTTGACCACGGCTGCGTTACGGCCGGACTTGTTGTACTCGCTCTTCTGGACGACGAGCGGGTCGGCACCAACCATGATGACGTTGCCGGAGCGGAGTTCCATTGCGGTTTTCATACGGGATTCTCTAAGATCGGAAAAAGATAAACGTTAAATTATACCTTGGAGGCACAGAATTTGACGAGTGCAGTCGCCAAATCGTCGGCCATTGCCAGTTGCGCTGCCCAACGACGGTTGTGGGCGCCGATTTCTACCCGCTGATCAACGAATGCTTGCCAAGCCGGAGCGACATCTGCCCCGGTGTTCCAGGCCATGAACATCCTGCGGACGACCGCTTCCATTGCCTCACCCATCCCAGCACAATAACGCGCCAGAAACGCCTCCAGCTTGATGAGATGCACCTTGTCATCCTGCCTATAGACTTGCCAGACAAAGGGTTTTCCGGCCCATTGGGCACGTACGAACGAATCCTCTCCCCTTACAAAATTGATGTCACTATGCCAAAGAGAGTGGTCATAAGCATCCATCGCCAGGAACGACCTAGGCTCGATCAAGGCATTCCCATGCCGCCACGGTCCATGCCCCCCCAGATATCCGGCAACTGCCGTCAATGGTTTGCCCGGGGGGATGTGGCACACCACAGGCAGAGTTGATTTCGCAAACTCGTCAAGGAGCGCGCCAATTGGTGCAGTCTCATAGCAGAAGAGACTAATTTCGAGCTTGTCGCGGCTTGTCTGCAAAGCGGTCTGGTGATCCCGTGCCTGAAGCAAACCGCTTTCCCTGAGTAATCCGCCACTGGCCGCCGAGAAACCGGGAAAGAAAAAATATTTGATTAATGGCAGGGTAGGGTGAGGTGACGCCATGCCATGACACCCCTCAGCCCAGGATTCTGCGGTCAGGTATTCCAGGTTGATCCAGCACGGTTTCCTTTCGGACTCAGCCATCGCCTGAAGATAGGCCGGCGGAAGTTCGCAGGCGAAAGCCTCGATAATGACCTCGGCAGGGCGGTCGACCGTAGTATTTGCCGCCCAGAGGCGAATGTCGACGCCCTCGACCGATTGGCTGGCCAATTCAGAATCGACCGCCGGGCACAGCAGACTCAGACTCGCCGGATCATCAAGCCACAGCCTGACCACGCGCCCATGCTCGGCAGCCAGTTGTCGGGCCAGCCGCCAGCACACGCCGATGTCACCGTAGTTGTCGATAACCCGGCAAAAGATGTCCCAATGAAGCTGCATGGCCGCCATGCTACCATTCCCGCCATGTCCAGATTCCAAGATTCCGTCGACTGTGTCGCTTGCCCGCGGTTGTCCGGATACCTGACCGACTTTCGTCGGCGCGACCTGCATCTGCCAGCCGAACTGGCGACCATGCCCGGCCAGAAAATAATCTTCGCCCTTGGCGCCATTGCACACGATCAGTTATCGGATGGCCACTGGCGGGTGGGAAGCTACCATTGCAGCAGTTCCTTTTGGCGGAACGGGTATTTGACCGGCGAGCGCTTCCAGGTTGTATCTGCCGAGATCAAGGCACAACACGCCTAAGAGCCACTGCTAACAATAAGCCATGGTGCCGATAAACCTTCCTGCAGTTCTACGTGTACTACCTTTGTTTCACAACGAGGCTCCCTGCGGGGCACCGGCTCACCTGGCGAGAGCAGATTCCCTGCATTTTGCTGGCGCCTCTAAATTCTGGATAGCCGACTCATGAGTTTCGATGCCAAGGCTTTTTTGGCCACATTAACCGAATTACCTGGCGTCTACCGCATGCTGGATGCCAGCGGCACCGTACTTTATGTCGGTAAGGCCAAGAACCTCAAGAAGCGAGTTTCGTCATATTTTCGTGAAACCCTCGCTAGCCCGCGCATCGCACACATGGTCAGCCAGATTGCGGCCATCGAAACCACGGCAACACGCACCGAAGCCGAAGCACTCCTGCTTGAAAATAACCTGATCAAGTCGCTGGCCCCGCGCTATAACATCCTCTTTCGTGACGACAAATCCTATCCTTACATCGTCTTGAGCAAGGGCGGGTTCCCTAGACTCGGTTTTTTTCGCGGCAATCCTGACCGCAAGGCCGACTATTTTGGTCCTTATCCCTCTTCCTGGGCGGTACGCGACAGTATCCATTTGCTGCAGAAAATGTTTCGCCTGCGCACCTGTGAAGACAGCGTATTTTCGAACCGCTCGCGGCCCTGCCTGCTTTACCAGATCAAGCGCTGCAGCGCTCCCTGCGTCGGTTTTATTTCGTCTGATGAGTATGTGGCAGACGTACAGCTGGCTGCCATGTTTCTGCATGGCAAGCAGCAGGAGGTCATTGCTCGCCTGACCACGGCCATGGAAGACGCCTCAGCCCGGCTGGCTTTTGAACAGGCCGCGATCTTTCGCGACCAAATCCAGTCTCTGCACCAGATTCAGGAAAAACAATTCGTCTCGAGCAGCAAGGGCGAGGACGTTGATATTATTGTTGCTATCAAGGAATCCGGGTTGTTGTGCGTCAATCTCGCCATGGTCCGCGGTGGTAGACATTTGGGCGATCGCCCATTTTTCCCCGGCAACGCCAGCGACCCTTCTGTAGCTGACGCATGTGCCGCCTTCATTAATCAGCATTACGCCAGTCATCCAGTGCCGGTCCGCATTCTTGCCCACCCCTTGCCCACTGAAGAGGAACGAGGGGAAACAGAGGCCACGCTGGCCGAATTGGCTGGTCGCCCGGTTCCCCTTCAGGAAGCCAGGCTGTTAACTCATAAAGCCTGGGTAAACATGGCGTTGCAGAATGCACGCCTGGCAGTTTTAGCCAGAAATCAGACAACTGCCCAACAGGAACGGCGCCTGTCAGCCCTGCAAGAAGCCTTGCAGTTGGCGGAACCCATCTCACGGATCGAATGCTTCGACATCAGCCATACGATGGGCGAGGCCGCTGTTGCCTCCTGCGTGGTTTACGAAGGCGATCGGATGAAGAAGAGCGACTACCGCCGCTTTAATATCCGCGATATCCAACCCGGAGATGACTATGCAGCCATGCACCAGGCAGTTACTCGTCGTTATGGCAACCTGGCCTCGGGGGAGGGCACCGCACCGGATCTGATCCTGATCGATGGCGGCAAAGGGCAGGTCAGCTCAGCCTTTGCGGCTCTTGCCGATCTTGGCCTCACGCATTTGCCAATGGTGGGGGTCGCCAAGGGCGAAGAACGCAAACCTGGTCTGGAAACGCTTATTTTCCCGGAAGGCCGGGAGCCGCTACAATTGCCTCCGCAACATCCGGCCCTGCATTTGATCCAGGAGGTCCGTGACGAAGCCCATCGTTTTGCCATTACCGGTCATCGAGCCCAGCGTGGCAAGGCAAGAAGGACTTCGACGCTGGAGAGTCTGCCGGGAATAGGGCCGGCCCGTCGAAAGGTACTTGTCGCGCGCTTTGGCGGCTTACAAGGTGTCCTTGCCGCAAGCCCGGAACAACTGGCCGAAATACCCGGAATCAGCCGGGAGTTGGCCGAAAAGATATATTCCGCATTACACTGAGTCATGCCTTTCAATTTGCCCATTTTCCTGACTTGGCTACGCATCGTCGCCATCCCGTTGCTAATCGCCGTCTATTATCTGCCGGTCGGGTGGGCTACCCTTCACGAACGCGATGTCGCAGCCACGCTGATCTTCGTTTCTGCCGCATTTACGGATTGGGCGGACGGGTATCTGGCTCGCAAGCTGAATCAGACCTCTGCTTTTGGCGCCTTTCTCGACCCGGTTGCCGATAAGCTGATGGTTGCCGCCGCACTGATTGTCCTCGTACAGCTAGGAAGAACCGATGCAATTGTTGCCATGATCATCATCGGCCGAGAAATTACCATTTCCGCGTTGCGTGAATGGATGGCGAAAATTGGCGCAGCGAAAAGTGTCGCCGTGTCGATGCTCGGCAAGATCAAGACTGCGGCACAAATGCTGGCGCTGCCCATGCTTCTTTTTTATTCACCATTGGCTGGTCTCGACATGAAAATGCTAGGCAACTGGCTGATCTGGGTCGCAACCTTGTTGACCCTCTGGTCCATGGGCTACTATCTGCGCATGGCATGGCCAGAGATCG
>CAMLHL010000101.1 GCA_946479855.1 uncultured Pseudomonadota bacterium
ACGTCCAGGTCGGCCGCACCGGCGCGATCACGCCGGTCGCCCGGCTGAAGCCGGTTTTCGTCGGCGGCGTCACGGTGACCAATGCAACGCTGCACAACGAGGACGAAGTGCGGCGCAAGGATGTTCGTGTCGGCGACACGGTGATCGTTCGCCGGGCCGGCGACGTGATCCCGGAAGTGGTCGCCATCGTTCCCGAAAAACGGCCGGCGCGCGACCTGTTTGGCGGCGAGCCGCTGCATCCGCCGTTCGAATTGCCCAAAAACTGCCCGGAATGCGGGTCGACCGTCGCCCGGGGCGAGGACGAGGCGATTGCCCGCTGTACCGGTGGCCTCTATTGCCCGGCCCAGCGCAAGCAGGCGCTGTGGCATTTCGCGGCACGGCGGGCGATGGATATCGAAGGTCTCGGCGACAAATTGGTCGATCAGCTGGTCGATGCCGGGCTGGTCCATTCGCCGGCCGATCTCTACAACCTGACCGTCGACACGCTGGCCGGTTTGGAACGGATGGGCGAGAAATCGGCGCAGAATCTGGTAGCCGCCATCGACCACAGCCGGCAGACGACGCTGGCCCGCTTCATTTTCGGGCTCGGCATCCGCAATGTCGGCGAAGCGACGGCGCGCGATCTGGCCAAGCATTTCGGCCGGCTCGATGCCTTGCTGGCGGCCGATACCGTAATGCTGCAGGCAGTGCCCGATGTCGGGCCGGTAGTCGCTGCGAGTATCGTCGCCTTCTTTGCCGAAGCCCACAACCTCGAGGTCATTGCCGGCTTGCGCCGGGCCGGCGTGCAGTGGCCGGAAGGCGAGCCGGTGCAGGCCGGGCCGCAGGTATTGGCCGGCAAGACGCTGGTGCTGACCGGGACGCTGCCGACCCTGAAGCGCGATGAAGCCAAGGCGCTGGTCGAGGCTGCCGGCGGCAAGGTGGCCGGCTCGGTATCGAAGAAAACGGATTACGTGGTCGCCGGCGAGGAAGCCGGTTCCAAGCTGGAAAAGGCGCTGGAACTGGGCATCACGGTGATCGATGAGGCAGAATTGATGAAGTTGCTCGAAAAGGGAGTCGAAAAATGAAAAAAGTCAGAAAAGCAGTATTTCCCGTGGCCGGGATGGGCACCCGTTTCCTTCCCGCGACCAAGGCTAGTCCCAAGGAAATGCTGCCCGTTGTCGACAAGCCGCTGATCCAGTACGCCGTCGAAGAGGCGGTGGCGGCCGGCATCACCGACATGGTGTTCGTGACCGGCCGTTCCAAGCGGGCGATCGAGGATCATTTCGACAAGGCCTACGAGCTGGAGAGCGAACTGGAGGCGCGCGGCAAGGATGAGTTGCTCGATTTCGTCCGCAACATGATTCCCAAGAACATCAACTGCATTTACATCCGCCAGGCCGAAGCGCTCGGGCTAGGCCATGCGGTGCTCTGTGCCAAGCCGGTGATCGGTGACGAGCCGTTCGCCGTGATTCTCGCCGACGACCTGCTCGACGGTACGCCGGCGGTCATGAAACAGATGACCGATACCTACGATTACTACCGCTGCTCCGTGCTCGGGGTGCAGGACGTACCGCGCAGCGACACCAAGAGCTACGGCATCGTCGATGCCCGCCCTGTGGCCGAGCGGGTCGAGCAGATCAACGCCATCGTCGAGAAGCCGAAGCCCGAGGATGCGCCGTCGACGCTGGCCGTCGTCGGTCGCTACATTCTGACGCCGCGTATCTTCCATCACCTGGAAACCATCAAGCCGGGCGCCGGCGGTGAAATCCAGCTGACCGACGGCATTGCCTCGCTACTCAGCGAGGAGCAGGTCCTGGCCTACCGTTATGACGGCACCCGCTACGACTGCGGCTCCAAGCTCGGCTACCTGCAGGCGACGGTGGTGTTCGGCCAGCGCCATCCGGAAGTCGGGCCGGCTTTCGATGCCTATTTGAAAACGCTGGGGGGTTGAATGGATTTGCAAAAAGCCCGGGCCATGCTGGCCGATGCCGAGATGATTCATGACGCCGCCGCCGTCCAGGGCGCTGTCGCCAAGGTGGCCGCCGAGATCTCCGGGCGGCTCGCCGACAAGTACCCCCTGGTTCTCTGTGTGATGACCGGCGGCGCCGTCTTCTGCGGTCAACTGCTGACCAGGCTCGATTTCCCGCTTGATTTCGATTACCTGCACGCCACACGCTACGGCCCGGAAACGCAGGGAGGCAAGATTTCCTGGCGGACTGCGCCGTGGACATCGGTCAAGGGGCGCTCGGTGCTGGTGGTCGACGATATCCTCGACGAGGGAGTGACGCTGGCCGCAGTCGAAGAAAGCCTGCGCCGGATGGGGGCGGCCGAGGTGCTGACGGCGGTCTTTGCCGACAAGCTGAACGGCAAGCAAAAACCGATTTCGGCCGATTTCATCGGGTTGACCGTACCGGACCGCTTTGTCTTTGGTTTTGGCATGGATGCCGGCGGCGTCTGGCGCAACCTGCCGGCAGTTTATGCAATGAAGGAACGCGAGTGAGCGGTGTGACGGTTGCCGACTTCATCGGCTACTGGGAAACAGAGGGAGAGGCCTACGTCCGGCGAGGTGATTATGCCTGGATGGCCTCGCTGGTGCCGGGCCGGCGGGTGCTGGAAATCGGGTGCGGTGTCGGCTTCGCCACGCAGGCGCTGGCCAGGCGTGGCCTGGCGGTGCTCTCCATCGATTCGCTGCCCGAATGCCTGGCGGCGACGCGCCAGCGCCTGGGGGGGCTTGAGGTGACGCTGCTGCAGGCCGAGGTGACGGCGCTCACGCCCGAGCAGCGGGCCACCATCGAAGCCTTTGCGCCGGAAACCGTCGTCTGCTGGCTGATGGGGGCACCGGCCGAGGTCACCGGAGCGGTGCCGAGCGATGCCGGGCAGGCGGTGATCGCCTATCGCGAAAAGATACATCGCGTGGTCGCCGAACTGGCGGCCAGCTTGCCGACCGTGCGCCACCTGCACTATGTCGATCGCACGGTCATTCCCTGGCAGGCCAAGGATATCGGCCGCGATACGCTGGTCGGCTACCATAACGGCAAGACACTGCGCGATCTGCCGTTCGCCGGTGAGCGGCGTCAGGCGCTGTACCGAAAACTCGAAGACAATGG
Source organism: uncultured Pseudomonadota bacterium (assembly GCA_946479855.1). The sequence goes on from CAMLHL010000101.1 coordinate 3,087, forward strand.
GGCCGAGACGGCCCGGATCAAAATGCACCCGTCGCTCAAGGGCGCGGTGCCGACGCTGGCCTCGTTGCTGGCGGAAAGGAAGAAATAGCATGCTGGCAATCATCGGCGGCAGTGGCCTGACGACCCTGTCCAATCTCGACGTTTCACACCGGGAAGTCGTCCGCACGCCCTATGGCGAAGCCTCGGGGGCCCTGGTTTTCGGGCAGATCAGCGGCCAGCCGGCGGTGTTCCTGCCGCGCCACGGCTACGGCCATACGATTCCGCCGCACATGGTCAATTACCGGGCCAACATGTGGGCACTGCACCATCAAAAGGTCAGCGGCGTCATCTCGGTGGCTTCGGTCGGCAGTATCCGCGACGACCTGCACCCGGGCGACATCGTTCTGCCGCACCAGATCATCGACTATACTTGGGGCCGCAATTCGACCTTTTTCGACGGCATCGGGACGCCGGTCAATCACATCGATTTCACCGAACCCTATGATGCCGAATTGCGCCGGCGCATTCTTGAGGCCGCGGCGCAGTTGAGCATCGAGGTCAAGGTTGGTGCGGTCTATGCTGCAACGCAGGGGCCCCGCCTCGAAACGGCAGCCGAAATCAACCGCCTGGAGCGCGACGGAGCCGATGTGGTCGGCATGACCGGCATGCCGGAAGCGGTGCTGGCCCGCGAGCTCGGCTTGCCCTATGCGGCGATCAACGTCGTGGCCAACCATGGTGCAGGCCGCGGCAGCAGCGCCAACGGCATCCATTTCGAAAGCCTCGAACACGTGCTCCACAATGCCATGGGGCGCGTCAAGGTGGTCATCGAAAAGCTGGTCGGCTCGCAGGATGTCTGCCTGCCGCTCGGCATGTCGGTCTGAGGCCGGACAGCGAGATTTTGGTGTGGATTTCGGCTTGACCGTGTCGCACACGGTCAAGCCGGATCATCAGACTTTCAGGCGCTCCATCAACTCGGTCTCGAGCCGGATGCGGTTATGGCTGTCGTGCAGATCGCCGCCGCTGATCAGAAAGACGTCTTCCGCCCGTTCGCCGAGCGTGATGATCTTGGCCGTATGCAAAAAGGCCCCATGCTCGGTCAGCGTGTTGGCGACCGTGTAGAGCAGGCCGGGCCGGTCGGCAGCGAGCAGCGACAGGATGAAGTGCGTACCTTTCTCATCGCCACGAATGCTGACTTCGGGTTTGATCGGGAAGTGCTTGACCTGCCGCGACAAGCGGCCGGCGGAGGGGACGTCCGGGGGCATCTGGCGGAGCAGGCGCTGTTCCAGCTCATGCTCGATATAGGAAATCATTTCCAGGTCGCTGTCGCGGTCTTCGACATCCAGCACGACGAAGCTGTCCAGGGCGTAGCCATGAGCCGTGGTGTGGATCTTGGCATCGACGATGCTGTAGCCGGAACGGGCGAAGAAACCGACGATGCGGGCGAACAGGTCGGGCTGGTCCTGGGTATAGACCATCACCTGCAGGCCTTCACCTTCCTGGTAAGGACGGGCGCGCACCACCGGCTGGTTGTTGAAGATCCGGTAATGCAGCGAACGGGTATGCCAGGCGATTTCCTCGGCCGAGTGACGGAGGAAATAGACCGTGTCGAGCTGCTTCCACAGGCGCTCGTGCACGGTCGCCGATAGCGCGAAGAAGCGCAGCAGGCGCATCGCTTCGGCCTGGCGCTCGGCAATGATGCCGTGCGGTGCCGGCGCTTCTCCATGGTTGAGCTGGTCCAGCGTGGCGTAGAACAGATCAGCCAGCAGCTTGCCCTTCCAGTGGTTCCACACCTTTGGACTGGTGCCGCGGATGTCGGCATGGGTCAGCAGGTAGAGTGCCTGCAGGTGACGCATGTCGCCAACCAGGCGGACGAAATTGGCAATGACGTAGGGATCGGTCAGATCTTCCTTCTGGGCGACCTGAGACATGATCAGGTGATTCTTGACCAGCCAGACGACCAGTTCGGTGTCGTCCGCGGTCAACCCGTGGTTTTCGCAAAATTCCCGGGCGTCGGCAGTGCCGAGTACGGAATGGTCGCCGCCCCGGCCCTTGGCGATATCGTGGAAGAGGGCGGCGACATAGAGCAGCCAGGGACGGTCCAGCTCGGCGACGATACGCGAACAGAGGGGGTATTCATGTGCAAATTCGCTCATGGTAAAGCGGCGAATGTTGCGCAATACCTGCAGGATGTGCTGGTCAACCGTGTAGACGTGGAACAGGTCGTGCTGCATCTGGCCGACGATACGGCCGAAATTCGGCAGGTAGCTGCCAAGGATGTCGAGCTGGTTCATGCGCCGGAATTCGTGGACGATGCCCCGGTCGCTTTGCAGCAGTTTCAGGAAGGCGGCGCGATTGACCGGGTCGGCGCGAAATTCCGGGGTAATCAGGTCGCGGGCCAGCCAGAGCGCGCGCAGAGTCCGGGCGGTCATGCCGACCAGTTCGTGATTTTCCTGCATGACCAGGAAAGCGTCGAAAATCAGATGCGGGTTGCATTCAAAGACCCGGTCTTCCTGGATGTCGAGGAGGTTGCCGACCATCTGGAAATGATCGTCGATCGGCTGCGGGATTTGCTCGTTTTCCGGTGCCAGCGCGGCCTGCATGTTCTGCAGCAGGATGATGTTGAGCAGGGTGACCGTCTTGGCGTTGCGATAGTAGTCCTGCATCAACTGTTCCGAAGCGCGCTTGGCTTCGTTCGACACGAAATTGTACTTGGCGGCGAGATTGTTCTGGTAATCGAAGAGCAGGCGGTCTTCGCGGCGTCCCTGCATGAAGTGGAGGCGGATGCGCAGGTGGCGCAGGTATTCCTCGCAGCCTTCGGCCTGCATCCTGCCTTCGTGCGAAATGATGTCCTTGCGCTCCAGTTCGGCCCAGGTCGATCCGTAGCCGGCCGCCTTGGCAATCCAGAAAATCACCTGCAGGTCACGCAGGCCGCCGGGTGAATCCTTGCAGTTAGGTTCGAGGCTGAACGGCGTTTCGTTGAAGCGCAGGTAACGTTCCTGCTGTTCCAGGCGCTTGGCTTCGCAGAAGGCCAGGATGTCCAGGTGATCGCGCAGTTGTTTCTGGAAATTCGAAAACAGCTTGCTGCTGCCGGTCAGCAGGCGAGCTTCGAGCAGGGCCGTCTGCACCGTGATGTCAACGGCGGCTTCGTCCAGGCATTCCTGTACGGTGCGCACGCTGTGGCCGATTTCCAGCCCGATGTCCCAGAAATGGCCGACCAGGCGCTCCAGTTTTTCCTGCAGCGCGGCGCTGGCTTCCTGCGGCAGCAGGATCAGCAGATCGATATCGGACGCCGGATATAGCTCACCCCGACCGTAGCCGCCAACGGCCGCCAGGGCCAGTGATGTGGGGAAATCTAGCGATTGCCAGAGTTTCTCGAGGACCGCGTCGACCTGTTGGCAGCGATTCCGGAGCAGGGCGCGGGCATCGTTGTTGTGCTCGTAGTCCTGCTGCAGGCGTGCCTGGTTGGCCTTGACCTCGGCCCGCAGGGCGGCGATGTCGCAGGGCATCAACTGATCCAGTCAGGCTTCGGGCGGCATCCGGCAGAAAGGGTCATGACCTCGTAACCGGTCTCGGTGACCAGAATGGTGTGTTCCCACTGGGCGGACAGGCTGCGGTCCTTGGTGACGATAGTCCAGCCGTCGGCCATTTCGCGGATTGCCGCCTTGCCGGCATTGATCATCGGCTCGATGGTGAACATCATGCCGGCCTCGAGCCGGGGACCGGTTCCCGACTTGCCATAGTGCAATACCTGCGGATCTTCATGGAATTTCTTGCCAATGCCGTGGCCACAGAATTCGCGAACGACCGAATAACCGTTTTTCTCGGCATGTTTCTGGATGATTGCACCAATGTCGCCGAGATGGGCCCCCGGCCTGACCACCGAGATGCCCAGCCACATGCAGTCGAAAGTGACTTCGCACAGCCGCTTGGCCTGGATCGAGCCTTCGCCGACGACGAACATCCGGCTGGTGTCCCCGTGGTAGCCATCCTTGATGGTCGTGATGTCGAGATTGATGATGTCACCGTTCTTCAGCACGCGTTCGCCCGGCACGCCATGGCAGACCTGCTGGTTGACCG
>CAMLHL010000102.1 GCA_946479855.1 uncultured Pseudomonadota bacterium
GCCACGTCAACCTGGGCCATGACCCAGCCGCCAAAGACATCGCCGAACTGGTTGAGATCAGCCGGCATTGGCATGACGCGCAGGGTGCAGTGCTTGTTTGGGAGAAGATTACGGTCCACTGTCATAATTGGGCAAAAAATGCAAAACATCGTGGATTCTCCCGGAAAGCGGGCAGTTTTCATATACTCGCAGGCGTCGTCTCTCCCGGATCACCCCATGCGTCGCGCCACCGCCCTCCCCAAACCACCCGCCGGCCAGGCACTATCAGAAACCCATATCTGGCTGACGCTGCGCACGCTCTTTCCCTATTTGTGGCGCTACCGCCTGCGCGTGCTGGCGGCGATGGGCTGCCTGATCGCCGCCAAGGTCACCAATGTCGGCGTGCCGATTGTCTTCAAACAGATGATCGACGGTCTTTCGGCCAGCCAGCAAGTGCTGGCACTGCCCATCCTGCTGCTGGCGCTCTACGGGATGCTACGCTTCTCGACTTCGCTGTTCACCGAACTGCGAGAAATCCTCTTTGCCCGCGTCACCCAGCGTGCGGTTCGCCAAGTATCGCTAGAAGTCTTCCGCCACCTGCATGCGCTGTCACTGCGTTTTCACCTCGAGCGGCAGACCGGCGGCGTGTCACGCGACATCGAACGCGGCAGCCGCTCGATCTCCAGCCTGATTTCCTACACGCTGTACTCGATTCTGCCGACCCTGGTCGAGATCGGCCTGGTTCTCGGCATCCTGTTCGTCAAGTACGACTTCGGTTTCGTCCTCATTACCTTGCTATCGCTGACCGCCTATATCGTGTTCACCGTCAAGGTCAGCAACTGGCGCATCGACATCCGCCGCACCGTCAATGAAAGCGACTCGGCGGCGAATACCCGGGCTGTCGATAGTCTGCTCAACTACGAGACGGTCAAGTATTTCAACAACGAAGGCTGGGAATCCCGGCGCTACGACGAGCAACTGATCAAATGGGAAGAGGCGGCAACCCGCAGCCAAACCACGCTGGCGCTCCTCAACCTCGGCCAGGCGGCAATCATCGCCCTCGGCGTCACGGCCATGATGTGGCGGGCGGCAAGCGGCGTGGTCGATGGCCGGATGACCATCGGCGACCTAGTGCTGGTCAATGCCTTCCTGATCCAGCTCTATATGCCGCTGAATTTCCTTGGAGTCGTCTATCGCGAAATCCGCCAGGCGCTCACCGACATCGAACGGATGTTCAACCTGCTCAAGGAAAACCGCGAAATTGCCGATGCCCCGGATGCCCGCGATCTGCCCGACGGCCCCCTGCAGATCAATTTCGATGCGGTGGATTTCGCCTACGACCCGGATCGCCAGATTCTGAAAAATCTCAGCTTTGCCATTGCTCCGGGCAAGACGATCGCCGTGGTCGGCCACTCGGGTGCCGGCAAATCGACACTGTCGCGCTTGCTCTACCGTTTCTACGACGTCACCGGCGGGGCTATCCGCATCAACGGCCACGACCTGCGCGCACTCAAGCAGAGCAGCCTGCGCGCCGCCATCGGCATCGTGCCGCAGGACACCGTACTGTTTAATGACAGCATTTTCTACAACATCAACTACGGCCGTCCGGACGCCAGCCGTGACGAAGTTTTCGCCACAGCTCGTGCCGCCCAACTGCACGACTTCATCGAGTCGCTGCCCCAGAAATATGAAACCAGGGTCGGCGAGCGCGGACTGAAGCTCTCTGGCGGCGAGAAGCAGCGCGTCGCGATTGCCCGGGCCCTGCTCAAGAACCCGCCTATCCTGATTTTCGACGAGGCCACCTCGGCCCTCGATTCCGCCACCGAACGCGCCATCCAGAGCCAACTGGAGCAGGTCGCCATCGGCCACACCACGCTGGTCATCGCCCATCGCCTGTCGACCGTAATGAACGCTGACGAAATCCTGGTCATGAGCGGCGGGCATATTATCGAGCGCGGCACGCATGCTGCTCTACTCGCCGCTGGCGGCCACTATGCGCGGATGTGGACCCTGCAACAACAGGAAGCGCGGGGGGCAGATAGTTCAAGTTCATGAGCATCCGGGCTACGGCGTACGACGCCCGCCATCCGCCGGCGGGGCGCCCCGGCGCAGAGGCCCAGAAAGAGGGAGTCTTTGCCATCCATTGAAGAAGGCGCCGCCATCTCCGCAAACGAACTGGAGCGCGGCTTCGCCAAGTGGGTGCACAGCAGTTCAATCGAGAGCGCTACCGTTGGCCTTGCTCTCGGGCTGGCGATTTGCCGGACAACGGTTGCCCGGCACCGTGGTACGATTGTTGCCCATAACAATCCAGGGAACGGCTTCTGCCATGTCGTTACCCTGCCGTTGAATTGCTGGATGGGGACCCCGAAATCAAATGACTGAAACGCGCGTTCTGCTGGTCGATGACGAACCGCTGAACCTGGAAATCCTGGTCGACTATTTTGAGGGAGAAGCGCCTTTCGTCGTCGAAACCGCCGCTAGCGGTGAAGCGGCCTGGCAACGGCTGCAGAGTCCCGACCAGGCTTTCAAGCTGATCCTGCTGGACCGCATGATGCCAGTGCTTGACGGTATCGGATTGCTCAAACGGATCAAAAGCACTCCCCGGCTCGCCTCGATTCCGGTCATCATGCAGACAGCGGCCAGCTCAGCCGAGCAAATTCGCGAGGGTCTTGAAGCCGGGGCCTACTATTACCTGACCAAACCATACCGCCGGGATAGCCTCCTTGCCATCGTCCACGCGGCCTTGAACGATGCCGAGGCGCGCAACAAGCTGAACCGCCAACTGCACCGGCACGTCAATTCGCTGCAGTTTCTCGACAGCGCCGAACTCTCCATCCGCACGATCAACGAAGCCAGCCAGCTCGCCTCCTTCATAGCACAGGCCTGTCCAAACCCGGACAGCGCTGTGATCGGCATCTCGGAATTGCTGATCAATGCCGTTGAGCATGGCAACCTGGGTCTCTGTTATGCAGAAAAGACTCGCCTCAAGCAGGAGGATGGCTGGCAAGCCGAAATTGATCGGCGTGCCAGGCTGGCCGAAAACGTGGACAAGACCGTCCGCCTCAACTATCTCCGCCGCGACGGCAAGATCACGCTGCGAATCAGCGATCAGGGACGGGGGTTCAAATGGCGGGAGTATCTTGAAATGGCTCCCGAGCGCGCCTTCGATCCGAATGGTCGCGGCATCGCCTTGGCTCGCTTGCTAAGCTTTAGCAATATCACTTATGAAGGTTGCGGCAACATTGCTGTCGCCACCATCGACTGCAATCAGAAGCAATAATCGGCCATGACTTCACCCATGAACAAGATGAAGGTGCTGGCGGTAGATGACAACCGTACCAATCTGCACATTCTTCAGGTATTCCTAAAAAAACTTGGACACGAAGTCATTCTGGCCGAGAACGGAGAGGAGGCAGTCCGGCGTTTCAAAGCGGAATCCCCCGATCTGGTGCTGCTGGATATCATGATGCCGGTCATGGACGGATTTGAGGCGGCTCGCCAGATCAAGGCAATGTGCAACGACCGCTGGCAACCGATCATCTTCCTGTCGGCGCTCAATCGCGATGAAAATTTGGTCGAAGGCCTGGAGGCGGGCGCTGATGATTATCTGACCAAGCCAATCAACTTTGTCGTGCTCGAGGCCAAACTACGCTCAATGCAGCGCTCGCTGACCATGCAGCAGGAGTCAATCAACGCTTTGCGTCGCGTCCAGGCGATTTCCGACAACGTTCTCGACGCCATCGTAACCAGCGACGAGCGCGGCATCATCGTTTCGGTTAATCAATCCACTGAGAGGATCTTCGGGTGGTCAGCCGATGAATTGATCGGCAAAAATCTAACCCTACTGGTGCCAACCGCACAACGCTCCCCCCTCGACAACGATGGAGAGAGACCGGCGCCAAGCAACCCGCCCCAACTCATCGGCACCGAACGAGAATTGGAAGCACAGCACAAAAACGGACATCGCTTTCCGGCAACCATTGCGGTCAGCTGCATCATGCTGGATAACCAGCAAATGTTCATTGGCGTCATCCGTGATATTTCAGAACGCAAGCAAACCGAGCAGAAACTGCGTGAAAACGCCCGACAGCTACAGGATTACTACGACCAGACTCAGACTGAACAGCAGCTTGCCCTGCGGTTGATGGAAAAGCAGTTGCATCGCCGCGGCCTGCAAGATCCCCGGCTACGCTATAAGGTCATTCCAGCCGAGCATTTCAGTGGCGATATCGTGGCCGCTGCCCGCTCGCCAGAGGGAGCGCTCTACGCACTGCTGGCCGATGCGACAGGCCATGGATTGACTGCGGCAATCAGCGTTCTCCCCGTGCTCGCCCTGTTCTACCGTATGACAAAACTCGGCCGGCCAGTCCGGGAAATCATCCTCGAATTCAATCAGCAACTGAAAGAGTCCATCCCGCTCGGTCGCTTTGTCGCGGTAACACTGGTTTGTCTGGATGAAGAGCGCAGAGAAGGAGAGATTTGGGTCGGCGGCACGCCCGAAGCATTCCAGCTAGATCGATGGGGGCGTGTGGCCCGAAGTTTTCCATCTGATCACCTCCCCCTAGGCATCATCAGCAGCGACGAACTCGACGCCCACCCCGTCCGTTTTACCTGGGAGCAAGAAAGTCAGCTGATGCTCTGCTCCGACGGCCTGCTGGAAGCCACCAACCAGCAAAACGAGCAATTTGGAACCCCTAGGCTGATAGCGGTTGCTGCCAACACCTCCCCAAGCGATCGCTTCGCCAAAATAGAAGCTGCGCTGGCCAGTCATATGGCGAACAGTGCGGCCAACGACGACATCTCCTTGATGCTTATCGATTGTCCTTGAGGGATTTCATAGTCCAAGACATAAAAGCAAAAGGCCGGGAATCCCGGCCTTTTGACATTTGAACCTGAAAGCAGCTTATTCGGCAGCTTCTTCGATTTCCACAGCCTCGCTCGGCTCCGGACGATCGAGCAACTCGACGAACGCCATCGGGGCGTTGTCGCCGACACGGAAGCCACACTTCAGAATGCGAAGGTAGCCACCCGGACGGGTTGCATAGCGCGGGCCGATTTCGGCAAACAGCTTGACCACGATATCGCGGTCGCGCAGACGGTCGAAGGCCAGACGCTTGTTAGCCAGCGTCGGGTTCTTGCCGAGGGTAATCATCGGTTCAACAACACGGCGCAGTTCCTTGGCCTTCGGCAACGTGGTCTTGATGGCCTCGTGCTTGAGCAGGGAAACGGTCATGTTGCGCAGCATCGCAAGACGATGGCTGCTGGTGCGGTTCAGTTTGCGAAGTCCATTGCGGTGACGCATGGTTAATCCTTTCTATATTCTGCAGGCGTCCCTTGACTGCCCGGGCGGGAAAAGGCTTACGCCTTTTCCAGACCGGCGGGCGGCCAGTTTTCCAGTTTCATGCCAAGGGTCAGGCCGCGTGCGGCCAGCACTTCCTTGATCTCATTCAACGACTTGCGACCCAGATTCGGGGTCTTGAGAAGTTCATTCTCGGTGCGCTGGATAAGATCGCCGATGTAGTAGATGTTCTCGGCCTTCAGGCAGTTCGCAGAACGTACCGTCAGTTCGAGATCATCAACTGGGCGAAGAAGTACCGGATCCACTTGGGCCGGCTTGGAAGCCTCGGCCACAGGAGCAGTACCTTCCAGATCAGCAAATACGGAAAGCTGTTCCATCAGCACGCGAGCGGCGTAACGAATTGCCTCTTCCGGCTCGACCACACCGTTGGTCTCGATATCGACGATCAGCTTATCCAAATCGGTACGCTGCTCGACACGGGCACTTTCGACCGCATAGGCAACGCGACGGATCGGGCTGAAGGACGCGTCCAAAACCAGCTTGCCGATGGTTTTGGCATCGCCAAGATTGCGAACGTTGCCCGGCACATAACCGCGCCCCTTCTCGACCTTGATCTCCATGGCCAGCTTGCCGCCGGGAGAAAGATGAGCAATCACGTGTTCCGGATTGATGATCTCGACGTCGTGCGGCAATTCGATATCACCAGCGCGAACGACGCCTTCACCTTCCTTCGCCAGCTTCAGGTTAACCACGTCACGGTTGTGCAACTTGAAGACAATACCCTTCAGGTTAAGAAGGATATCGACCACATCTTCCTGTACGCCATCAACGGTGGAGTACTCATGCAGCACGCCGTCGATGCCGACTTCGGTCGGTGCATAACCGACCATCGAAGACAGTAGGATGCGACGCAATGCGTTACCAAGAGTGTGGCCATAACCGCGTTCAAACGGCTCCATGACCACCTTGGCTTGCACGGGCGACACGCTCTGCACGTCGATAATGCGGGGTTTGAGAAGTCCACTGCTTTGCATGGGCTAGATCCTCTGCTCAGTGCTTACTTCGAGTAAAGTTCGATGACGAGACCTTCGTTCAGGGTCGCCGGCAATTCGGAACGTTGCGGCATAGCCTTGAACGTGCCCTTGCCTTCCTTGACGTCCACGGAGATCCACTCCGGGAAACCGCGGGACTCAGCAGCCTCGAGGGCAGCCTTGCAACGCAGGGAAGCACGTGCGCGATCGGTCAATTGGACAACATCACCCGGCTTGACGATAAACGAAGGAATATTGACGCGCTTGCCGTTAACCAGAACGCCGTTGTGACGGACGACCTGGCGGGATTCGGAGCGGGAAGCACCAAAACCCATGCGGTAAGCGACGGAGTCCAGGCGCGCTTCGAGCAACTGGAGCAGGTTCTCACCGGTCTGGCCCTTGCGGCGATCAGCTTCGGCAAAGGTCTTGCGGAACTGGCCTTCGAGAACGCCATAAACACGGCGAATTTTCTGCTTGGCGCGCAGGTGCACGCCGTAGTCGGACAGGCGGGCACCGGACTTCTGGCCGTGCTGGCCAGGAGCATAGGAACGACGCTCAATGGCGCACTTGTCGGTGAAGCACTTTTCGCCCTTCAGGA